>DATFKQ010000015.1:0-7771 GCA_035268565.1 Desulfotignum sp. | reverse complement strand
TTTGGGATAATGGGCCAGTCCTGCCACAAACAGGCCGTCCGAGGAAAAATCCACCGGCCGCAGCTTGGCATGGGCCTCCACCAGGAATCCGTCACTGTTCACCGGTACCTTGAATTTTTCAAACAGGGCCTTGTTGTCCGCCGGTACCACGCCGGATGCCAGCACCACCAGATCCGGATTGATCTTCACCTGCATCTGAAGTACCGGGTCCATGACTTCCAGCACCAGGCCGCCCTCCCCGTTTTTTCTGAGCTTGGGCAGTTCCTCCAGGTCATACCGGATGAACAGCACCCCCAGTTCCCTGGCTTCCTTGTACAAATCTTCCCTGAAACCATAGGACCGGATATCTCTGTAAATGATGAACACCCGTTTGCGCCGGTCCATTTTCTTCAAGGCAATGGCCGACTTGATGCTGTGGGTACAGCAGACCTTGGAGCAGTAGGGATTTTCTTCGTTTCTGGACCCTACGCACTGGATGAAAACAAAAGACCGGCCCTTTGCAATGCGGTCATCTTCCTGCCTGATCGCTGCATCCATGTCCAGGTGGGTGAGCACATCCGGGTGGTCTTTGTACAGGTATTGGGTGGGTGTGTATTCCCTGCCGCCGGTGGCAATGACCGCTGCTCCGTGTTCAATTATGGTTTCCTGCACCAGGGTGGTAACAAAATTGCCCATGGACCCTGTGGTATGTTTCACCTCGGAATCCAGGTACAGGGTAATAGCCGGGTTTTCCCGGATTTTTACCTCCAGGGTTTCCAGGTAGTCAGATATGGATTCCCCCTGCCAGGTGGTGTTCAGATGCCGGGCAATGCCGCCAAGATGCCCTGTTTTCTCCACCAGATGGACATCCACGCCCTGGGATGCCGCCATAAGGGCTGCTTCCATACCGGCAACACCGCCCCCCACAACCAGGAGCGATTTTTTAATGGGCAGGCTCACCTGGTGCAGCGGTTCCACGAACGCGGCCTTGGCCACGGCCATGCGTACCAGGTCCTTTGCCTTTCTGGTGGCTTTTTCCGGTTCATTCATGTGGACCCAGGTGTTCTGGTCCCGGATATTGGCCATTTCAAACAGGTATTTGTTCAGGCCGGCATCCCGGATGGTCTCCTGGAACAGGGGCTCATGGGTTCTGGGGGAGCAGGATGCCACCACCACCCGGTTGATGTCATTTTCCATGATCACCTGTTTCATGTGGTCCTGGGCATCCTGGGAACAGGTGAACAGATTGTCCTCCACATGGACCACAAAGGGCAGGGTTTTTGCATAATCACGCACAGCAGGTACATCCGCCACCCCGCCGATATTGATGCCGCAGTTGCACACAAACACCCCGATACGCGGGGAGGCCCCGGTCACATCGGTTTCCGGCGGCAGGTCCTTTGTCCGGGTCAGGGACCACCGATCACCTGCCATGGCCATGGAGGCGGTGGCTGCTGCTGCAGATGCTTCCATGACCGATCCCGGAATATCCTTGGGTTCCTGGAAGGTGCCGCACACATAAATCCCTTCCCTGGATGTGGCCACCGAAGACAGATCCGATGTCTGTGCAAATCCATGGGCATTCAGGTCAATGCCGGTTTTCTGTGCCAGCATCAGGGCATCCTTGTTGGGAGAAAGGCCGATGGACAGCACCACCATGTCAAATATTTCCTCTGCCAGGTTTCCGGCTTCAGTGGCATACACCAGCCGGTACCGGTCACCTGGTTCCGGAAACACCGAATGGATGCGCGATCTCACATACCGCACCCCGGAGTCGTCTTCGGCCCGCATCTGGTACTTGTCAAACTCCTTGCCATGGGTGCGCATGTCCATATAGAAGATGGTGCAGTCCAGGTCATAATCTGCATGCTCCTTGGCAATCACCGCCTGCTTGGAGGCATACATGCAGCACACCCCGGAACAGTAGGCATTATCCCCTTTGTTGATGTCTCTTGAGCCCACGCACTGGAGCCAGGCGATCTTTTTGGGCTCTTTTTTGTCCGACGGCCGTACCAGATGACCGGAAAACGGCCCGGAAGCGGACAGAATCCGCTCAAACTCCAGGGAGGTCATGACATTGGGGCTGTGGCCGTAGCAGTAGGTGACCATCTCTTTGGGCTCAAAGGGAGAGAATCCCGGTGCCATGATGATGGCCCCCACCTGCACCTTGCGGGTTCTGGGTACCATAAAATGGTCCACCGCATTGGCCAGACAGGCATCCACGCACTGCATGCACTCGGAGCAGTACCCGCAGTTCAGGCACCGGGCCGCTTCTTTCTGCCCGTCCTCTGCTGCATACCCAAGCTCCACTTCATCAAAATTGCCGGCCCGTCTGTCAACGGCAAGTTCAGGCATTTTATACCGGGGTTCTTCGGGCATGTCCGGATCCACCGGCAGGTATACCGGTTCTTCAGTCACCGGCACATCCCGGCCCGCAGCCATATCTTTGCCTGTGAGATACCGGAAGATGGATTCTGCCGCCTCCATGCCTGCGGCCACCGCACCGATGGCAACACCGGGCCCCGTCTGCAGATCCCCGCCCGCAAACACCCCGGGTTTATCCGTCTCCAGGGTGACCGGGTCCACCTCAGTGGTGTTCCACCGGGAGATTTTCACATCTGCCAGGTCTTCCAGAACGGAAATATCCGGCTGCTGGCCGATGGCACAGATGAGCTGGTCAATGGGAAGATCATATTCACTGCCCGGCACAGGTACGGGCCGGCGCCGGCCGGAAGAATCAGGTTCTCCGAGTTCCATTTTAATGACCCGCAGGCCTGCTGCTTTTCCGTCTTTTTCCAGCACCTTCTGGGGGGCGGCCAGGTAGGTGATGTCCACGCCCTCTTCTTCTGCCGCACAGATCTCCTCTTCCCAGGCCGGCATCTCCTTTCTGGTCCGCCGGTAGATGATGGTAACCTTGTCCGCACCCATGCGGACAGCAGATCTGGCCACATCAATGGCCACATTGCCGCCGCCGATGATGCCGACATTTTTTCCCACCTGTGTCGTGCCGGTGAGATTCAGTTCCCGGAGAAAATCCACACCCTGGCGCACGCCTGTCAGGTTTTCACCGGGAATGCCCAGATCAATGCCCTTATGGGCACCCAGGGCCAGGAACACGGCATCAAATCCGTCCGCCAGCAGGCTGTCCACGGTAAAATCCTCTCCCAGGCGGGTGCTGCATTTTATTTCCACCCCTAAACTGGTGACCACTTCAATGTCTTTGTCCAGCACATCAGGGGGCAGGCGGTGATCCGGAATACCCACCCGCAGCATGCCGCCGGGGCTGGGCAACGCCTCGAAAATCACGGCATCCACCCCTTTTTTTGCCAGGTGGTATGCAGCGGACAGCCCTGCCGGGCCTGATCCCACAATGGCTGCTTTTTTATTGATTTTCGGATCACAGGGAATCGTAACTTCCCTGGGATCAAAACTGTCTGCTGCCAGGCGCTTGAGATCTCTTATGGCCACGGGCGCATCCTTCTGGCACCTGCGGCAGGCATCCTCACATTCATGGGGGCAGATCCGGCCCAGGGTTCCGGGCAGGGGCAGCTGCGCCATGATGATCTCCAGGCTTTCCTTGAATTTGCCCTGTTTGACCATCTGGACATATCCCTGGACATTGAGCCCGGCCGGACAGGTGAGGCGGCAGGGGGCTTTGTCTGCTTTTTCAATGGCCCAGGCAGAGGGCATGGCCTGGGGATAGAGTTTGAAGGCGGCCTTCCGCTCTCCCAGGTCCTCGTCGAACCGGTTGGGCAGGTCCACCGGGCACACCTTGGCACATTCCCCGCAGGAGGTGCATTTTTCCATGTCAATGTACCGGGGATTTTCCTGTAAGGTCACAGTGAAGTTGCCGGCCTCTCCTTCCACGGACGTAATGTCGCTCATGGTGAGCAGTTCCACATTCAAATGGCGCCCGGCTTCCACCAGTTTCGGAGAAATGATGCACATGGAACAGTCATTTGTGGGAAAGGTTTTGTCCAGCTGGGCCATGGTGCCGCCGATGGCGGTATTTTTGTCCACCAGATACACCAGGTGCCCGGAATCCGCCAGATCCAGGGACGCCTGGATACCGGCAATACCGGCCCCGACCACCATTACCGATCCTTTTTCTATTTCGGTCATGTCATCCCTCCTTGGTTAAAGTCCCACTTCGGCCAGGTCAGGGCCGAGATAGGTCCGTTCGGTTTCCGCCAGCACGCCCAGGGCCAGGCAGATGATGGTCCACAAATGGACCACATGATAATTGCCCCCGTAATGGTGACCGATATCCTCGATCTGGCCGTGGCAGTTGTGGCAGGGGGCAATGACGTAATCCGCCCCTGTGGACATGATCTGGTTGTACTTGATCCTGCCGTAGGCCCGCCGCTGTTCCGGGAACCCTGCCTGAAGCGCCCCGCCGCCGCCGCCGCAGCAGAAATTATTCATGCGGCTGGGCACGGTATCAATGAAATTTTCTTCGCCCACCACGGTTTTCACCACAAACCGCAGGTCATCCACAATTTTGTTGGACCCGCTTTTTCTGGCGATATTACAGGGATCCTGTATCGTGAATTTGGCGCCGATATCCTTGTTCCAGTCTGAATTGACCTTGAGTTTTCCTTCCCTTATCCACTGGGCATACAACTCGATGATGGTGGTGAGTTCGAATTTGTGCGGAATGTTGTATTTGCGCAATCCTTCCAGGATTGCAAAATAGGAGTGGCCTCACTCGGTGTTCACCACCATGGGACTTTTCAGGTTATTGTCCACATGCAGGACAAACTCCTCTATGATATACCGCCAGCCTTCATCGTCGGCCAGAAACATGCAGTAGTTTTCACCGGCCCACATCACGGACGGGTAGGTCCAGTCCGCCCCCACTGTATGCAGGATCTTCCACAACGGCCCCATCTCCTCGGGTTCGGTGACCGGTTCTCTGGAGTTCTGGTTGAGCACCATCTGGGCCCCCACCCGGTCCACGGTCACCTCCAGGTCTTCAAATCCGGGATGCTCTTCTCTGATCTCTTCTGCCACATCCAGAACCGTGAATGTAAAATCTTCTTTGGCCGCACCCATGGCGGAACCGGTTCTGATATGCTGGTCACAGGAACCCAGAATGCCCTTGGGACGTTTCTCCCGTGCCACTCTTGCCCGGATGTTGTAAATGAGTTTGGGAATATTGATGTTCATGGGACAGGCCAGCTGGCACCGTCCGCACATGGAACAAACCCATTTCCAGTCGGATTTGAGGATCTGCTCATCCATGCCGAAGTTGAGCATGCGGATGAGTTTTCTGGGATCCATGCCGAACTGCTCTGATGCCGGACACCCGCCGGCGCAGGTGCCGCAGGTCAGGCACAGGTCAAAATTCGCATCCGGTATTTTGTCCAGCACCGCATCCTTGAGTTCACAATCCAGGGTGTCGATCTTTATTGCCTCTGCCATGTTTCACGCCCCCTGTCTAAATCGTTTTTATCTTAACCGCAGTTATCTCAGTCTGGCTGCATTCAGGTACTGGGCCAGCTTATCTTCTCCGCCGATGGTGACAATGTGCACCCCCTGGCAGATATCTTTCAGACTGCTGACCGTATCTGCAAACAGTTCAATACTTGCGCGGGTTTTGTCGGGTGCATCCAGCAGCTTCTGGATCACCCACTCCGGGACCAGCCCGGATTTAAAATGGCGGTTTAAAAATTTTCCCATACCGGCGGTGCGCAGAATCATCACCTCTGCAATCACCGGTACCCGGAAAGGCTGCACCTGTTTCATGAACTTTTCAAACTGGTCCACGTCAAAGATGGGGGTGGTGAGAAAATACCCGGCCCCCACGTTGAGCATGTCCTCCATCTCCTCCATGCCCCGCTTGGGCATCTGTTTTCCCCAGGGGGTTTCCACCCCGGATCCCAGGGTGAAGTCCACTTTTTTGTCCAGTTCATTGCCCTCAATGCTCACGCCCTGGCGCAGGTGATCCAGCACCGATCCCAGTTTGCCGGAATCCACGTGAAAAAACATGGATTCCTGAAGGCTGTCCCCGGAAATTCGGTAGTCTTCTGTAAACACCAGCAGGTTGTCCACACCGATCTCATGGGCACTGGTCAAATCCTTCTGCAGCTGGTACCGGTTCTTGTCCCTTGTGGTGGTCTGGTAGATGGCATTGAACCGGTTTTTGCGCAGCAGGTCACAGGTCAGAATGCTGTCCCCCACCACGCCTTCCAGCTCCACATCAGAGACAGACACACCGTCCACTCTCCCCCTGATTTTGCTCAGGCTTGACACCAGCGCTTCGGGCTCATCATCACCAAGGGGTGCCTGAACTTCAGAGGTCACAACAAATCTCTTTTTTTCCAAAGATTCTTTTAAATTCATGATCCGCCTCCTTGTTATTTTAGTCCAAGCAATTTTGCGACTTCTTCTTTGAGCTGGTGCAGGGGCAGCGGCTTGGAAAAGCAGATATCTGCACCATTTTCCTTCATCTGGGCAAATTTTTCATCGTCCAGATAGGCGGACAGCACAATGATTTTTGTGTCTTTGGTTTCTTCACTGGTCTTGATTTTTCTGCAGACATCATACCCTTTGATATCCGGCATCATGATGTCCAGGATCAGCAGGTCCGGCTTGAAATGATTGACCTGGAGCCCGGCCTCGAACCCGTCGGAAGCGGAAATGACCTCATAATCAAATTCATCTTCCTCCAGAGACTGAACAATGGACTCCACAATGATCATGTCATCATCAACCACCAGAATCTTTTTCCGGGCGGTGTCCTCTTTTTTCTCGGGAACGGGGATTCCCTGATCGTTCATAAAGGTTTCCAGATCCGCTTTTTTGATGCGGCGGTGCCCGCCCACGGTTTTGTAGGCCTTGATGTGTCCGGCCTCCACCCAGTTGATAATGGTTTTTGACGAAACATTGCAGTACTTGCTGGCCGTGAATACAGTCAATGTGTCTTCCATAATGCCTCCTTTGCATTTATGGTTTATAGTTTTTAGTGTTATTATATTAAATTCTGTTTGTCAACAAGAAAATAATAAATAAAATAAATAAAATAACTATAAGCCTATTAACTAATCGGAAACCACTTTTTTTTGATTTTTTTTCCGTGCCCAAACAGACAGTAAGTTTATATCTGAAATGACGACACGACTGACAGTATATAAGGAAAGCGTTATGATACTTTATTACCGCGAAGCATAAAATATGATGAATTGTTGACCGTATGGACGGATCCAGATTTATGGTCTACCGTGAACCGGGCCGGGACAGCACCCAAAAGATGAGTTTAAGCAATTCGCAGCACCATGACTCTCTGTGATCTCTGTGATCTCTGTGGTTTTTATAGGTTTATAGGTTTGTAGGTTTTGTGGTTTTGTGGTGAAACGGACCATCCCGGCAACACGTTCACGGCAAAAATAAGGGGAAAAAGTTACCCTCTGGTCCCGATATAGGGCAGCTTGATGGTGAACCGGGTCCATTCCCCGTATTTGGAATCCACTGTTATGTCTCCCTCATGGTCCTTGATGAACCCGTAACAGACAGAAAGACCTAAACCCACCCCCTTGATGCTGTCGGTTTTGGTGGTGAAAAACGAATCAAATATTTTTTTGAGGTGCTCGGATTTGATGCCTGTGCCGGTATCTTCCACTACTATATGGAGCATGTGGCCGTTGGGCCTGGTGGAGATGGTCAGATTTCCGCCGTCAGGCATGGCATACATGGCATTGGAAAACATGTTGATGAAGACCTGGCGCAGCTGGTCTTTGGAGGCTGTGATCAGGCCCGGGTCCGGAGCCAGGTCCAGAATCACCTTGATGCT
>DATFKQ010000014.1:0-47010 GCA_035268565.1 Desulfotignum sp. | reverse complement strand
TAAAAACGGCACGGCAAACCCTCTGGCCTTGTCCGCTCCTTTGGACAGAATGTCTTCAATATCCCCCGGGTTTTTGACCAGCTCATTATACCGCTGCCGGGGTTCGGCCAGAATGGTGTTGATATATTCAAACAACTCCTGTTTCATCACCCCCCAGGCGATCCCGGCCCGGTAGCGCTCAGCCATGACAGCTGTCTGTTCCGGAGTGGCAAAGGCCCTGTAAATGGAAAAAAGGGTGCAGGTATCAGGGTCCTTTGGGTCGTCAGGTCCCAGAGAATTGGTCTGGATCTTCATGATCATTTTGCGCAGCCGCTTTTCCGTGTCAAACAGCGGGATAAAGTTGTTATAGCTTTTGCTCATTTTTCTGCCGTCCAGACCGGACAGCACTGCGGTGTTGTCATCCACCACCACTTCAGGCAGAACAAACAGTTTTTCATATACATGGTTGAACCGTGCCGCAATATCTCTGGTCATTTCCAGGTGCTGGACCTGGTCTTTGCCCACCGGTACTTTTTTCGCATTGAACATGAGAATGTCAGCAGCCATGAGAATGGGGTATGAGAACAACCCCATGGTAATGGACTGGTCAGGGTCTTTGTTGCCGGCAATGTCATTTTCCTGGACCTTTGCCTTGTAGGCATGGGCCCGGTTCATGAGGCCCTTGGCGGTGAGACAGGTCAGGATCCAGGTCAGTTCCAAAATTTCAGGAATATCAGACTGCCGGTAAAACACGCAGTTTTCATGGTCCAGGCCCAGGGCGATCCATGCAGCCGCGATCTGAAGGGTGGAGGCCTGCCGTTTTTCAGGATCATGGTTTTTAATCAATGAGTGGTAGTCAGCCAGAAAATAATAGGAGGTCAGTTCCGGATTTTTACTGGATGCCACCGCCGGCCTGACGGCACCCACAAAATTTCCCAGGTGGGGCGTGCCGCTGGTGGTGATACCGGTTAAAAAGTCAGCATTCTTCATAGGGTGGATTTCCTATCTAACAGGGTTTAAAAGTGCTAAAATTGTGCTGCATGGCCGGGGAAGTACCAGAAAGAAAAGATTTTATCAACATTAAATTAATCCATTGGACCGTGCATATGCGGCAGCAAAAGCGATTTCCTTTTTCCGGGTTTCAAGATCACCCTCCAGTTTTGCATTCAGCACCTCCTGGAATATTTTTGTAAATTCAGGACCGGGCTTCACCCCGATATTGATCAGGTCCCGGCCCCGGATCAAAGGTTTTACATGGCGGTAATCCGTGTAAAAATTGGAGATGGCTTTGCGCACTGGTTCTTCTTTGGTCAGGGCCATCATGTACAAAATGCATTCTGTCTTGAAGTTGATCAGTGCCCAGTACAGTTCCTGGCGGGAAACAGGATAAACAGATTCTATATAACTGAGCCGCTGTTCCGCTTTATACCGTCTTTCCAGCAGCAGCCGGGTTTCGCTGACCGGTACCATCAGTCTTTTGCATATCTGTTCACACACGGTAAAAGCGCAGCGGTGCAGCAGCACCATGAAGTATATGGCCCACCGGGGATATTTTTCCCCCACATAAAGCAGGTCGTGCCAGGCCAGGGTTTTGTTGACCGATTCAAATATCCCATAGGTATTGGGGGTGATCTCCAGCTGGGGATGGATCACTTTTTCCAGGCCGTAGGATTCCATGGTATGTATGGCGGGAATGGGATTTTCCTCACTGAAAATCTGCTTGAGTTCCGATAAGACCCGAAGCCCGCTCAGATTCTTGAAGCAATCGACTTTAAGGGCGTTTTTAATGAGATTGGCGGTGACTTTGCCGATCTTGAATCCGAACCGGTTGGAAAACTTAATGGCCCTGAATATCCGGGTGGGATCTTCCACAAAACTTAAGTTGTGAATGATACGGATGGTTTTGTCTTTCAGGTCCCGGTTGGCACCGAAATAATCGATCATGGTGCCGAAATTTTCCGGATTCAGGCTCAAAGCAAGGGTGTTGATGGTGAAGTCCCGTCTGGCCAGATCCCGTTTGATGGAACTTTTTTCCACAATGGGCAGGGCAGCGGGAAAATTATAGTATTCCAGGCGGGCAGATACCACATCCACTTTGACATTATCTGGAAAAATGATCACAGCAGTGCCGAATTTTTTATGGGTATTTACCCGGCACCCCATTTTTTTTGCAAAATGCCTGGCAAAAGCAATCCCGTCTCCTTCCACCACAATGTCAATATCGTCCACCTGGCGCTGCAGCAGAAGATCCCGGACAAATCCGCCTACCACATAAAGGTTGAGATTGAGTTCATCGCCTGTTGTGCCGATGGCTTTGAGCAGATCCAGGGTATAGGCATCCAGCCGCTGTTCCATGATATTGTGGATCCGGCGTTTTTTGGTGTTCTGTCTTTTAAAGATGAGCTGGTCCGTATGTTTGACTGCCTTGTTGTGCTGGACCAGATAATTGAGCAGATCGGTGCGGGTGATCACACCATTGATCCTGCCATGGTCGATCACCGGAATGATCCGCTGCTTTTCTTCAATGATTTTGTATTCAATTTCCGCTATGTCTGCATCTGATGAGACAAACGGACCTTCTGAATCCATATATTCTTCCACCGGCCTGTCTTTGAGTTGGTGAAAAAAAATTTTTTCCACCACCTGGCGGGTGATATATCCTTCATAAGTATCTGTGTTTTCATCCACCACCACAAGGGTATTGATATTATACCGGGTCATCATGCTGCCCGCCTGTTCACAGGAGGCAGAGGATGCAATGGTAATGGCAGGAGACGACATCAATGTTTTGACAACCTGAATTTTCCGGGTGGCCTGCTTTACCTGGTCAATGACCATAAGTTCCACCTGGGGCAGGGTATGATTTTCCACCTTGGCAGAGGCGGCATAGGCATGCCCCCCGCCGCCGAAGGCGGACAGAATTTTTCCCACATCCACTTCAGGAATTCTGTTTCTGGCAATGATATTGATTTTATTGCCCATGAGCACCACGGCAAAATACAGATCCAGACTCTCCATGCGCACGATTTTCTGGACAATGGATGCCAGGTCCGTGATATAATATGAAGCGGAAATGGTGGAAATATGGACATCAATGCCGTTTATTTTGTGCACGGTCATTTCATTGAGCAGTTCATTGAGCCAGGTGACCTGTTCCGCCTTTATTTCCCTGACCACCAGGCTGACAATGGTATTGAGACTGGCGCCGCAGGACAAAAGATACCCTGCCTGAATAAAATCCGCCCGGGTGGTGGAGGAATGGGTGAACATGCCGGTGTCTTCATAAATTCCCAAGGCCATGACAGTGGCTTCTTCAGGGGTGGGAATGATTTTTTTTTTCTGCAGTATCTCACTCAGTATGGTGACGGTGGCACCATAGGGTTTACACACTTCCATGTCTGCGGTCACATCATCGGGTCCCGGCGGATGATGGTCATATATATGAATGGATACCTGTTTGTTTTCCAGCAGATCGTTTACCCCCACAAGCCTGTTTTTCTGCCGGGTGTCCACCAGCACCAGGGTGCGGGTATCTGTAAAATCAATGGCTGCCGGATCTGCCATGTTGAACAGATAACTCATGGAAGAGATGAAAAAATCCCGCAAATTTTTTTCCTGGGATCCGGGAAAAATGATCAATGCACCCGGATACAGTTTCTGGGCAGCCAGCATGGCGGCAATGGCATCATAATCAGCATTCATATGGCTGGTGATAATGGTTTTGGCACTGATACCGCCTTTTTTTTTGTCCTCCACGGATCAACTCCTGTTGAGATTGCACAATGGATGTTATATAGACTATCTGGAACGATTTTACAAATCCTGCTGTTCTGGTATAATCAGCTGCGATTGGCGCTTTGGACCATGCAACCAAAACATTAAGGAAATCATATGCCCGAGATCTATCAATGGAAAGGCAAAAACCCCAGAGGCAGAACCGTTAAAGGTGAAATGGAGGCGGAAAACAGTGAACAGGTCCGCCAGAGTCTTATCAGAAGGAAACTGGTTCCCGGCAGAATCAAAAAAAAGCCCAAGGATCTTTTTGAAAACGTCTCATTTTTGCAGCCCAGTGTAAAAGAAAGTGATGTGATTATTTTTGCCAGGCAGTTTTCCACCATGATCGATGCGGGCCTGCCGCTGCTGCAGTGCCTGGAAATCCTGCATACCCAGCAGGAAAATCCCACCTTTAAAAAACATCTGAAAAAAATCAAGGAATCAGTGGAATCAGGGGAAACCTTTGCCGATGCCCTGAAAAAATATCCCAGTGATTTTAATGAATTGTTTGTGAACATGGTGGCGGCAGGAGAAGCAGGCGGTATTCTGGATGTGATTCTGGGACGCTTGTCCAGTTACATGGAAAAAATGGCAAAGCTCAAAAAACAGGTCAAGGGCGCCATGACCTACCCTATCATCACCATTATCGTGGCCATTATCGTGGTGGGCATCATCCTGGTATTTGTCATACCGGTATTTGAAGAAATGTTTGCCAGCATGGAGTCTGCCCTGCCTGCCCCCACCCTGCTCGTGGTGGCCCTGAGTGACTTTGTGGTGGCCAATGTGCTGTGGATCCTTATCGGGTTTGCAGGCGCAGGTTTCCTCATCCGCCGCTTTTACAAGACCAAAAAGGGCAGGATTCTCATGGATGACATGTTCCTTCGCCTGCCGGTGGTGGGAATGCTCATCCGCAAGGTGGCAGTGGCCAAGTTTACAAGAACCACCAGCACCATGATCTCATCCGGGGTATCCATCTTGGATGCCCTGGACATTGTGGGAAAAACTTCAGGCAACAAAATTGTGGAATTTGCCATAAGAGATGTCAAGTCCGGCATTGCTGAGGGCCGGTCCATGGCAGATCCCCTGCTGGAAAGCGGGGTCTTTCCCTCCATGGTCTGTTCCATGATTTCCGTGGGAGAGTCCACCGGTGCCCTGGATACCATGATGGAAAAAATAGCGGATTTTTATGATGATGAGGTGGACCAGGCCGTTAAAAATCTCACAGACATGATCGAGCCGTTCATGCTGGTTTTTCTGGGCGTAGTGGTGGGGGGACTTGTCATCGCCATGTATCTGCCCATATTCACCATGGCCGGCAACCTGTAATCTTGGATAATCCGGCATCACCTGAACCGTTTCAGGGACAGCAGGACATGGTTCGGCAGCTCAAGTGGATCATTCTGGCCCGGGTGATATTCTGCATTGTACTGATATTTTCCAGCCTGGTATTTTCAACCGGGGAAAATCTGTCTTTTTTATCCCAGCCTTTTGTAACCCTGTATTACCTGGCGGCCCTGATATTGTTTTTATCCGTGGGATACGGCCTCTGGCTCAAAAGCGGCACCCGGCTGCCGGAACTGTGTTATGCCCAGATCCTGGTGGATACCTTTTCAGTGACACTGATTATTTATGTTACCGGCAGTTTTGATTCCATGTTCACCTTTTTGTATCTGCTGATTATCATCTACAGCGCCATGCTGGTATTGCAAAAAGGCAGTCTGGTCATTGCCGGGGTATCGGCAGCCCAATATGGCCTGCTGATCCTGCTGGAATACTACCGGATCATTCCCCCTTTTCTCGGGCACCATGCCGTACCCATAAACCTGGATCCAAGCCATATTCTGTACCGGGTCATCATCATCATGGCAGCCTGTTTTGCTGTGGCCTTTTTAAGCGGACAGCTTGCCCTGCAGGTGAAACGGGCCCGCCAGGATTTAAAAATCACCCAGGCCCACTTCCGGCGTGTGGAAAAAATGGAGACCGTGGATGAAATGATCTCAGGGATTGCCCATGAAATCAAAAATCCGCTGGCCTCTCTGGCAGGATCCATTCAACTGCTCCAGGAGGAAGCGCTGCCCGGAAGCCATGAAGACCGGCTCATGAAAATTATTCTGCGGGAAACCGAGCGGCTCAAACGCATTGTCAATGAAATCCGCTTGTTTGCCAAACCCAGCCGGGCAAACGCAAAACCGGTGATGATCCATGAGGCTGTCACTGATGTGGTTTCTTTGTTTCTAAATACCGTGGAATTCAAGGACAGGATCCAGATTTTTACCCATCTTGATGATACGTTGTGTGTCATCATTGATCCTGTGCATCTTCAGCAGATTTTGTGGAATATCATCAAAAATGCGGCCCAGTCCATTTCCGGTAAGGGAAAGATAGTCATTACCCTTAGCGCTCCCAGAAACAACCGGATTTATCTGACTGTCCAGGACAATGGCCAGGGCATTGATCCCAAAAAAGCCAGACACATCTTTGATCCGTTTTTTACCACCAAACCAGAGGGAACCGGGCTTGGGCTGTCCATCATTCACCGCCTCATCGATACCTATGACGGAATGATCGACTTTGATTCCATACCAGGCAACGGAACACTTTTTACGATTGTTTTTAAAAATGCAGGCCCAGGATTAACACCAACAAAATCTTGACAACAACCAGACATTCAGGCTATTTATTTATGTTTTATCAAATGAAATCATAAATTTTACTCTGACAATACAAGCGTGCAGGCAACGGTATAGGCGTGGCAGCACCTTAAATGAAAGCGATATATACCCCATGGACAAAGACAGCCAGATCATTCAGCTTCGAAAAGAAAAAATTCAGGCAATCAAGGAAAGCGGGGTACCCCTGTATCCCAATGATTTTAAAATTTCCTGCAACCTGGCCCAGCTAAAGCAGACCATTGCCGAAGATCCTGAATCCTTAGGGGAGAGCGGCAAAACATTTCAGGTGGCCGGCAGGATCATGGCCATCAACCGCATGGGAAAATCTTCTTTTGTCCGGTTCAAGGATGGTTATGATCACATGCAGGTCTATATCCAGAAAAACAAGATAGGCGATGACACCTATGACCTGTTTAAAAAACTGGATATCGGTGATTTTATCGGTGTGGCCGGACCTTTATTCCAGACCCGCACTGGAGAATGGACCATCCTGGCTACGGTCTTCCGCCTTTTATCCAAGGCGGTCCGGCCCCTGCCGGAAAAATTTCATGGCATCAAGGATCCGGAAAAACGCTACCGTCAGCGGTATCTGGATTTGATCATGAATGATGCCACCAGAAACATATTTGTGATAAGAAGCAAAATTGTGGCAGCCATGCGGCATTTTTTTGAAGACCATGGATTCATGGAAGTGGAAACACCCATGATGCAGCCGCTGCCCGGCGGTGCTGAAGCCACCCCGTTTAAAACCTGGCACAATGCCCTGGGCATGGAGCTGTTTTTGCGCATTGCGCCGGAGCTTTATCTGAAACGCCTGGTGGTGGGCGGGTTTGAAAAGGTGTTTGAAATAAACCGCAATTTCAGAAACGAAGGGGTTTCCACCCGTCACAACCCGGAATTCACCATGGTGGAATTTTACCAGGCTTATGCGGATTACAAGGATTTAATGGATCTGACAGAAAACATGTTTGTCTCCATTGTAAAACAGATCACCGGTGAAACCTTTGTTGCATACCAGGGCCATACCATTGATTTCACACCCGGATGGCAGCGTATATCCATGATGGAATCCTTATGCACCATCGGCGGCCTTGATCCGGCATCGCTGGATGATACCCCGGCACTGCTGGCATTTGCAGACAAAAACAATATCCAGATCACCAAAAAAGAAAGCCATGGCAAAGTGCTTACCAAGCTTTTTGATATCCTGGTGGAGCCCAGACTGATCCAGCCCACTTTTATCACAGGATATCCTGTGGAAGTGTCTCCCTTGTCCCGGAAAAATGAGGCTGACCCCAGGCTCACCGACCGGTTTGAGCTGTTCATTGCCGGCCGGGAAATTGCCAATGGATTCTCTGAGATAAATGATCCGGAAGACCAGAACAACCGGTTTCTCATGCAGGTCCGCCAGCGGGATGAAGGGAATGCAGAAGCCCATATCATGGATGCGGAATATGTGGAAGCCCTGGAATACGGCATGCCCCCCACAGCAGGGGAGGGCATCGGCATTGACCGCCTGGTGATGCTGCTTACAGATGCCGCTTCCATCAGGGAAGTCATTCTCTTTCCCCATATGAAACACAGCAATTGATCTTGTATGGCTGTTGAACTGTTCATAGCCAGGCGGTATCTCAAGGCAAAACGCAAAGAAGGGTTTATCTCTTTGATCACCTTCTTATCCGTGGCCGGGGTCATGGTAGGGGTGATGGCTCTGGTGGTGGTGATCGCGGTGATGAACGGCGCTGAAAGCGAATTCCGCCGGCGGATTCTGGGCCTGGAGCCCCATATTCTGATCATGAACTACAATGGCACCTTTGGCAGTTATAATACAATTTTGCAGGACCTGCAGAATAACCACCGCATCAGGGATGCCTCCCCGATTTTGTTCGGCCAGGCAATGATCCGGACCCGTCAGTCATTTTCAGGGGTCATGGTCCGGGGAATCCTCCCGGCCAGCAGCGCGTCTTTGATCAAAGGATTTGATACAAAAGATCTGGAAACAGCATTGTCCGTTCATAAAACAGATGGGGACATTCTGCCCGGCATAATTCTGGGAAAAGAGCTGGCCGTTTCGGTGGGGGTCATGCCGGGTGATAACATTGTTCTTATGTCCACCAACTCCTTTGTTTCTCCCATCGGCCAGATACCTTCCATGAAACGGTTTGTGGTGCAGGGCACCTTCAGTTCCGGTATGTCTGAATATGACGGTATGCTGGCCTATGTCCATCTGGAGCAGGCCCAGATGCTCACCGGCGACCACAACAAAATTTCCGCCATCGGTCTCTGGGTGGATGACATTTTCACGGTCAAACAGATCCGAAAAGAGGTGCTGGGAGACCTGGCGTATCCCTTTTATGTCCGGGACTGGATGGAAATCAACCAGAGCCTGTTTTCCGCTTTGAAACTGGAAAAAACAGCCATGTTTATTATACTTACCCTTATTATTCTGGTGGCAGCTTTTAATATTGCTTCTGCTTTGATAATGATGGTCATGGAAAAAACCAAAGATATTGCTGTTCTCAAGGCCATGGGCGCCACCCATGGGGTCATTGGAAAAATTTTCATCCTTAAGGGGCTGGTTATCGGTATTCTGGGAACCTTTCTGGGAACGGTGTCCGGGGTTGTGGTCTGCTGGCTGCTTAAACACTATGATTTCATCCAGCTGCCCCAGGCCTATCCTTTTTCAACCCTGCCGGTGCAGCTGGATCCTCTGGATGTGCTTCTGATTGCGGTGAGTGCGGTTTTCATCTGTTTTGTATCAACCCTGTATCCTTCTTACAAAGCATCAAAAATGGACCCGCTGGAGGCTATTCGGTATGGATAAGGATAACCCTTCCTGTGTTCTCATGCGTCTGGAAGGGGTCAGCAAAACCTTTGCCAGTCCCACAGCTTCCATTGAAATCCTGAAGGAGGCTGATTTTATTATCTCCAAAGGCGAGACCCTGGCCGTGGTGGGGGCATCAGGTATCGGCAAATCAACCCTTTTGAACATCATCGGCACCCTGGACAGACCTGATCAGGGACAGGTGATATTCAAAGACCGGAATCTGTTTTCCCTTAACGATGAAAGACTGGCCGCCTTCCGCAATGAACGCATTGGTTTTGTTTTTCAGTTTCACTATCTGCTCCCTGGCTTCACTGCCCGGGAAAATGTCATGATTCCTGGACTCATCGCCCGGCAAAACAAAAAAACTGTTGAAAAACAGGCCGAAAATATGCTTGAAAGGGTAGGGCTTGCAGACAGGCACTTTCATCGGGTAGAAGATCTTTCCGGGGGAGAACAGCAGCGGGTGGCCATTGCCAGGGCCCTGATGATGAAGCCGGATCTGCTGCTGGCTGATGAGCCCACCGGCAATCTGGATGAAAAAAATTCCGACAGCATCCATGCACTGCTGGACCAACTGAACAAAGAACTGGACATGACAATTGTTGTGGTCACCCATAACATGAAGCTCGCCCATATGATGGGAAAAATGGTAACTATCCACAACGGCACTATTGCACCGGCATCAACAAAGGAATGACATGAAAAAAGCGCTGAACATAACAGGGGTTATCTGGTTTGTATTTTTCTGCATGATTTCCGGACTGTCTGCTGACCAGACCATAAGTGTTGCAATCTTTCCTTTTTCTGTTCAGGCAGACCAGCCCAATGAGAACCTGAAAGATGATGTGCCGCTGATGCTCAAACAAACCCTGGAAAAAGAGGGTGCCAGGGTGATATTTGTTAAAGATTATTCAGACAAGGATGCCTGGGATCCGGCAAAATTCCGGCAGGAAGGCATCCGCCTGGGTGTGGACAAAAATATTGCCGGAAATGCACCATGTCTATGAATCCGCGCCACCTGTGACATTCTTTTCCCAGGCAAAGCAGCTGGAAGGCATGTTTTCTGCCGTCACCGGCCTGACCCGGGGTATCATAGGTGAATTATTTGAAAAACGCATCATTGCAGCCATTTCTGTTACCGGCAACCGCCGGGTGGAATCTGACGCTATTTTACGGACCATCTCCTCGGGCCCCGGTGAAATAATGGACCCGGAAAAATTGTCCAAAGACCTGTCCCTGGTTTACAAAATGGGTTTTTTTGATAATGTGGTAATCAGGAAAAAAGAGCTGGATCAGGGGGTTGAAGTCATTTTTGATGTTACAGAAAAGCCCAGTGTCAGAAACATCAAATTTTCTAAAAACCGGGTGTATAAAGACGATGAACTGTTCGGTGTGATTGACACCAGCACCGGTTCCATCCTCAATGTTTACAAGATCAACGCTGATGTGGAAAAAATCAAGCGTCTGTATACTGAGAAAAACTACCATAACTGCCAGGTGCATTATGAAATCAAATCCCTGGAAAACAACCAGGCTGATATAGTCTTTGTTCTGGACGAAGGCGAGAAAATCAAAATAGAAGCCATTACCTTTGAAGGCAACTCCTATTTTACAGACAAAAAAATCAAAAAAGCCATGGAGACCAGGGAAAAAGGATTCTGGTCATTTTTAACCACTTCCGGAGATCTGGACCAAACCGAACTGGAAAATGATGTTATCCGGATTGAATCTCTTTACAAAAACAACGGATTCATTGATGTCAAGGTGTCGGACCCCCGGGTGGAAATGGGAGAAGAAAGTATTTCCATTGGTTTCAAGATCGAGGAAGGAAGCCAGTATAAGACCGGAAACGTAGACATCACAGGAGATATTCTTACATCCAGAGAAGATCTGCTTGAAAAACTGCAGTCCAAAAGAACTGCGCTTTACAACCGGGAATTGATACGCAAGGATCTTCTGGGCCTCAATGATTTTTATTCCAACCGCGGATATGCCAATGTGGAGGTATCCCCTCTGATTCAAAAAGATGAGGCAGCAAAACAGGTGAATATCACCTTTAAGATTGTGCAGGGTGAACCGGTATTTTTTAACCGGATCATCATCACGGGCAACACCAAAACAAGAGACAAGGTCATCCGGCGGGAACTGGCAGTAAAAGAACAGGGCAGATATTCCATGGCCGGTATCCAGCGCTCCTACCGGAATCTTGGGGTGAAAGATTATTTTGAAAATATTGAAATCAATCCGGTTAAAACCCCGGTTTCCAACCAGCGGGACCTTGAGGTTAATGTCACGGAAAAAGCCACGGGGAATTTTTCTTTTGGCGGTGGTTTTTCCACTGCTGACGGCCCCTTCGGCCAGGTATCTCTGGAAGAAAGAAACCTGTTCGGCCGGGGCCAGAACCTGAAACTTCTGGGCAGGATTTCAGATGAAACCGGTTTATACGATCTGGGTTTTACCGAACCCTGGATTTTTGACAGGCCCATTTCCGCCGGGATTAACATTTACAAGCTGGAAAAAGAGTTCGAACACTATGAACGAAATGCCATCGGCCTTACCCTCAGGTCTGCTTACCGGCAGCTGTGGGATTACACCACCATCGGCATAGAGTACAATGTGGAAGATTTTGAAGTGGAGAGTGTGGAAACCGCTTTTACCAATGTGACAGCGGGTAATTTTTTCACCTCCAGTATCAAACCCTATATCAGCTATGATTCCAGGAACCATTATTTTCTGCCCACCAGGGGAATTTTCAGTAAATTTTCCGTACAGTATGCCGGAGAGTTTCTGGGCGGGGACATTGATTACACAAGGTATGTTGCCGAAGCCGGTTTCTGGAAGCCTTTGTTCTGGAAATTCACCGGTGCTTTCCATGTGGAAGGCGGGTACCTGGATGACCGGACCAATGGACAGATTGATCTGGACTGGGAGCGGTTTTATCTGGGGGGAATCAATTCTGTCAGGGGATTTGATAAATATGATATCAGCACCCAGGACAAGGGAGATCCTATTCTGCGCGGCGGAGAAAAATATATCCAGTTCAATCTGGAACTGATTTTTCCCATCCAGGAAGATATGGGCGTGGCCGGGGTTCTGTTTTATGACAGAGGTGATGTATACCGGATCAGCGAGGATATTGATCTGGCAGACCAGTTTTCCAGTATCGGGTTTGAGCTGCGGTGGAATTCTCCCATGGGACCCATCCGGCTTGCCTATGGTCTTGTTGTGGAAGGCAAGGAGGTCATGGATACCGGTGACGGCCAGTTTGATTTTTCCATCGGTGCATTTTTCTAAAATTTTTTATTTTTGTGGAGGAAACCATGAAGCGTGTAAGCATTGCAAGTATTATATGGATTGTTTTTTTGGGATTCATACCTGCGGCATTTGCTGCAGATTCGCCCAGGATCGGTGTGATCAACTTTGAAAAAATCATGAAAGAATCCAGTGCCGGTAAAATGAATCAGAAGATTCTCAATACCAGGGGCCAGGAACTCAAAGACAAACTGGAAAAAGAAAAACAAGTGCTGGAGGAAGCCAACAAAGCCCTTGAAAGAGAATCTCTGGTTCTCAGTGGAGAGAAAAAAAGAGAAAAAGAGCGTGAGTTCAGAATTCAGATCAATGATTTTAAAAAAATGCAGGAAGATTTTGCCAATGAGTTGAAGCAACTTGAAATAAAGCTGATTAATGAAATGCAAAAATCGGTATTTGATATTGCCAATGATATTGGTGAAAAAGAAAAATATTTACTGATTATTGAAAGAAAAAATGCCGGGGTGATTTATATTGCCGATCATGTTGACATAACCGACACCATTATTGAAAAATATAATGCCCAGGTCGCCAGCGGCAGTTAAATACCGGCATCTGACCCATGAAATTACTTGTCAAAGATATTGCAGCGATGATCAATGCCCGGCTGTCCGGAGATCCTCTGGTGCCCATTAGCGGTGTATCTTCCTTTGACACCGCCACATCATCGGATATCACCTTTGCCGGTGATGGATCCTATCTGTCACGCCTGGATCAGACCGGTGCCGGTGCCGTGATTATCCCTTTTTGTGATATGGAAAAGGCAGCCCATCCCTGTGTGCTGCAGACAAAAAATCCCAGGCTGGCTTTTTTTGAAGTGGTAAACCATTTTCATCCGGTATCAGCACCTGCACCGGGCATCAGTGCGCTTGCCGTTATCGGTGATAACTGCACACTGGGAAACCATGTGACCATAGATGCCCACGTGGTCATCAAAGACAATGTGGTCATCAAAGACAGGGTGCATATCATGCCCCATGTGTATATCGGAGACGGGTGTGTTGTGGGGAAACATTGTGTTCTCAAACCCAATGTCACCCTCATGGACCGCTGCTGCCTGGGGGACCATGTCATTATTCACCCGGGATCGGTTATCGGATCTGACGGGTATGGATTTGTCCAGAATGCCGGTGCCCACGTTAAACTGTCTCATACCGGCCATGTCAGGATCGGGGACCATGCGGAAATCGGTGCCTGCAATACCATCGACCGGGGCACCCTTGGCATCACCTGCATCGGTGCCGGTGTAAAAACCGACAACCAGGTGCATATTGCCCATAATGTGACCATCGGAGACAATACTCTGGTGGTGGCCCAGGCGGCCATAGCCGGTTCCACCCGGGTGGGGAAAAATGTTATCATAGCAGGGAAAGCGGGTATTTCAGGTCATTTGACCATTGGAGACAATGTCATAGTAGGACCGTATGCCGGCGTTTCATCTTCTGTTCCCGAAAACCAGATTGTGTCAGGTATTCCCCACATGCCCCATAAAACCTGGCTCAAGGTCGTTAATATCATCAGCCGGCTGCCGGGCATGAGAAAAACACTCCTGTCCCTTGAAAAGCGGTTGCATTCACTTGAAAGCGTCATAGACAAATCGGAGTCCCAATGATTCACCCCACAGCCATTATCGACGGGTCGGCTGAAATTGGTAACAATGTTACCATCGGTCCCTATACCATTGTCAAATCAGATGTATACATCGGTTCCAATACCACTATCGGTTCCCACACCACCATTGACAATTATGTCTCCATAGGAGAAGACTGCCAGGTATTCCAGTATGCCGCCATCGGCGGCGCCCCCCAGGATTTGAAATTTCACGGAGAAAAAAGTTACCTGAAGATCGGCCGGGGCTCCATTATCCGGGAATTTGTCACCATCAACCGGGGAACCGCATCCGGGGGTGGCATCACCGAAGTGGGGGAAGAAAATTACCTCATGGCCTATACCCATATTGCCCATGACTGCAGAACCGGCAGGCAGGTTATTCTTGCCAACAATTCCACCCTGGCCGGCCACATTGAAATAGGGGACCACGCCACCATCGGAGGACTTGTGGCCATTCATCAGTTTGTGAAGATCGGTGATTTTGCCTATATCGGCGGTAAGTCCGCCGTGGTCAAGGATATTCCGCCCTATGTCATTGCAGCCGGGGACCGGGCCGCCCTGCATGGCCTCAATAATGTGGGACTTAAACGGCACCAGTTTTCCTCTTTTGCCTTAGGGGAACTTAAAAAAGCCTACCGGATTTTTTTCAGAATCGGATTAACCGTGAAACAGGCCTCGGAAAGGGTGAAAGCTGAAGTGGAACAGATTCCCGAAGTAAAGAATTTTACAGATTTTATCGTTAATTCAAACCGGGGTATCACCAGATAAAAAAAATGAAAATCGGACTCATCGCAGGCGGTGGTCAGTTTCCGCTCCTGTTTGCAAAAAAAGCCGCCCAAAAAAATATAACAGTTGTTGCTGCCGGTTTTTTTTCCGAGACAGACCCGGTTCTGGCTGAGCATGTGAATGCATTTCAATGGCTGTACCTGGGCCAGATCTCCAGACTGGTGAAATATTTCAAACGCCATGACATCCTTCAGGCAGTAATGCTGGGAAGTATTCAAAAAACCACTATTTTCAAAGATATCCGGCCTGATTTCAAAGCCCTGGCCTTTATCGCCAAAACCGGTTACAGCCATGACAATACTGTCCTGGGTGCGTTTGCAGATCTTATGCAAAAAGAGGGCATTGAGATCAAACCATCCACCTTTTTACTGCCCGAACTGGTCAGCCCGCATGGCTGCTGGACAAAAAGGTCTCTGGACAAGGCGGAAAAAAAAGATGCATTCCAGGGATGGAAGCTGGCCAAAGCCATTGGAGAACTGGATATCGGCCAGTGCGTTGTGATCAGCAACGGCACGGTGCTGGCCGTGGAAGCCATTGAGGGAACCGATGCAGCCATCCTGCGGGGAGGAAATCTTGCCCGGGGCAACGGCGCAGTGGTGGTAAAATTGTCCAAACCCCAGCAGGATCTGCGTTTTGACCTGCCCTCGTCAGGCGCCGATACCATCCAGGCCATGGTGTCAGCCGGTGCCACAGTACTGGTTCTGGAAGCAGGCAGATCTCTGGCATTTGACCGGCAGCAGATGATAGACCTGGCTGATCACCACAACATTGCCATCCTGGCTTTGTCTGATGATGATATTCCATGAATATGTCCAGGGGTCATGTCATGGTATTGACCGGAGAACCATCCGGTGATGTGCACGGCGCATCCCTGGTAAGGGCCATGCAGCGTCTTGATCCGGCATTGACCTTTTCAGGTATCGGCGGAGCCGGTATGGCTGATGCTGGTGTGGATCTGTTTTTTCCCATTAAAGACCTGTCTGCCATGGGACTGACAGAAGTTGTTTTTCAGTTCAGATCCATCAAGCAGGCCTTTGACAGCTTCACCTCACAGCTGATGGCAAAGCGGCCCGGCCTGCTTATTCTTATTGATTATCCCGGGTTCAACCTCAAAGCGGCCCGGTTTGCCAAAAAACATACCACAACCAGGGTGTTTTACTATATAACCCCCAAAATATGGGCCTGGAACCGGTCCCGCATCTGGCAGATAAAGCGGTTTGTAGACCACGCCGGCCTGATTTTTCCGTTTGAGGAAAAATTGTATAAAAAAGCCGGTATCCCTGCCACATATGTGGGAAATCCATTGATGGACCACTATCCCCATGCAGTCACATCCAAACCCCGAAAAACTGCCTCCCCTTCAGACCCCTGGATTATCGGGCTTTTACCAGGATCACGAAAAACAGAAATAAATAACCTGCTGGATTTGATGGTGACGGCTGCAAAAATGGTCCAGAAACACCGGCCTGATACCCGGTTTCTGGTCTCTGCAGCAGATGCAATCCCTGTGGAGCGCATTGAAACAGCTTTGGCATCCCAGAAGGAAACAGGTCTGTTCAGGCTGGTCTGCGGCAGCCCCAGGCAGATTTTTGAGCAGGCAGACATGCTCATTGCCGCCTCCGGCACCATTACACTGGAAGCTGCCCTGTGGAAAATACCCACCCTTATTGTCTATAAAATGTCGCCTGTGAGTTTTAAGATTGCCCAGATTGTGGTAAAGGTAAAATTTGCCGGTCTGGCCAATCTCATTGCGGGCAGGCAGGTGATGCCTGAACTGCTGCAGACACAGGCCAGTTCCCAAAACATATGTGCAACCGCCCTGGATATGCTGGACAACCTGCCTGAATATTCCCGTAAACTTGCTTTGGTCCGACAGATGCTGGGGCCTGCCGGTGCTGCAGCACGGGCCGCAAAAATCGCTCTGGATCTTTTGGGCCGAACCAATGCTGATGACCGGACAAGTCTGTGTTTGACAAACACCAGTAAACCTTATTAAAGTAACGTGACTATAATATACCTTTTGAAGGAAAGAATCGATTTTGATGACTTTTGAGATGACCCTGCTGATCATTTGTCTTGTATTATCCGGTTTTTTTTCATCTTCTGAAACCGCGCTTTTTTCCATTTCCAAGATCAAAGCACTCCATATTGCAAAAGACGGGTCCAGAACCGGACATCTGATCCTGAAAATGAAACAGGATGTCCACACCCTGTTAACCACGATTCTCATCGGCAACAACCTGGTGAACATCGGAGGATCCGCACTGGCCACATCCATTGCCATCTCCCATTTTCAATCCAATGCCGTGGGCATTGCCACAGGGGGCATGACATTTGTTATTCTGGTATTTGGAGAAATTTTTCCCAAATCCTTTGCCACCCAGCACAACGTACTTGTGGCCAGGGGGGTTATTTTTCCTTTGTTCTGGCTCTCCAAGATCTTCTGGCCCCTGATTCTGGTTCTCAACTTCATCCCCAGACTCCATGGCGCGGTCAACCCGGGATACCACGCGGTTACCGAAGATGAACTCATGACCATGGTGGAAGTGGTGGAGGAAGAAGGAGAAATCAAGGAAGCGGAAAAAGAATATATCACCAATATTTTTGAATTCGATGATACATCCTGCTGTGAAATCATGACCCCCAGAGCTGACATGTATGTGGTGGATGTGGAGCAGAAACCGGATATCCAGGCTATCTTGAAAACCGGTTACTCCAGAATTCCGGTTATTGAAAACAGCATTGACAATGTCATCGGCATTCTCCATCTGAAAGATCTGTTTGCCAGTTTTCAGAAACTGACCACATCTGAAGACAAAATCGGTTCCCTGGACATCAAGACTATCATGAAAAAACCCTATTTTATTCCTGAATCCAAGAAACTGGATTCCCTGCTCCAGGAATTCAAGGCCAAAAAAAGCCACATGGCCATCGTGGTGGATGAACACGGCGGGGTGTCCGGTCTGGTGACCCTGGAGGATGTGGTGGAGGAGATCATCGGGGAGATAATTGATGAAACCGACAGGCTGGTGCCGGATATCGTCCGGCTCAAGGGCAACAAGTGGCTGGTGGCGGGCAGGATTGATGTGGATGACCTGAACAAGGAAATTGATATCAATATTCCGGAATCTGCCAGTTATGACACGTTTTCCGGTTTTTTTCTTGAGCAGATAGATCGGATTCCCCAGCCCGGAGAATCCATTATCATTGATAAATGGAGTGCAACAGTCAAGGATATGGACGGCAACCGCATCCAGTCCTTTATTGTTAAAAAAGAGTGATTTCACAGCAGAAAAAAGAGACAAACATGGTGGATATTACCACAGGCACACAGCTTTTTTGTGTGCTCGGCAACCCGGTATCCCACTCCAAAAGCCCGGTGGTGCACAACCAGGCTTTTGCAGATAACGCAATAAATGCGGTGTATCTGGCGTTTGCACCACAAGATATCGGCCGGGCGGTTGATGCCATAAGGCAATTGCATATAAAAGGCGCATCCATAACCATTCCGTTCAAACAAAGCGTTATGCACCATCTGGACTGGATAGATGAGCAGGCCAGGACCATTGGTGCGGTCAACACCATTGTCAACCAGGAGGGCCGGCTGCTGGGATACAATACTGACAGCCAGGCGGCAATTCTTCCTTTGGCCCCTTTTGGTATTGCCAAAAAAAAAATTCTGGTGATCGGGGCAGGGGGGGCGGCCAGGGCTGTTGCCTTTGGCATTCACAGACATGAGGCCTGCCTGACAATCACCAACCGGTCTGAAGACCGCGGCAGGGAACTGGCTTTGGCCTATGGGGCCGAATTTGTGCCCCTGGACAAACTCACCGGTCCGGATTTTGATATCATCATCAACACCACGGCCATGGGCATGGACCCTAATGCAGGTGTGTTGTCCTGTCCGGCAGCGTGCCTTACCCCGGATACCGTGGTCATGGATGTGGTCTATTCGCCTTTGAATACCCGTTTGATCAGCATAGCCCGGGAAAAAGGATGCACTGTTATTGACGGTTTGGACATGTTTGTGTCCCAGGCAGCAGCCCAGTTTGTTTTGTGGACCGGGATTTCACCGGACATGGAAAAAATGCGGCAGTCGGTTCTGGACCTTATGAATTTTCAATCCTGTTAACCAAGGTATATTTTTTTATGAAACTGATAGCTCCCAGGCAGATTTCTGACCAGAGTGTGACAATCCCGGGATCCAAAAGCATTTCCCACCGCATGCTCATCTGTGCGGCATTGTCCGGCCAGACTTCTTACATCAAAAATCTGCTTCATTCCCGGGATATTGATCTGACCATGCATGCATTAACCTGCATGGGGGCGGATATTACCAAAACCGATTCTGACAGCATCTGTGTAACAGGATTTTCAGGACACCCCAGGCCATATGAAGATCCCATTTATCTGGAAAACTCGGGTACCTCCATGCGGCTTATGGCAGGGATTGCCGGTCTGGGTGCCACCCCATACACCCTCACCGGGAATGCGCGCATGTGCGCCCGTCCCATGAAAGAACTGCTGGATGCCTTAAACCAGATCGGCATTGATGCAGGATCCGGCAGCCCCCAGGGATTTCCCCCGGTGACCATCCAGGGAAAAAGCCGGCTGGGCGGAGTGGTTCGTCTGGATTGTTCAAAAAGCAGCCAATACCTGTCCGCCCTGCTCATGTCCGGGCCTTTCATGGCACAGGGTTTGACCATAAAGCTTGTTTCGCCACCGGTTTCCTCCCCCTACATCGATCTGACCCTGGATGTGATGAAACAATTTCAGGTGAATGCATACAAAACAGATGACATCACCTATGAGGTTCCGGGCAGCCAGACTTATGTGGCCGGCAGCCATGCAGTGGAACCGGACCTGTCCAATGCCGGATATTTCTGGGCAGCCGCAGCTGTCACAGGGCAGAAAATCGGTGTAAAAAATATCGGTTCCCGGTCTTTGCAGGGAGATTTTAAACAGATCTATATTCTGGAAAAAATGGGGTGTTCCCTGTTTTTTGAAGACACCAGCGTGGCCGTGAAAGGCAATAAGCTTTTTGCAGTAAATGTGGACATGTCCGACACCCCGGATGCGGTGCCGGCCATTGCCGTGGTGGCAGCCTTTGCCACAGGAACCACCAGGATCTTTAATATCGGGCATCTGCGGGAAAAAGAATGCGACCGCATCCATGCGGTGGCCTCCCAGCTGGAAAAAATGGGCATCCAGGTATCCCAGGGAGAAGACTGGCTGGAGATCACCGGCGGAAAGCCTGCTGGTGCCTTTATCAACACCTTTAACGACCACCGCATTGCCATGGCCTTTGCCGTTGCCGGCCTGGTGGCAGCAGGTATGCAGATAGAAAATGAAGCCTGTGTGGGAAAATCTTTTCCCGGATTCTGGGATGTGTTCGATGCCCTGTAATACCATGTTTGAAAAAAAACCATGGCCATGAATACGGTTCTCATCGGATACAGGTGCTGCGGTAAATCCAGTGTGGGAAAAGTTCTGGCTGATATCATGTCCTGTGATTTTGTGGATACGGACAAGGTCGTTGAACACCGTTACAAAGCCACCGTATCAAAAATAGTTGCAGATAAAGGGTGGGAGTTTTTCAGACAGGCTGAAACCGCGGTATTGAAAGAAGTAATGTCCAAAAAAAATCAGGTCATTGCCACTGGGGGCGGCATTGTGCTGGCAGAAGAAAACCAGGCACTCATCACCGATTCTGGCTGTGCTGTATGGCTTTTTGCTGATGTGAAAACCATTGTGAAGCGGCTGGCAGCAGACATGCAGAATAAGGCCTCCCGCCCCAGATTCACCAGTAAGTCCCTGTTCATTGAAACCCGCAACACCCTGGCGCAGCGCCTCCCTGTATATGAAAAACTGGCCTGCATGCGCTTTGACACCACAGCGCATCCACCAAAAGACATTGCCTGGATGATAAAAAGGAGAATTGACCATGTCCGGATCTAGCTTTGGCAAGGCATTTCACATCACCACCTTTGGAGAATCCCACGGTCCTGCCGTGGGAGTGGTGATCCAGGGGTGCCCCCCCGGCCTGCCCATTGACGAAACCGTGCTCCAGAATGCGCTGGACAAAAGAAAACCAGGGCAGGGCATTGCCTCCACCCGGCGGAAGGAACCGGACATCCCGGTTATCCTGTCCGGCACCTTTAAAGGCAGAACCACCGGCACCCCCCTTACCATCCTTATTAACAATACAGATGCAAAATCCTTTGCCTATACTGACATTGCCGCTTTGTTCCGGCCGGGACACGGGGATTTCACCTATCAGAAAAAATACCGGATCAGAGACTTTCGGGGCGGGGGCCGGGCATCAGCCAGGGAAACCGCAGCCCGGGTGGCGGCCGGCGCTGTGGCACAGCTGGTGCTGGCACCATACGGCATTCAGATCCACAGCTATACCCTGGCTATAGGGGGTATCAGGGTGGAAAATTTTGATCCTGGTGCAGCTGCGGAAAATGAACTGCAATGTCCGGACAGGGCAGCAGCCCAGGCCATGGAAAAACGCATCAACACCATAAAAGCCGGCAAAGATTCTCTGGGGGGGATGGTAGAGATCACTGCACGCAATGTACCGGCAGGTATAGGGGATCCAGTGTTTGACAAGCTGGATGCAGACATTGCCAAGGCCATGATGGGTATTGGTGCTGTCAAAGCAGTGGAAATCGGGGCCGGCACAGGTGCTGCAGAGCTGACCGGTTTTGAAAATAATGACCAGATGGACAGCAGCGGATTTTTATCCAACCATGCCGGCGGCATTCTGGCCGGTATTTCCACCGGGGAGCCCATTGTTGTAAGGGTGCATGTAAAACCCATTCCATCCATTGGCCGTGAACAGAAGACCCTGCACCAGGACGGGCAGGAAACAACCATTTCCACAAAAGGCAGGCACGACATCTGCGCCATCCCCAGAATCAACAAGGTCTGTGAATCCATGCTGGCACTGGTAATCACAGATCATCTGCTGCGGCAAAAAATGGTGAAATAACAGACCTGTTTTATTTTTGGATAATATCAGATTCCAGTTTGTCCGCAATGTCCAGGGCGGAATTCAAAGCATCATTTATGGCAAACAATTGAATTTTAAGTGTTTTTAAAGATGCCGGGGTGGCGGAAATTTTTTCATCCGATTCCAGCAAAACAGCCAGTTCCTTTGATTTTTTGGCAAATTCCGTCAGTTTTTCACTGAAATTGACTATTTCACCTGCCCATTTATTACGTTCCTCTTTGGTCAATTCGATGTTGGCATTATCTGTGCCGTTGATCAACTGGTCAATCTGATAATCTTCAGGGTTTGCAATGATTTCATACATGGTGTTTTACTCCTCTGGTACAAAGGGTGTGCCCTTGTTTTTGTAAAAACAAGGCAAAATATCCTGTCTAACCCAGCAGATGGGCCAGCAGGTCTCCTTGGGTATACAATATTTTCAAAATTGCCTGGTGAAGGGTGTACTGTGCATTGGATATGCGCTGTTGCGCCTGGACCAGCAACGTGTTTGCATCCATCATATTGATGATGTCAGCCATACCGTATTGATACTGCATCTGAACAGCTGAATAGTTTTCTTTGGCAGAAGTAAGCTCATCCTGGAGATTGACCAAGGTGTTTTTAGCGGTTTCATACTCGGAAAAAGATATTTTTGATTCCAGAACAATATCATTTTTCACCAGCAGCAATGCCTGTTTTGCCTGACGTTCTGATGCCATGGCCTGGCGGACCTGGGCCCTGCGCAGTCCGCCGTCATAAAGGGTAAACACCAGTTCCGCCTGGACATAGGTATCCTGGGTATCAGAGCCCAGCCCTATGTCTCCGGGCAGGCCCCGCCTGTCGTAGGAAACATCTGTTTCCCTGTATCCTGTTTCCAGGTTGAGTTCCGGCCAGAAATCTCCTTTTTCATACCGGATGGTCTGGGACGCAATTTCCAGATTTTTTTTTGCCTCCTTGATTTCAAAACGGTTTTCCAGGGCCTCTGCCTGTATCCGGGACAGGGTGGGGGCAAAACCATCCAGGGTATGGATGTCCTGCTCAGACACAAAAAAAGGGGCTTGAATTCCGGTGAGACGCACAATGCGGGCCTTGTTCTGGATTACGGCATTCCGGGCCGTCACAAGATCTGACCTGGCCCGTGACAGTTCCGCTTCTGCCCTGAAAAGATCGGTTTTGGTGACACTGCCCACACGCAGTTTTTCCTGGACAGAGGCTTTATGGGTTTTAAGCCGCTCCACCTCAACCTCAGCTATCTGCTTAAGCCGTTTGGCCCGCAGAATTTCAAAATAAGACATTGCCACCTGAAAAAGGTATTCAGAACGGATGCTTTCCAGCGTGAAACCGGTTTTTTCTATTGCTTTTTTTGTCACATCATAGGCAATAAGTTCTTTGCCGTTGACGGTGAAAGAGTGGGTCAGCTTAATACCTGCAGCAGTGGTGTCAGGTGTGGTCAGATTCTTGTCTTTGTGCTTGATGTGGCTGCCAAATACAGTGGCTCTGGGAACCAGCACGGATAAAGCCCGTTTTTTTTCCTGCACGGCAATGAAAACATCATCTGCAGCTATCTGGATGGTTTCTGCGTTTTCATTGGCTGCCCGGCATAACGCCTCGAGGGTATAGCGGGTACCTTCGCCGGCAGACACGGTCGGACAACAGACAAGTGCCAGAGAAAAAAACAATAGAAAACAGCGCAATTTCATTAAAATCCTTTTTGTAAAAATACAGCCGCACATCTGCAAAATAATTTTTGCCCACAATAATATGATCACCGGCATTCGTCAAGCGCTCAGTATCAGATACCCGGCCCCGGAGCAAAGACCATCCCCGGTTACGCAATAAAATATACGTTTGGGATATATGGAAAAAAAAACACAGATATGGTATAAGAGCAGTTCTTTGAATACAACCCCTGATTTGTAACCCCAATGATTTAAAAGCAACAAGGAGATGCATCATGACAGCCATACCTGAAACTTTGTTTAAGGACCTGCCATTGAAACGCCAGGGCAAGGTCAGGGATATTTTTGATTTTGGAGAGACCCTGCTGCTGGTTACCACGGACCGGCTGTCCGCCTTTGATGTGGTGCTGCCTGATCCCATTCCGGACAAAGGCAAAGTGCTCAACCAGATCAGTGTTTTCTGGTTTGAAAAAATGGCGGATATTGTGGGCAACCATCTGGTTACAACCGATGTGGACACTTATCCTGAGATATGCCGTCCTTATAAGAACGCCCTTGCAAAACGCAGTATGCTGGTGAAAAAAGCCGACCCGCTGGCTGTGGAATGTATTGTCAGAGGATACATCTCCGGATCCGGCTGGAGCTCATACAAAAAAAACGGCCAGGTGTGCGGTATCCAGCTGCCGGAAGGACTCAACGAATCGGATAAACTGGAAACGCCTTTGTATACACCGTCCACCAAAGCGGAAGTAGGTGACCATGATATCAATATTTCCTTTGAACAGACCATTGATATTCTGGGCAGGAAAACCGCTGAAAAAATCCGGGACCTGAGCCTGGAAATTTACAACAAAGGGGCGGCACTGGCCCTGGAAAAAGGGATCATTATTGCAGACACCAAATTTGAATTCGGTGTACTGGATGGGGAAATCATCCTCATAGATGAGGTCCTCACCCCGGATTCATCCCGGTTCTGGCCGCTTGATGACTATGCTCCGGGGCGCGGCCAGAAAAGCTTTGACAAACAGGCTGTCCGGGACTGGCTGGTTGATTCCGGGTGGGACAAAACCCCGCCTGCCCCCAGACTGCCCCGGGAAGTCATTGACAATACCGCCGGCACCTACAAAGAGATTTACCAGAGACTGACCGGTGACACCCTCTAGCAGTTGCTCCAGAAGCTGGCTGCTCCAAATTAAAAGGGACCTGATTCGTGAAAGAATCAGGTCCCTGGGCTGTCAGCAGGCAACAGCTGTTAATTAACTGCTTTCTTTTTGTGCATTCACCTGGTCAATGACTTTCTGGGCCAGGTCGGAAGGCACTTCATCATACTGGGCAAATTCCATGGTAAAGGTCCCCCTGCCACCGGTCATGGAGCTCAAATCCGGTGCATACCGCAGCATTTCAGACATGGGTACCAAAGCATTGATGATCTGTTTGTCATCTTCGGAATCCATGCCCAGAACCCGGCCCCGCCGGGAGTTGAGATCGCCCATGATATCACCGGTGTTGGCATCGGGCACTTTTACCGAAACTTTCATGACAGGTTCCAGCAGCACGGGTTTGGCATCTTTGGCAGCGGTTTTAAAGGCGATGGAACCCGCTGTTTTAAAGGCCATTTCCGAGGAATCCACAGAATGGTAGGACCCGAAATCCAGGGTGGTGCGAAAATCCACACAGGGAAAACCCGCCAGAATACCGTACTGGGAACTTTCTCTGATACCGGCTTCAACCGCAGGAATATAGTTTTTGGGAATCACACCGCCCACAATCTTGTCCACAAATTCAAACCCGGCCCCCCTGGGAAGCGGTTCCAGAACAATCCAGCAGTCACCGAACTGGCCATGGCCCCCGGACTGTTTTTTGTGTTTTCCCTGGACCCGAATTTTTTTCTTGAAGGTTTCCCTGTAGGCCACTTTGGGCGTGTTTATATCCATGGCCACGTTGAATTTGCGCTGGATTTTTTCAGCTGTCACTTCAATATGGACCAGTCCCCGGCCGGAAAGAATGGTCTGTCTGGTCTCTTCTTCTCTTTTGAGCACAAGGCCGGTGTCTTCCTGAAGAATTTTGCGCAGGGCCTCATGGATCTTGTCTTCATCATTCTTGGACCTTGGGGAAATGGCAAAGGAGATGACCGGCGGCATGGAAGCCGGTGCCGGAATCTGAATCTCTCTGCCCCCTGTCAGGGTATCGCCGGTCAGGGTGGACTTGAGTTTGGCCATGGCCACAATGGAACCGGGCCCGGCCGAGGTAATGGGTTTTTGTTCTTTTCCGGCGATCTCCAGCAGCTGGGAAAATCTTTCCTTGGAATCTTTGGTGACATTGAGAAAATTGCCTTCTTTTCCAAGGGACCCTGAAATAACCCGCACCAGGGACAGGCGGCCGGCATAGGGATCCACAATGGTATTGAAAACAAACCCGCAGAACTCTGCATCCGGATCCGGAGACACCACCACATCCTGGCCTTCCTTGTCTTTGGCGGTCCAGTCTCCTCTGTCCAGAGGGGAGGGCATATAGGTATTGATGAAATCCAGGACCATATCAATACCGATCAATTTAACCGCAGAAGTGCAGATGGCCGGATAAAAACCAGCCTCTGAAATTCCCTTGCGAAAGGTTGTTTTAATCTCTTCTTCAGAAAGTTCTTCCCCTTCCAGGTATTTTTCAAGCAGGTCATCGTCAAGTTCTGCTATATTTTCAATGAATTCTTCTTTTGCCACGGCAATGTCATCGGCCATGTCTGCAGGTATATCCACCTGTTTGGCCTTGCCGTCCGCATCATATTCAAATGCCTGACCAGTGATAACATTTACGATTCCCTTGAAAGTGGTTTCAGCCCCGATGGGATAACAGACAGGAATGATTTTCTTTTTAAGGGAAGTGCTGCAGGCATCCACACAGGTGGCAAAATCTGATCTTTCCCTGTCCAGCTTGTTGACAATGACCATGCCGGGCAGGTTGTATTGCAGCGCAGATGCTGCTGCTTCTTCTGTCATGGCAGAGGGACCGCCCACACCGTCGACCACAAAGACCATGCCGTCGGCAACCGGAAAACAGGTTTTGGCAGCTGAGAAGAAGTTTTGATCACCAGGAGTATCCATCAATGTGATGGTATGCTTATTATGGGTATATTTGATAAATGAGGTGTTGATGCTCTGCTGTTTTTTGATCTCTTCAGGCTGAAAATCCATCACTGTATTGCCTTCTTCAACCCTGCCCAGCCGGTTGGTCACCCCTGCTTTAAAAAGCATAGCCTCAGCAAGAGTTGTCTTGCCTGCACCCCCATGGCCTGCAAATGCCACATTTCTCATGGTTTTGATATCTTCGCTCATTACTGCTCCTTTAAACAATTAATAAAAACGTCGTGTTTAAATATTAAAAGTGTAATAATAAAAATTACATAAAATTCATAGTGTTTTTTTCAATGGCCATTGAAAACCAGGGAAATCAGATATTCGGTATTTCCCTTCGGACCCAGGACAGGGGAGGGGATCACATCTTCCACACCATAGCCTTTGCCGGCGAAGAACTGCGATATGTCTGCCACCACCTTCTGTCTGATTTCAGGATCCTTTACAACACCGCCCTTGCCGACATACTGCTTTCCTGCCTCAAACTGGGGCTTGATCAGCGCGATCACCCGGGATCCCGGCCCCATGAATTTTTCCGCTGCCGGTATGACTGTTTTCAAAGAGATAAACGATGTATCAGCCACAACCATATCCATTTTCCGGCCGATGGCTTCAAACGGGGTGTACCGGATATTGGTGCGTTCAATGACCACCACTTTCGGGTTATTGCGCAACGGCCATGCCAGCTGCCCGTATCCCACATCCACGGCATACACTTTTTGGGCCCCGAACCGGAGCAGGCAATCGGTGAAACCACCGGTGGATGCCCCGATGTCCAGACAGATTTTGTCCTGAGCACTGATGGAAAAAGTTGTCAGGGCCTTTTCCAGCTTGAGACCGCCCCGGCTTACATAGGGGTGGTCCGCCTCTTTTACAATGATCCTGGCCTGCGGATCCACCTGGGATCCGGGTTTGTCGACAGGCTGGTCATCCACCAGAATTTTTTTTGCCATAATCATGGCCCTGGCCCGGCTTCTTGAGCTGATAAGGCCTTTTTCCACCAACAGCTGGTCCAGGCGGCATCGGGATCTGCCGGGATTTTTACCCCCGGCCATACAATTTCCGGCCGGCTGCTGCCACTGCATCGGCATCGATGTTATAGTCTTTTCTCAATACCTTCCGGGGACCATGTTCCACAAAACAGTCATCAATGCCGATGCGTTTGACACACAGATCTGTGAACCCTTTGTCCATGAACAGCTCAAGCACGGCTGATCCAAAGCCGCCTGCCAGAACATGCTCTTCCACAGTAATGATTTTTTTGCATTTCCCGGCCTGTGTCAGTAACAGGTCTTCATCCAAAGGTTTGACAAACCGTGCATTGACAATGGTGGCAAAAATGCCTTCTGATGCCAGCTGATCCCTGGCGATAAGGGCTTCTTTCACCCCTGTGCCGATGGCAATGATCAACAGATCATCACCCTCACACACCACCGTGCCTTTTCCGATTTCCAAAGGCAGAACAGGATCTGATATGGGAACGCCTTCTGCCCTGCCCCGGGGATAGCGCAGGGCAATGGGGCCGTCATGGAAAAGGGCGGTTTTCAGCATGCGGGCCAGTTCATTTTCATCTGCCGGGGCCATCACCGTCATATTGGGCATGGCCCGCAGATATGCGAAATCAAAGAGCCCGTGGTGGGTAGGGCCGTCTTCTCCCACAATTCCGCCCCGGTCCAGGGCAAAAATCACAGGATGGGCATCAATGCAGACATCATGGAGAATCTGGTCATAGGCCCGCTGAAGAAAGGTGGAATAGATGGTCACCACCGGACGGATGCCTTTGGCAGCCAGCCCTGCAGAAAAGGTGACCGCATGCTGTTCTGCAATGCCCACATCAAAAAACCGGTCCGGATATTGTTCGCTGAACCCCATGAGCCCGGTGCCTTCGGGCATGGCAGCCGTCACTGCCGCCAGGCCGGGGTGCGATTTGCCCAGTGCGACCATCTGTTCTCCGAACACCTGGGTATAGGATGGTATCTGATGGGGAGTTATACTGGTTTTGCCGGTATCCACGGCAAATGACCCCACCCCGTGAAAGTACACAGGATTTTTTTCAGCCGGTGCATATCCTTTGCCTTTGACCGTGGTGACATGGAGCAGGACCGGAGAATCAGCCGCATTTTTGATATTGTCCAGAATATCGATCAGATGGTCCAGATTATGGCCGTTAATGGGGCCGAAGTAATCAAAATTAAAAGCCTCAAACAGCATGCCCGGGGTGACAAATGTCTTAAAGGATTCTTCAGAACGTTTGGCAATCTTGTACATGTCTTCCCCGATCCTGGGCAAAGATTTTAAAAACGCCCCGAACTGGTTGCGCATGGTCTGCAGGTATTTGGCGGAAAAGGTCCGGCTCAAAAAAGAGGACAAGGCCCCTACATTGCGGGAAATGGACATGTCATTGTCGTTGAGGATCACAATCAGTTTGCGTTTCAAGTCCCCTGTCTGGTTCAGGCCTTCATAGGCCAGGCCTGCGGTCATGGACCCGTCTCCGATTACCGAAATCACATGGGAGTCATCCTGGTTCAGGTATTTGGCACAGCAGATCCCCAGTCCTGCGGAAATGGAAGTGGATGAATGGCCCACGGTAAACCCGTCGCAGGGGTTTTCCTTTATTTTGGAAAATCCTGACAAGCCTTTATACTGGCGCAAAGTGTCAAACTGCCGGTTTCTGCCGGTGATCAGTTTGTGGGTATATGCCTGATGCCCCACATCCCAGATCAGGGTGTCTGCAGGCAGATCAAACACATAATGGATGGCCAGGGTCAGTTCCACAGCGCCCAGGCTGGAGGCCAGATGACCGCCGTTTTTCGACACCACCTGTATAATGCGTTCACGGATCTGTTCTGCCAGCCGGGGCAGCTGTTCCCGGGAAATTTGCTTAAAATCAGCAGGTGTTTTAATATTTTCCAGAAGGGGCACGGTTGGGTTCACCTTTTTATTATCTGCAGTTGCATAGCGTATGTCATGTATTTCATCAATTGTTTTTTCCATCATCTCATCTGTCCCGGTTGATCACATATCCGGCAATGGCCCTCAGGGGATCAGCCTTGCCGTCAAACCGGTCAAGGGCATCTATGGCCTGATCCGTCAATTTTTTTGCATAGGCTCTGGATTGGTCAAGTCCCATGACAGCCGGAAATGTGAGTTTGTCTTTCAATATATCAGATCCTGCAGCTTTCCCCATTTTTTCAGGATCGCCCTGTACATTCAAAATATCATCCATCACCTGAAATGCAAGCCCTGCATGGGAGGCATACGTTTCCAGAGGACGTCTGAGGCGGTCAGGGGCATTGACGCTCACCGCTCCGCTGACAACACTGGCCAGAATCATCTGCCCGGTTTTCAGGGCATGCATATTTTTCAGATGATGCAACAGACGGGGTTTATTCCCTTTATCTTTTTTTTCCCGGGCAGACTGCATATCCAGCATCTGGCCCTCCACCATGCCGTTTACCCCGGCAGCCCGGGAAATGACGGCAACCAGATCCAGCAGGTTCTGTGGTTCAGGAAACCGATCAAACAGGCCATGGGGCCGGGCCAAAATGGTAAATGCATGGGTGAGCAAAGCATCCCCTGCCAGCATGGCGGTGGCTTCACCAAATTTTTTATGACAGGTGGGCTTGCCGCGCCTGAGATCATCATCATCCATGGCAGGCAGATCGTCATGGATCAGAGAATAGGTATGAATCATTTCAAGGGCGCAGGCAGCGGGCAGGGCAAGGGCGGCATCCCTGCCGCAGGCACGGGCGGCGGCCAGAGCCAGGACTGGGCGCAGCCGCTTTCCGCCGGCCATAAGAGAATGGGTCATGGCCTGAACCAGTTCCCTGTCAGAATCCAGGACCTGTAAAATTTTTTGCAGATGTGTATTTACCAGGGCCTGGTGTTCGGCAAGGAAACTGTCCAGATGAAAAACAGGATCATTCATGGTCAAAGGGGACTTCTGTTACAGACCCGTCCAGATCCCGGGTGAGCTGGGTGATTTTCTTTTCCGTGCTGTCAAGTATCTGCATGCAGTACCGGACTTTTTCAATACCGGTTTCATATTTTTTCAATGCCTGTTCCAGGGTCAGGTCCCCGGACTCCATTTCCTTTACAATTGCCTCAAGCTGTTTTAATGCAGTTTCAAATGTCATTTTTGCCATGTGTTTTTTTCTCCACCCGTGTGAGGATACGTCCTTTGGATAAAATAATTTCAACTGGATCCTGAATTGCCACTGTTTTTGCATCCAGGATAACTTTTTGGTCCGGCACTGTCCGTGCAATGCTGTACCCCCTTTCCAGAACCGAGGTGGGATTCAGGGCTGCCAGACTGGCTGCGGCCTGACTTATCTGGTTGGTGTGTCCTTCAAGGCGGGATTTCATGGCAAATGCCATATTTTTATGCAGATCTGCCACCTGTCTTTTCTGAATACAGACACCCGGTGCTGCCCCGAGAAGGGCCTGGGATATCCATGACAATTTGTCCCGACCGTGAAAAACCCGGCGGTTCAGGGAATGCAGCATTCTGAAACAACAGGTTTCCAGATTTTGTTTAAAATTGGCCATCACCTGGGCCGGGCTTTTTAAACGGCTGTGCAGGTCATCCACTTTCTGGTGGAAAAAACCCAGTTTCTGGGTCATGGCGGTGGACAATGACAAGTGCATGTCTGTTATATGTCTGACCAGCCGGGCTTTTTCAGGCAATACCAGTTCAGCTGCAGCCGAAGGGGTAGGGGCCCTGACATCAGCCACAAAATCGGCAATGGTGACATCGGTTTCATGGCCGATGCCGGTGATCACGGGTATCCGGGAAGCAAAAACCGCCCGGGCCACCGGTTCGGAATTAAAGGCCGCCAGATCTTCCAGTGATCCGCCGCCCCGGGCCAGGATGATCACATCCGCCTTTTTCTGCAGGTTCACTGTGTTGATTGCATATACAACTTCATTGCCGGCCTGGTCTCCCTGAACCGACACAGGAAAGATCTGCAGGCAGCAGCCGGGAAAACGGCGCAGGGCAATATGTATGATATCGCGCACAGCTGCACCGGTACCGGAAGTGATAACACTGATTTTTTGCGGCAGAAACGGAAGCGGTTGTTTGTGGACGGCATCAAAAAGGCCTTCATCATCCAGTTTTTTTTTGAGCTGTTCAAATGCTTTTTGCAGCGCGCCTGCACCTTCAGGTGCAATGTGCTCAAAAATCAACTGGTAATTTCCCCGGGGTTCATACAGCGTCAGGCGGGCCAGCCCCATGATTTTCAACCCGTTTTCCAAAGAAAATTTCAATGCGCGTTTCTGGTTTTTGAACATGACACAGCTGATGACAGCGCCTGCATCTTTCAAAGAAAAATAAGAATGGCCTGAAGCAGGAGCTGCATAGTTGGAGATCTCGCCTGTGACCCAGACAAAGGGAAACCTGTCCTCAAGAAGGGTTTTAATTTCCCGGGTGAGGTGTGAAACCGAATAAATATGATTGGTTTTGTGTTCTGCCATTCCTTTTGGTAATCCATCCCTGCAAAATCAAAGGCCACATTTATAGAATGAATCCGGTCAAAAAGTCAACACCGGCAAAAATCAGGCTGGTTTCCGGTTTTTACATTTAGGGTCTGATAATATATATTATGTAAACTTTTTAATTTTTCCCGGTTTTCATCAGACGGCTGTATGCCCTGCACAATCGACACATAACAAAATAATAATCTTGAAATCCCCGGGTTTGGTGTTATATTGGCTGCAAAAGAATGTGTAACCCAAAACTTTATCGGAGGAAAAAATGAACACAACATTTGCACAGTCAGGCGCCATGGTAAAGGTGAACGCCTTTATCAGAAACGTCTACAACTGGATGGCCATCGGTCTGGTGGTGACCGGATTCACATCCTATTTTGTTTCCCGCAGCCCGGCACTGCTCCAGGCTTTTCACGGCAACCCGGTGATGCCCATTGTCCTGTTTATCGGCCTGATTGTTCTGTGCGGGTACCTTTCCGCCAGAATACAAAAGATGCAGGCATCCACCGCCACAGGGCTTTTTGTCGCCCTGACCGTGGCGTATGGTGTGATACTCACCCCCATCTTTCTGATCTATACCGCCACATCCATTGTGTCCACTTTTTTCATATGTGCGGCCACATTCGGAACAGCCAGTGTTTACGGTATGGTAACCAAAAAGGATCTCACCGGCATGTCCCAGTTTCTGATGATGGGACTGATAGGCATTATCATTGCCATGGTGATCAATATTTTTATCGGTTCCACCATGATGCAGACCATTATCTCCTGCATCGCGGTGATCATCTTCACCGGCCTGACCGCCTATGACACCCAGAAACTTAAAAACATGGCTGTCACCATGCCGGACAATGCCACCGCCGGAATGGTCCGCAAAGGCGCCATCATGGGTGCCCTGAGCCTGTACCTGGATTTTATGGGACTGTTCATCCACCTGCTGCACCTGCTGGGGGTTGCAAGAGAATAACCCCAAATAGGTTTCGTCCATAGACATACATAGTTCATACGACAAAGGGCCTGGCAGCAGCAAGATGCCAGGCCCTTTGTGTTTGTATTGTGCTTTGGGGTACCACTTTCTGTATGGTGCAGCGATATTTTATACTTTTCAGACCGGATTGTCTGGAAATGCCTCAGATATTTTCCCGGATGGCCTGGCAGATTTTTTCACAGCACTGGGCTGTCACCGCTTTATCCGGTCCTTCCACCATCACCCGCAACAGGGGCTGGGTACCGGAATACCGCACAAGCACCCGCCCTTTTTCAGCCAGTTGTGCCTCCACCTGTGCAATGGCATCGGCAATAGGGCCAATCTGTGTGAAATCCGGACGGGATGCATTCACGGTGACATTTTTGAGCACCTGGGGATACACCTGCATCACCCCTGCCAGGTCGGAAAGGGATCTGCCGGTCTCTGCCATCACCGCCATCAGGCGCAGTGCCGACAACATGCCGTCTCCGGTGGTATGGTCTTCCAGAAAAAGCATATGCCCGGAATCTTCTCCCCCCATGACCGCCCCGCACTGCTGCATTTCTTCCAGTACTTTGCGGTCCCCCACACCGGTAATAACATGATCGATGCCCAGGGCATCCAAAGCCTTTGTTAAACCGATGTTGCTCATGATTGTGCTTACAACAACATTGTTTTTCAGCAGGTTTTTTGCCTTGGCATGGGCTGCGCAGACAGCCAGGATACGATCTCCTGTTATCTCAGCGCCTTTTTCATCCACGGCAATCATTCGGTCTGCATCCCCGTCAAAGGCAATACCCAGATCTGCGTTTCTTGCCAGAACCTGTTCTTTGAGATCCCGGGTATGCTGGGATCCGCAATCTTTATTGATATTGAATCCGTCCGGCCGGTCATGGATGAATACGGCATCAAACAACCGGTTATGAAACACCTGGTGGCAGATGTCACAGGCAGCACCATTGGATGCATCCACCACCAGTTTTATGGGTGCAGACAGTTTCCTGAAAGGAAACTTGTCCAGCAGAAACTGGGTATACATTTCTGAACTATCCGGAATCATTGCTATTTTCCCCACATTGTCCCGTGGAACAATGTGCGTGTCCCGGATATGGGCTTCCACTGCATCTTCCTGGGCATCGGTGAGCTTGGTGCCGCCTTTTTGAAAAATTTTGATGCCGTTGTCATAAAAGGGATTGTGGGAGGCGGAAATAACAATGCCGGCCCCGACCCCTTTGAGCCAGGAGGTAAGAAACGCCACACCTGGTGTGGGAATCACCCCGGCCAGACCCACATCCACACCCGCAGAGGCAGCGCCGGCTGCCAGGGCCGCTTCCAGCATATCTCCGGAAATCCGGGTATCCTTGCCGATGACCACCTGTTTCTGTCCCAGTTCCAGGGCCAGAAGTGCAGCTGCCCTGCCCGTTTTGAGTGCGGTTTCACAGGTCATGGGAGGGGTGTTGGCCCGGCCCCGGATACCGTCTGTTCCAAACAATCGCGTCATGTGTATGTATGTCCTTAATAACATTCATGCCCTGGCGGGCACAAAAAAAGATGAAAGCTTTCAGCCTTTAGCTGATTACTGATGGCTTTCACATAAAAAAATATCAGATCTGCAGCTGATCTGACATGCTGGTTTCAATGCCGAGCAGCCATTGGGATCCCAGGGCTTTTCTATCAGGAGAAAGGCCCTGGATGCATGCTATATAGTCTGTATTGTTTTCTGCTGCCAGGTCATTCATGCAGGCAGCAAAGGTTTCACCATTGCGGGCCATGATGTTCCGGTCCGGGTCAGTGTCAAAATATTTCTTTGCAGCCTGCATGCCGGCAAGGATCTTGTCGCAGACTGCAGATGTTCCCAGGGTGTCACAAAATTTTTCCAGCTGCCTGATACGTTCGTGGATACACAGGTCCAGGGTTTGCTGAAGACCGGTCACCAGTTTTTTGGACAAAGCCTTTTTTGCAAAAATGGGGCGCACATGCATATACCAGGCACCTAACGCTGTCAGGGCGGCAATATACCGGATATTGTGGTTATATATCCGCACAGCCCCGGTATGCAGACCTGGCCGCCTGGGCAGGGAAACCGATTTTGTTCCTGCCGCCAGAATGATTCTGTCCGAGCGTTCCTCATCTTTGCGTACAATGCTGCCTGCCCCTGTCAGACAGCCGAATCCGATACGAACAGGCCCGACAATTCCCCCCTGCCCTCCAAGGAAAATGGGATGCTGGTCCAGCATCACGCCCTGGTGGACATTGCCCATCATGGATGCAGTGGCTTTGTCCTGGTTGGGGGTATAATTAAAATGCACAAAAGAAGACCCCACCTCGGAATGGTCTTTGCGGCTGGTGCCCCCGGCCATGAAGCAGTCGCAGAAATTGATCAGGCTGCCTAAAATGACAAAGGGAAACAAAATGGTCTGTTTGAGCCCTACCGTATGGGCAGCCCCGGCCTGTTCTTCAAGAATGGTGCCGGATCTCACATGGGCGTTGGACCCAAACACATTATCCCCCAGAAAAACCGCTTCCTGGAAAAATCCCCCGTTAAGCCGGACATTTTTTCCCAGCAGGCAGTTTTCCATGGTTACCGGTGCTTCAAATCCGATTTTTGTCCCCCCCAGGATCAGGGTGTTTTTCCCCGATATTCTGGATCCGCCGAATATGGTCACCCTGTCTCCTGAAATTCGTTCCGGATCTACGTCATCCGCAATAAACACCGTATCCGGACTGGGCATGATCACCCCTTTGTCCAGCAGTTTTTTTTTAACAGCATGATCGGTTGGTTTCATGGAATTTAGTATTAATCGGCCTGACAGGGACCTGTCAATAATTATTGACTGTTTTTCAAAAAAAAACTAAAACAAAGATACTGTCATGCGGCAACACTTTTTAAAAAGGATAACCCCATGTATGCATCAGACAGCTTCACATCCCTGCAAAAACACGCGCCCCGGATTGACACCCCGGATTTCCACTTAAAACAGCTGATAAAATCGCCTGACCGGCTAAAGACATTTTCCTTAGGTCTGCCAGGCTTTTTTTTTGACTTCTCCCGTCAGCGGCTGGATCAGGCAGTAACCCAAAACCTTGCAGCACTGGCACATGAAACAGGTGCCAAAGATATGTTTTCCAGGATGGCTGCCGGTAAAACAGTCAATACCACCGAAAATCGAGCAGCCCTGCACACGGCTGCCAGAGGGTTTCTTCCACCCGGGCTGCCGCCTGAAGACCTGGAAATTATGCATGAAATACAGACAGTGGCCCAAAATATCCGCTCTTTTTCCCGGGATATCCGTGATGGTAAAATTACCGGTACCAGGGGACAGGTTTTTACCGATGCTGTGGTGGTGGGTATCGGCGGATCCTACCTGGGCTGTGAATTTGTTTATAAAGCATTGAAAGCCGGACATATCCCGAAAATCCGCCTGCATTTTCTGTCCAATGTGGATATTGATAATTTCAAAGAGGTTCTCACACACATTAATCCTGACACCTGTTTGTGGATCATTGTCTCCAAATCGTATACCACCACGGAAACCATGGCCAATCTGGCCCAGGCCAGGGCGTTTCTGGAACAGCACAGCCTTCTGCCCAAAGACCACCTGGTGACCATCACTGCCAAAGGAAGTCCTGGTGATGACCCCTCCAACCCGGTACTGGCATGTTTTCACATGTTTGATTTTATCGGTGGCCGGTATTCCGTCTCCTCTGCCGTGGGCGGGGTGCCCTTGAGCCTGGCGTTTGGGTTTGATCTGTTTGAACGGTTTTTACAGGGCTGCAGCACCATGGACAGCCATGCCCTGCATGCACCCGCTGCTGAAAACATTCCCCTTATGGCCGCCCTTATCAGCATCTGGAACATCCAGATCCTGGGATATGCAGCCCAGGCCATCATCCCCTATTCCAGCGCCCTGTCAAAACTGGCGCCCCATGTCCAGCAGTTGTACATGGAAAGCCTTGGCAAGGGGGTGGATAACAGAGGAAACCCCCTCCCACGGCCGGCCGGCAGCATTATTTTTGGAGAACCCGGCACCAATGCCCAGCATTCCTTTTTCCAGCTGGCCCACCAGGGACCACCTTTTCCCATAGAATTCATCGGGGTTCTGCGTCCGGGCTGCCAGGCAGCAGGCAAGGTCACATCCAAAGGGGTGTATAACCACCAGGAATTATGGGCCAATCTCATTGCCCAGACCCTGGCCCTGGCCGAAGGTATGGACCATGAAGTCCCTGCCAGGGCTTTCAGCGGAAACCGGCCTTCTTCTCTGCTGGTTATAGATGACCTCTCACCGGAAAGCATCGGCATGCTGCTGTCATTCTATGAGGCCAGAACCGTGTTTGAAGGGTTTATTCTGGGCATCAATCCTTTTGACCAGTTCGGGGTTGAACTGGGAAAAGTTCTGGCCTCAGGCATCCGCAAGGAAATGGCAGACAAAAACCAGCATCCCGACCATGACCTGGCCCATATGGATCCGGCAGCCGCGTTTTATGTACGATCCCTGTTTGCCGGTAAAACAGGTTAAAAGAACCGGAAGATAGACGCCCCCCAGGTCAGGCCGGCACCCAGGGCCACAAACAACACCGTATCCCCGGATTTTCCCACCCGATCCCGGGCCATGGCCTCATGCAGGGCCAAAGGAATGCTGGCAGCGGTGGTGTTACCGTATTTTTCAATATTATGGAAAATTTTGGATTCATCCAGTTTCATGAACTGCCCGAAAGCCTGGTTGATGCGTTTGTTGGCCTGGTGGGGCACCACCAGATCAATTTCATCCAGACCGATATCTGCTTTTTTCAACGCTTCATCTGTTACCCGGGGCAGCATCCGGACCGCTTTTTTAAATATGGCAGGACCGTCCATTACCGGATAATACCGGGGATCATCAGTGGGCACATCCGGCGGCAGACGCTGGGGCAGTCTGGAAGCAGGCAGTTCCGCCATCAGGGATGCGGCATGGTTCCCGTCCGCATGCAAAGCTGATGCCAGCAGTCCCACTTTTTCATCAGTGTGCACACCTTCCAGACAGACTGCTGCTGCACCATCTCCGAAGATCACCGTCACATCCCGGCCCCGGGTGGATTTATCCAGTCCGGAGGAATGCACTTCGCCTCCCACCAGAAGCACCTTGCTGGCAAGGCCGGATTTGATATAGGCATCTGCGGTGGCAATGCCGTACAGGAACCCTGTGCACTGCTGACGGATATCCAGCACCGGTGTTCTGTCAAGCCCCAGTTTGGCTGCCATCAGGCATCCGGATCCGGGAAACATGATATCAGGACTCAAGGTGGCAAAAATGATAAAATCCACATCTTCAGGCTGCCATCCGGCATCTGCCAGTGCCATTTTTGCAGCTTCTGCCCCGAGATCGGAAGCACCGCATTCTTCATTTATCCAGTACCGCTGCCTGATACCGGTGCGCTTGCGTATCCATTCATCAGACGTATCCATGATTTTTTCAAGATCATGGTTGGTCACCACGTTAGGGGGAACAAACATGCCTGTGCTGCGTATGGTGGTTTTCTTCATTACCGTTTCCTTGTTGTGTTTCTTGTGGATGTGGTTCATTCATACCTTTTCATGACAATCAAATACACTGATTCACACGCCTTATAGTATTAATTGGTATTTTGCGCAAGTTGCCCGGGACCAACAATTTTATGGTTTTTTATTTTTTTTGCTTGCATGTCGGAATCCATCTATTATATGGACTAACTGATTATACAGACAAACAATGAATCTTATTCTGCTAAAAGGTACAGAAAATGGCTGACCCCGTCCGTTTGTTAATTGTCGATGACAATGAAGATATTTTGTCCACCTTTTATGAATTTTTCAATTCCATGGGGTATGCAGTCAAAACAGCGGTGGACGGTTTTGCCGCGCTAAAACTGCTCAGGGAAAAAACCCATGATTTTGACTGTTTGATCACCGACCTTGTCATGCCCAACATCAGCGGTGTCGGGTTGATTTCCATTGTAAAAAAAGAATATCCTGATCTTAAAATCATTGCCATGACTGGCTATGGTGACCAGCCCGGCGCTCTGGCTTCTGAAGCCCGTGCAGATGTGGTGCTGTTCAAACCGGTGGACCTGTTCAAAATTGAAGAAAAAATCATTGCGCTGCTGGACAACGGCAGCCCAAAAAAACAAGAGTAAAATCGTATCATGACCACAACACCGCTTATCGGCGTCAGCAAATCATTACTCAAGATCAAGGAATTGATCAACCATGTGGCCAATACCTGTCTGAATGTTTTGATCACAGGGGAAACCGGGGTGGGCAAAGAGGTGGTGGCACAAAACCTGTATGAAGAATCCCCCAGAACCGCCCACAGTTTTGTGAAAATCAATTGTGCTGCCCTGCCTGAAACCCTTCTTGAAAGTGAATTGTACGGATATGAAAAAGGGGCCTTCACCGGGGCCCACAAAAAGAGGCCCGGTAAATTTCAGGCTGCCCACAAAGGGGTGCTGTTTTTAGACGAAATTGGAGATATGCCCCTGTCTTTGCAGTCCAAAATGCTCCATGTTCTCCAGAGCGGGGAGTTTTCACCCCTGGGATCAGACCAGGATTTTAAAACAGATGTGTGGGTGATTGCCGCCACCAACCATGATCTGGAGCAGCGGATCAAACAGAAACAATTCAGAGAAGACCTGTTCTACCGTCTCAATATTATTAAAATTGATATCCCCCCTTTGCGGGAACGCAAAGAAGATATTCCGGCTTTGGTTGAATATTATTTCAGACTCTATACGTCTGAGTATCCCAACAACCAGGGCAGCAAACCTGATCCAGATACCATGGAAAGACTGTGTAATTATCCCTGGCCCGGCAATGTGCGGCAGCTGCAGAACTGCATAAAAAAACAGATGGTCCTCAACTCCTGGGAAAAAATATTTGATGAGATGCCCTCAGAAGAAAACCACGGTATCGTTTCCCGGACACCACCCGGCCCACAATCCAATCCCGGTCTTGACAACAATGTTCATCCGGATTTTGCCAATGACCAGACCAGCCTGATATCCCAGTTTGTGGATCTGTCCACCAGTTCTGATAAACTGTTTCAGGACATCTCCTTGAAAAAAATCAAAAAAAAAGCCGCTGACCGGGTGGAAAAAGAAGTGATCACCTTTGTGCTGGACAAAGTGGGGTGGAACCGGTCCCGGGCTGCCAAAATACTCAAGGTCAGCTATAAGACCCTTTTGTACAAAATGACTGAATTTGAACTTGATCCCCCAAGCAAATAAAAAAAAATCTTACCGGGTCATGCATATTATTTCTTTACTTCAGCCCGGTTTTTACATATAGAAATAACTTGTGTTTTACCAAAGATTCATTGCATCCCTGCTGTTTTTTCTGGAACAATGAATCCATTTCATGCTGTTTTGCTAAAATTTTGGCCCGGATATTTTGGATTTTTGCAATCGGTTTTTTATACCATGGAAAATCCAAAACTTTTAATCGTATTTTTGTAAAGGAGGGAGTATGCGAAAAATTGCTGTCCTAACGGTTGTGGCTTTTTGTTTTGCCATGTTGTTTTCTTCTCTGGCATTTTGTGCCAGAGAAACCATCATCAAAATCGGTATCAATGCACCCCTGACAGGCGACATTCCAAAGGTGGGAGAAGGCAGCAAGTATGCTGCCCAGATGTGGCTTGAAGATATTGAAAAAGCCGGCGGTCTGAAAGTGGGTGATAAAAAGTACGATGTGGAACTGGTTATTGAAGACAATGAATCCAAGGCGGAATCTGCTGTAAAAGCCAACACCAAGATGATTTCCCAGGACGATGTACTGGCCATCATCGGACCCCAGTCCTCCAAACAGGCGGTGCCTGCAGGAGAAGTGGCCAACAAATACAAAACCGTGATGATCAGCCCCTGGTCCACCAATCCCAACACCACCCTGGACCGGCCCTATGTCTTCCGGGGCTGCTTTCTTGATCCCTTTCAGGGACCGGTTGTGGCCAATTTCATCACTGAGGAATTCGGATTCACCAAAGCGGCGGTCCTCTATGATGTGGCCTCTGACTATCCCAAGGGACTGGCTGAAGTATTCAAGCAGGCCTGGGAAAAAAAACACGGGGAAGGCAGTGTTGTGGCCTATGAAAGTTTTACCACCAAGGACACGGATTTTTCCTCCCAGCTCACCAAGATTGTGAAGTCCGGTGCCCAGGTGCTGTTCACCCCCCAGTATTACAATGAAGTACCCCTGATCGTGCGCCAGGCCAAAGACCTTGGCTGGGAAGGCCCCATTGTGGGATCTGATTCCTGGGGATCAGCTGAGCTGGTTGAACTGTGCGGAGAAGCCTGTCATGGCCTGTTTTTTTCCTCCCATTATGCAGCAGCCGGCGCCAAAGGGGACACCAAAGCCTTTATTGACCGGTATGAAAAAACATATGGATATACCCCTGATGACGTGGCCGCCCTTACCTGGGATTCCCTGCATCTGGCCCAGCAGGCCATCCAGAATGCCGGCAAACTCACCGGCCGCATCGAAAAAGACAGAGAAGCGGTCAGAGATGCGTTGACTAAGATCGAGGATTTTGACGGCATCACCGGCAAAATGACCTTTACCGAAGAAGGCGATCCCATAAAATGTGCAGTCATCGTCAAAATAAACAACCAGGGAGAATTTGAATATTACAGCTCCAGCTGTCCATGATTCTTGAAATCTTTGTCCATTAAACTGTATTACACTGCTGCAGGCCTTGTTTTGGGCCTGCAGCAGTTGTCCAATCCAACAGGAGTCGGTGAATGGAACCCTTGATAGAATACTTTTATTATATTCTGCAGAACATCATCAATGCCTTGCAGCGGGGCAGCTTTTATGCCGTTATTTCCATTGGATATTCCATGGTCTACGGGGTATTGATGCTGTTCAACTTTGCCCACGGTGACATCTTCATGGTGGGAACCTATATCGGATTCGGCATTGCCACCGTGTTTCTGGCAATTTTCTCCGGACTTGTTCCCCCTCCTGTCATTTTTCTGGCCACCGTGGTGGTTACCATGTTTCTGGCATCCTGGATCGGGGTGTTTGTGGAAGTGGCAGGATACCGCCCGCTGCGCCAGGCCCCCCGGGCATCTGCCGCCATCACCGGACTGATGATCGGTATCATTTTTGAAACTACCATCCTGATCATGCTCGGAGCCAAGCGCTTGAGCTTTCCCCCGTTGATGGAAACGGTCAACTACCATATCGGGGGTATCTATATCACCAATGTCAAGGCCATGATCATCATTATTTCCCTGCTGCTCATGCTGGCCCTGCACGCATTTATCCAGAAAACCAAATGGGGTATGGCCATGCGGGCCATGTCCTATGATTTTCTGGCGGTCCCCCTCATGGGGGTTTCCATCAATATCATTGCGCCTTTGACCTTTGCGGTGGGCGCAGGCCTGGCATCGGTGGCCGGGATTCTCTATGGCCAGGCCTATCCCATCCTGGATCCCTACATGGGGGTGCTGCTGGGCTGGAAAGCATTTGTAGCAGCCATTTTAGGAGGACGCGGCTCCATCAAGGGGGCAGCTTTGGCCGGATATCTGCTGGGATTCATCGAGATCTTTGTGGCCACGGTTTTTCCATCCACCCTGCGGGATTTCATAGCCTATTCCATTATCCTGATCATCCTGTCCTTCAGGCCCAGGGGGTTTTTCGGAATGGAACACAGCACCAAACTTCGGCTTTAAATTCTGGACCCTACACACACAGGAACATCAAATGGGAATTGCAAAAAAATTTCGACAAATATTTTCGACTGTCCCCATGCTGGGGTGGTTTCTGGGCATCCTCACAGCGGTGCTGATTGAATACTACTGGGGATATGACTATATCTCCTATTATCTGGGTCTGCCCAAGATACCGGTGCTGTTCGGGGCCCTGATCATGCTCAAGGAACCAATGATGATACCCGGTGCCCTTGCCTATGACCTGGTTGTATATGTTATTCCGGTACTGCTGGTGGCAAAGCTTTCCAGTGTTTTCACCAATCCCGGCGCAGCTGTGCTGGAAAAACTGCCCCTGTGGCTTTCCGCTGTCATTCATCTGGTCTGTTTTTATGCCATCCTCCATTTATGGGCCGGCATAAATGATTACCGGGTCCTGGTGGTCAAACTCACCCTTGTCTCCATTATTCTTACGGTAAGTGTGAATGTGATCAATGGATACCAGGGGGAATTTTCCTGTTCCCACCCCGGATTCATGGCTTTAGGGGCGTATGTGTCTTCCATTCTTACCCTGATGCTGTTCACCAATGACAAAATTTTCGGCACTGCCCTGCTGCCGCCGGCCCTGGGTCCCTATCTTTTTCCCGTGGTGCTGGTGGCAGGGGGAGCTGCTGCCGCCATCGGTTCTCTGGCCGTGGCCATTCCCTCTTTTCGCACCAGGGGCGATTATCTGGCCATTATCTCGCTGGCATTCATGTTTATTGTCAAATCCGCTATTGAAAACCTGAACATCATCGGCGGGGCCAGGGGAATGGGGGGACAGCCGGACTTTGCCCCGCTTCCGGTGATTTTTTTCTGGACCCTTTTGTGCATCTGGGTCATCCACAATTTTGTGAACTCCATTCTGGGCAAGGCGTTGAACACGGTGAGAGATGATGAAGCAGCAGCAGAATCCATGACCGTTAAAACCCGTAAAACCAAAATGACCGCCTTTATGTTCGGTGCCTTCTGGGCCGGTATAGCAGGCGGTCTTTTCGCCCACGTGCTTACCTATATCAATCCGGGCATGTTCAGTATCAACCGCCTGGCGGAAATTCTTGCCATGGTATACTTTGGCGGACTCAATTCCATTGTGGGCTCCATTGTGGGTGCGGTGAGTATCAATGTGCTGGGGGAGGCTTTGCGGCCCCTGGAACTGTTCAAATGGATCATCATTCCCCTGATACTGATCTTTGTCATGATATTCAGGCCCTATGGGCTTATCTCCTTTACGGAAATCAATGCAAAAAAACTGCTGGAAGCCAAACATAAACGCCAACAAGGAGTGTCCCCATGACCGCACTGCTGCGTGTTAAAAACATGACCCACTTTTTCGGCGGGCTGCGGGCTGTTCATAATTACAACCTGAACATTGCACCCAGACAGATTTTCGGCCTCATCGGTCCCAACGGGGCCGGAAAAACCACTATCTTCAATTTGATCACCGGGGTGTATACCCCCACTGAAGGCGAGATCCTGCTGGAAAACAAAAACATCAAAGGCCTTGAGACCAACGAAATTGCCGCCATGGGTCTGGGCAGGACATTCCAGAACCTGGCGTTGTGGCGGCACATGAATGTGGTGGACCATATCCGCATGGCCCATTATTCCCAGCTGGACTATGGGCTGTTCGGTGCGTTTTTTAACTCCCGGGCCTGCCGGGACCAGGAAAATCAAGTCAGGGAAAATGCCCACCGCCTCATGGAGCTTTTTGATATCGGCCAATATGCCGATCACCTGGTGACCAGCCTGCCTTACGGGGCCCAGCGCCGGGTGGAAATGGCCCGGGCCATGGCCACCAAACCCAAGGTGCTGTTTTTAGATGAACCCACCGCCGGCATGACCCCTGATGAACTGGTGAAAATGATCCGCATCATCCGCCAGGTACACCAGGATTTCAATGTGGCGATTTTTCTGATAGAACACCGCATGAAATTTGTCATGGAGCTGTGTGAATCCATCCAGACCCTGGTGTTCGGGGAAATTATCGCCGAAGGCCCGCCTGAAGAAATCCAGAACAACCCCCAGGTGATAGAAGCCTATCTGGGCAAGGAGGATATGACCTGATGCAGCTGAACATCCAAAACCTGAACGTATCCTATGGCAACATCAAGGCCCTTCACGGCATCAGCTTTTCCGTGGCCGCCGGAGAAATTCTCACCATCATCGGTGCCAACGGTGCCGGCAAAAGCACCACTCTGCGGGCCATTTCCCGGATGATCCCCTGTGAATCCGGATCTGCCATGGAGTTTAACGGCCAGAACATTTTAAAATATTCTCCAGACAAGGTGGTGTCAAAACTGGGAATTTCCCATGTGCCGGAAGGCCGCCGTATTTTCGGAAACCTCACTGTGACAGAAAATCTGACGCTGGCCTGTTTTGCCAGAAAAGACAAAGAACAGATAGAAGCGGACCGAAAATGGGTGTTTGACCTGTTCCCCCGGCTGGAAGAGCGCCGCCATCAGCTGGCAGGCACCCTGTCCGGCGGTGAGCAGCAGATGCTTGCCGTTGGCAGAGGGTATATGTCCGGCCATCAGATGATGCTTCTGGATGAACCCTCCATGGGGCTGGCCCCCCTGCTCATGCTGGACATGTTTGATGCCCTCAGGGAAATCAACAAACTGGGAACCACCATTCTGCTGGTGGAACAGAACGCCAGGCTGGCCCTGAAATTTGCCCAGAGGGGATATGTCATCGAAAATGGATCCCTGGTGCTGGAAGGGCCCACAGATGAGCTTCTTGGCAATCCGGAAGTGAAAAAAGCCTATCTGGGGGCCTGAAGCATGGCATGATTGTGCATACAACCACAAGGCAGCCTATCCATGTACCGGCATGCCCACCGCCTTGGAAGCCACCTCCCCCATAATTTCCGCCATGGTGGGATGGGCATGGATGGTATGGGCCATATCCTGGGCGGTCAGCCCTTTTTCAACAGCCAGGGTGGCTTCGGCAATCAGGTCGGTGGCATGGGCACCGATAAGATGCACCCCCAGGATCCGGCCGGTACCTTTTTCCATCACCATTTTGGCTTCTCCGGCGATCTCCTCAATAGCGTGGGCCTTGCCAAGCACCCGGAAGTTGACAGATGCAGTGGCAACGTCCAGACCCTTTTTCCGTGCCTCCTCTTCGCTTAATCCCACAGTACCGATTTCCGGCATGGTAAAAATAGCGCCGGGCACGGCATGGTAAGCCATGATCTGATCCTGTCCCATGGCGTTGCCTGCTGCCACCAGACCTTCATGGGAGGCCACATGGGCCAGCATCACCCGGGAAGGCCCCAGAATATCTCCGATGGCATAGACATTTTCCTCCCTGGTTTCCATGCGGTCATTGACAGGAATCCATCCAGGTCCCAGGGTGTCCAGACCGATGGTTTCCAGACCCAGATCAGATGACAGCGGGGTTCTGCCGATGCACACCGTCATGAGATCAGAACACAGGGTATCGGTTTTGGGGTCTTTTGCTCTGGGATTGTCGGTAAACGGACTTTTGGACAGAGAAATGCAGCACCCTTTGGCTGATGTGTCACAGGCAGTAACAACCGTATCGCAGAATACGGTGATTTTTTGTTTTTTCATCTCCCGCAGCAGCAGTCTGGATATGGATGTGTCCACCGACGGCAGGGGCAGCAGCCTGGACATGGCTTCCACCACCGTCACCTTTGTGCCCAGCGCGTTAAAAATACAGGCAAATTCGCACCCGATCACCCCGCCCCCCACAATGGTCATGGATTCAGGAACATGGTCCAGAACCAGAATATCATTGGAAGACAGAATTTTTTTGCCGTCAAAGGCAAAATCCGGCACATTCATGGGTGTGGTGCCGGTGGCAACAATGAGTTTGTCCCAGTTCAGAGAAGCGGTGCTGCCATCTGCGGCAGTGACCTGTGCGGTTCCTCTGCCGGTGATGCGGCCGCATCCTCTTTGAACAGCCACTTTTCTGTTCTGAAGCAGGCCGGCAATACCGGTGCGCTGGGATTGCAGAATTTTTTGTTTCCTGGCCATGAGTCCGGCCATATCAGGCAGCACCCTGCCTTCCACATGAATGCCCAGATCTTTTGCTTTGCGGTATTTGAGCAAAAGATCTGCCGTGTTC
>DATFKQ010000013.1:0-12680 GCA_035268565.1 Desulfotignum sp. | reverse complement strand
AAAATCACAAAGGTCAATACAATCAGGTCAATGGGCCACAGCATTTTTGGTTATTCCTTTTTCTTTTTCTGGGTCCAGGGCCGCAGTCCCGCCCGCATGCCCGCATCCACAATGGAATGGGTGGCAGTAGGACTGGCCAGGAACACAAAAAATACAATCAAAAACATCTTGATGGACAACAGCAGGGTTTCAAGGGAAAAATGGTGCAGGTTATAGATAACCAGTCCTGTGACCATGGCAAATATCCCTAATGTGTCGAGTTTGCCGGCAGGATGCAGCCGGGAATAAAAATCAGGCATCCGGATGATGCCCACAGCCCCGCCCAGAAAAAAGACCAGCCCCATGACCAGAAAAAAAACCGCGGCAATATTTATCAAAATATGCATCATTACTCCATGAATGATTCTTCATACAGGCCTTTGCGCTTGTGAAAATACCGGGAGGCGGCAAGCACGGCCACAAAATTTAAAAACGCATATGCCAGGGCAATGTCCACAAACATGTCCACCCGGCCGTACAGGTATCCTATGAGCAAAAGCAGCACAACGGTTTTGCTGCCGATGGCGTTCACCCCCACCAGCCGGTCCAGCACGGTGGGGCCGAACAGACACCGGTACAGCGGCAGCACCATGATCAGGCACAGGGCCACGGCTATGCAGGAAAAAAAATAGGTCATCGGCTTTCTCCGTAAACATGAACCACCCGGTCAAGCATGGCACCGGGAAGCGATTGGGCACTGGGCCTGTCAATGGCATGGACCTTGAACCCGCCATCCGCACTGGCGGTGACGGTCACCGTTCCCGGGGTAAGGGTAATGGCATTGGCCAGGGTGGTGATGGCGATGTCGGATTTCAGACCGGTCTGAAACTGGATAATGTGGGGGTCGATGAGCTGCAGCATTCTGGGGTGAAACACCAGATACAGGATATGAAAATTGGCTTTGATGATTTCCATGACCAGCCAGGGCATATACCGACAGAATTTCACAAACACCCCGGCCTGTTTCATGGTGACACCGGCAAACAAAAGATCATGGAAAAACCAGGCCACCACGGCACTGGAAAAAAGTCCCAGCCCCAGCAGCAGAGGATCGAACTTGCCTGATAAGATGATCCAGGTGGCAAACATGAAAACAAAGGTGATAAAAAATGAAAAAAAGGCTGATCCCGATACTCTGCCTGCCCTGGTTTCCCTGTTTTCAGATGTGTCTGCTGCCATCTTCCAAACTCCTGTTCAATATTTACCGGATTTTTCACGTACCGGTCCGTGTACAGGAACGGTCATGATACCGGCGCCTGATTATCAGTTTATTTTTCTACGCCATAAATGCTGCGGAATTTTTTAAAAAATCTGGACACCGGCCCCTGTCTTTCAGATGCTGCTGCCGCATCCGGGGTATCTGCCGCCTCTTTCTGGCGGCGGAAATCATGGGCAGCATGGAGGGTTTCAATAAGGGTGTCCATGTCAACCGGCTTGGACAAAAATTTAAATGCATTGTATTTGCCGCTTTCCAGGGCGTTTTCCACACTGCCGTGACCGGTGAGCACAATACAGGGCAGATCCGGCTGCAGCTCCTTGAGCCTTCGCTGCACTTCAATGCCGTCAATGCCGGGCATCTGCAGATCCACCACTGCCACGTCAAACATCTGTTGTGCCGCTGCCGCCACCCCTTCTTCACCCGAGAAGGTGGTTTTGACTGCAAACCCTTCCAGCACCAGCCGCTTGGCTATATATTTTAAAAATGTCTGTTCATCATCTATAAATAGTAATTTCATAAAAACCTTTTATTCAAAACGGTGTGGGGTCAGGCCTGCATAGTTGCGTTTGGAAAACCGGCGGATCCGTCAGATCCGCAGACAAGACAAACGCAACTATGCAGGCCTGACCCCATTTTGCTTATTTTTTTACCGGAAACAACAGACAGGGATAGGGAGATTTATCAGCAATGTTTCTGGAAATGGATCCCATCCAGCGTTCCATCAGGGCGGTACGGTCACTGAAGCCCAGGATGATCATAGAAGCCTGGTATTCCCGGGCTGCCTTTAAAATTTCTGTTTCCGGATCACCCACATACACATGGGGTCTGGCAGATATACCTTTTTCTTCAAATTCCCCGCACAGATCATCCAGCCGTTTTCTTTCTTTTTTGCGCACCTGCTGCACCTTATGGGCGTCTGCGGTTTTCAGATCCTTTTCATCCACCACATGCATGATATGCATGTCACCGATCACCTGTGCCAGCTCCCTGAGGCAGGCCACGGCTTTTTCGCTGCTGTTGGACCAGGAGGTCGCAAACAAAGGCCTTTCAAAAATCTTAGCCGGCACCAGCTTGTTTTCAGCCATGTGCTTGAACACCAGTATGGGCACAGGGGATCTGCGGGTCAGCTCGGTAATATCAGATCTGGAATACAGCTGTTCAATCTTTCCTTTCTGGGACCGGCCGATGACTATCAGGTCGGGCTTTTCTTTTTCCACCACCTGGAGAATTTCCGGAATCAGAGAAGATACTTCAATATAGGCCCCCACTTCCATGCCCATTTCAAAAAGATTTTCCGCCCAGTCGATGAACCGTATATTGGCAGTTTCCTTGAGCCGGACTTCTTCATCTTTTTCATATCCTTTGCCCCGCCGCATGGCCACCTTTTCACGTTCGATAACATTTAAAAAAACCACATGTTCCAGACCGGATTTTCTCAGATCAAGAAGAGAGTGCAGTGCATCATAGCAAAGGCTTTCAAACTTGGTCACAAACAATAATTTTCTGATTTTCATAAAACCTCCTGTCCCTGTGCTTTTACCTTCCCTCAACATAGGGGCTGAAAAGTGGCTGCCCAGCCAGGCATCTAAATTTTTTTCCTGATGGCATCCACCAGTTCCTGGGGTTCAACCGGTTTTTCCAGGTAAATATCAGGTTCAGGCACCTTTTCTCCCTTGAACTCTTCCAAAGCTTTCTGGGATTTGAGAAAGGAGCGCAAAGCAATACCGGTGAACATAATCACTGGAATGGTTTTAAGGGTGTCATCTGTTTTCAGGTGGCGGTAAAGGCGGATGCCGCTTCCCCTGGGCATGAGTACATCCAGTATCACCAGGTCCGGCTTTTCTTTTTCAATCATTTCCAGCCCTTCCACACCGTCAACAGCCACCAGAGGCGTATACTGATTTTCTTCCAGAACCGTGACAACAAATGATCTGACGTCTGGATCATCGTCCACCACAAGCACTTTTTTACTCATAACACACCTATCCTTTGTCATTTACATTCCGGCCATTTTCCGGTTTCTCAGGCAGCCTCATGGTAAACATTGATCCATATCCCAAACTGGTATCAATGTCAATGGTGCCCTTGTGCTCTTCCACCAGTTTTTTGGTCACAAGAAGCCCCAGACCGGTACCTTTGCCCCCTTTGGAACTGAACATGGGCGTGAAAAGTCTGGCCCGGGTTGCTTCATCCATGCCGATGCCGTTGTCCTTAACTGCAAAGACTGCTGATCCGTCCTTCCCTTTTTTTGTGCTGATCTCCACGACAAATTTTCTGTTTTCCTCTTCCAGCTCCAGGCAGGCTTCAATGGCATTGTTCACCAGATTCAGCAATGCCCTGTGAACAGTGCGGGGATCCAGCACCATCTCTCCCAGCTGCGGGTCACATGTTTTAGAAAGAACAATATTATGGGAAGCGGCAAAATCTTTTACCAGATCCACCACTTCATCCACAATCTCATTGGGTAAACAGGGTTCCGGTTCCGGTTTTCGTTCCTTTGAATAAGAAAGCATGTCCTGGGTGAGATCCGCCACCCGCTTGATATTTTTCTTGATGGTCTGCCATCCGGTGGTGAGTTTTTCCATGTTGTTGTGCTGCAGCCCCACATCCACCACATAACTGCCGCCCTTAAGACCGATGAGGATGTTTTTCACATAATGGGCCAGGCCGGATACCGTCTGTCCCACTGCTGCCAGTCTTTCGGACTGGATCAGTTCTTTTTCCAGCCGCTTGATCTCGGTGAGATCCTGGAAAAAATTGACAATACCCATGAATTCATTTTTTTCATGGAGCACATTGGTGGCATACCGCACCGGGATCTGTTTTTTGCTGCGGGTTTCCAGGACCATTTCCTGCCAGGGCATTTCCCTGTCATCGGCTTTGTTTTCCGCCTCTTTTCTGAAATATTGTGCCAGCTGCGGCGGATACAGCTCATCAATGGTCATTTTGTTGAGTACGTCCCGGCCTCTTTGCCCGAATATCCGGGCAGCTTCCGGGTTATACACCACGATCTGCCAGTCCTGGTCAAAGGCCACAATGGCATCATGGCTGGAGTGAATCAACAGCCGCTGAAAATTTGACCTGCGCCGGATTTGTCTGGTGGCATCCGCCACCCTGTCCTCCAGATCATGGGTATAGGATGCCAGCTGTTCCCGGATACTGATCTTTGTTTTGGCCCGGTCCAGGGCAATGGCCAGGGCCTCATCCCGCACCGGCTTGTTGATGAAATCGCTGGCCCCGTACTGCAGAGCCATGATGGTGGAATCGATATCCCCGTGACCCGTGACAATGATCACCTCTTTTTCCGGGTCCAGTTCCTTGATTTTTTTAAGCAGTTCCAGCCCGTCCATGCCCGGCATTTTAATATCGGTCACCACGATGTCAGGATCAGCTTTTTCAAACACATCCAGGGCCTCTTCACCGCTGAAGGCACTGAAAGTTTCATACCCGTCACTTTTCAGGGACATGGACAACAGCCGGACAATGGCCTGCTCATCATCCACAATCAATATCTTATTGGCCGGCATATCACTTTTTTTCCTGTTTTATGGCGGGAAATTGAATGGTAAAGCAGGACCCCTCACCTTCCACACTTTCCACTTCAATGGTGCCGCTGTAATCCTTGATAATCCCGAAACTGATGCTGGTTCCCAGGCCGGTGCCTTTGCCGGTGTCCTTGGTGGTGAAAAAAGGTTCAAAAATCTTGTTTTTCACCTCTTCATTCATCCCCACCCCGGTATCTGACACAGTGGCCACCACATAACCGTTTTTTGCAAAGGTTCTGATGGTCAGCATTTTTTTCACCGGCCCTTGTTTTCTGGAAACCTTTTCATCCATGGCATCAATGGCATTGGTCACCAGGTTGATGAACACCTGCTCCAGACGGTTGTGCTCCGCCCGTATCCGGGGCAGATTTTCAGAAAGTTCCAGGGTTTTTTCAATGGAATGGACCGAGAGCTGGTGGCCCAGTACCTTGAACACATCTGTGATGGGATCGTTGATGTTGAGTTTTTTCAAATCCCGTTCAGACTGCCTGGCAAAATCCCGCACATGCTTGATAACGCCCGAGGCCCGGGCCACATTATCAATGATATCTTTTGCCATGCCCACCAGTTCGTCATCAGGAATGGGCACCCCTTTTTTCACCATTTTCTGGATCAGGTCCGCACAGATCTGGATCACATTCAAGGGCTGGTTGATCTCATGGGCCATGCCTGCTGCCATGGTGCCCAGGGTGGCCAGTTTACCGGCCTGGATCAGCTGGGTTTCTTTTTCCACGCTTTCGGTAATATCTGTACTGGAGGCAATGAGCACATCCCGGTGGCTGAAAATCACCTTGACTACCTTGATGTTTACAAAAAAGGGCTGGCCGGTTTTCCGAAAGTGACGTTTTTTGGTAAACAGCATGGACCCGCCCTGGGTCAACCCCTGCATACCCTGCTTGATGGTGTCATCGGTTTTTTCACCGATCTCCAGAAAAGAGGTGCCCAGGAGCTCGGATTTGGAATACCCGTAATTTTCCAGGACCCGGTGGTTCACGTCCAGAATCTCAAAGGTCTGGCTGTCAATGATAAAAATGGGATTGGGGTTTTCATTAAACAGGGACCGGTATTTTTCTTCGGATTTTTTGTATTTTTCATGGAGTTTGGACAGTTCCTGGTCCTGGAGTTCAATCTCCTCCAGTGCTTTCTTGTCTTCTGTTCTGTCCCGCAGGGTCTGGATGGCACCGATGATTTTTCCGTCCGGTGCTTTGATGGGGGCTGCGGTAAAAAAAATCCATTTTCCGTTTTCTCCCAGGTGCGGAAAGAATTCTTCCACCTCATATGCTGCATCGATTATCTTGCATTTGCGCCAGGCATTGCCGTAATATTTCTGCACCTCTTTTTCATCCATCTGGGCCACCACCACATCTGCCAGGGTGGGGCGTTTGGCAGACCGGAACGGGGCCCACTGCCGGTCGGTTCCCACCAGCTCATAGGCCGGGTATCCGGTGAGTTCCTCACATGCCGCATTCCAGTGGGTGATGATGTGTTCGTTGTTGATGATAAAGGTGGGGATCATGCTGCCCTGGATGATCTGGTTCAGCTCTTTTTCCATTTTCAACAGGTCCTGGCGTTCTTCCTCCAGATAGGCAATGCGGCTTTCCGCAATGGTGTTAATCCGGTTGGAAAAGCGTTCAAACAGCTCTGCCACTTCCTCGTTGTTCAGATCCTGGGTCTGAATTTTTTTTCTGATCTGTAATTTTTCTTTTTCCGTCTTCAAAAAATTGATAAAGGACATGGCACCGTAATTGTCCAGATCAATGATGCTCACCCGCTCTGTATTGATTTTTTCCAGGATGCACGAAAGCAGTTCATCATTTTTCAGTTTCAGAATTACATCCAGACCTGAAAGCGCGCACACGGCATTGTAATCATTTGCAGTGGGAATGTTGAGTTCCTTTGCCCGGACAATGCCCCTGACAATATCTATGGTGTCAGCCACCATCAGCACCTGTATGCCTAACTCTCTCAGCCCTGGCCCGGTAAGGTGATCCAGAATATCCGCGCAGGGGTCGCCGCCGCCGATGACAGCAAGCTTCAACCCCTTTAAATCAAAATACATGGCAGCTCCTTTTTCCGGTTATCCCCCTGTCACTGACAGTATATTAAAAGAAAATAAAGGTAACAACCACAAAGGTGGGAATCAGAAACACCAGGGAATATTTGAGAATATATCCGAAAAAACTGGGCATTACTGTGCCGGATTCAGCAGCAATGGATCTGACCATGAAATTGGGGGCGTTGCCGATATAACTGACTGCCCCGAAAAACACAGCCCCTGTGGAAATGGCCTGGAGATACACCATTTTATCGGTCATGAGCAAAGGCACGGAAACCGATTCAGCCATACCTGCATAAAAACTGCCCAAAGCCGTGTTGAAAAAGGTCAGATAGGTGGGTGCATTGTCTAAAAAGGCTGACAGCACCCCGGTGACCCAGAAATAATGAAAGGGTTCTTTCACCGCTGCAATCAAAAAGGCAAAGGCCCCGTCAGGGCCTGCCTTGAGCAGCAGCAGACAGGGAATCATGGTGATGAAAATCCCGATGAACAGATAGGCCACCTCGATAATGGGAAACCAGGAAAATTCATTTTCCTCCCGCAGGGTCCAGGGGGTGGCCCACAGGGAAAACCCCCCCAGCACAATAAGACCGATATCCCGAACCCAGTCCATGATGGCCCGGTGCACCCCGAAGGTGTTTATCTGCCCCAGGTCCAGGATGCCGCTCATGAGTACGGCCACGACAATGCCCCCTAAAAAGAGGAAGTTGTAGGTACCCACCAGGCGCAGGGGCTTTTTTTCTCCGTCATCCGGCACAACTGCGCCTTCTTTTTTGAAATTCCAGGTGTCGAGGAAAAAATAGATCACCAGCAGCATCCCGCTGACCACCAGCATGTGGGGGGCAATATTCATGGTCCAGAAAAAACTTACCCCGTGGAGAAAGCCCAGAAACAGGGGCGGGTCTCCCAGGGGGGTCAGAGACCCGCCCACATTGGCCACCAGAAAGATGAAAAACACCACCATGAATGTCCGGTTTTTGCGAAAACTGTTGGCCCGGAGAAACGGCCGGATCAGCAGCATGGCTGCACCGGTTGTTCCCATCCAGGAGGCCAGAATGGTGCCCAGAAGAATAATGCCGGTGTTCACCGCAGGGGTGCCCCGCAGGGTGCCCCGCAGAAGAATCCCGCCCGATACCGTGAACAAAGCCCACAATAAAATAATGAACGGCACATAATCCGCCAGAAGGATGTGCAGAATTTCGTAAACTGCATCCCCTTTGTACACCGCCACAAAAGGAATGGCCAGGCAGGCGGCCCAGAAAGCGGAAATCTTGCCGAAATGGTGGTGCCAGAAGGTGCCGGCAACAAGGGGCAGAAGGGCAATGGACAACAGCATGCAGGCAAAGGGGATGCAGGCATACAGGGGCAGCACCCTGCCCAGGTCCGGATGGCCGTGACCGCCGGCATGACCGCCTTCATTGCCATGTTCACCTGCAGATGCATGGTCTGCTGTTGCCTGTGCCTGATGATCCAGCGTAGTCTGGTCGGCTGTGTTCACATGACCCGGATCATTGTTATCTGCAGAAACAGTTGCTGTAAAAACAAAAAAACCAACCAGCATCATGACAAGTACAAGTGCATTCAACTTCATGATTTCATTTCTCCTGGTTACTGAAAAATACAGGCACTCAGCCTGCCAAGCTTAATTGACCTAATAAATACAGCACAGAATGTCAAGATTAATTTGGCAGACAGACAGGGCAGGTTTTTGTGACTTTTTCAAAGATATGATTACAGGAAAACCTGTGGTGTCACCACGTCTGTATTTGCATCATTCCTGGATTTTTTCAAGGAAATACAGACCCACGATCACATGGTTTTCAGGCTTGCCGCTGAAAGGCGAGGAAATGTGCTGAATCTTTACTTTAAGGTGCTCAGGCGGGGTTGCGGCATCTTCTTTGTAATATTTTGCAAAAACAATATCACCGGTATTTATATGTTTCAAAAGCCTGGAATCCTGTTTTACCAGAAGGCCCAGACCAGAAGCGGAAAAATCGCGCAATCTGAAATGGTATTCCATTGCAGCTCCTGCAGGTTTAAAGGAAATGCTTGCATATTCTGAAGCTGTGTTGCGCACTTCTGATCGAATTGCCCGGTGCTGGTTATCCTGCATTTTATCAGTCATGTGTAATCTCTGTTTATGTGATAACCGAAATACTATCTATAAATATATTACACATATTTTAGACAAAAACAACTGGTTGTTTTACTTAATTTTTCGATTGAACCCCTCCCGGATTCCGACTGGCCGGAAGAATTGGGATGATTTTACTTTATACACATACGGCTGTCTGGCCTGCTTTCTGTATGTGTTACAGGGTCAGCCAACACCCTTGGCCGCCAGTGGTCATAACGTAACGGGGTCGCCCGTACATGCTCCCATGCACAAAAAAGGCCCCCTGACGGAACCGCCGGAAGCCTTTATTATCAATGGTCGGGACGGCAAGATTTGAACTTGCGACCACTTGTCCCCCAGACAAGTGCGCTACCAGACTGCGCTACGCCCCGAATCAAAACAGACTGGGTTAATATCATTTCTTTTTTGCAGTGTCAAGCACGAATCCGTCACAATCAAGACTTTTCACCTTCTGGTTGACCGGAAGGTGGTCTTTGCGTATAAGAAAAGAACTCTTTGGAGGAAAAATGGAACCGCACAGGAATTGATGCATGAGCAATCTGTACAATAAAATATTGCCGGTATGGTATGGCCTGGAGAAAAAACTGCTGCCTGGCTATGTCTGGGAAACTGATCCCTTCACCTTCTGGCAGGAGCGCATTTTGTTTATCATCTGCTTTACTGCCGGCTTTTTTGGTCCTTTTGTGCTGGTACCTTCCATTTTGCTTTCTGTTGCCGAAGGACTGAAAAGTGTCGCCATACTGGATCTGGCTGCCTATTTTGGTACGGTGACAGTGTTGTTTTCAAAAAATCTGTCTTTGAAAATACGCGCCAGCATGATTTTCATTGTTCTGTTTTCCCTGGGTGCAGGCCTGATGGTCATTCTCGGGCCAGTTGGTGCCGGGTATGTGTGGCTGCTTGCAGCATCCATCATTGTCAGCACCATTTATGATCTCAAAGCTGCTTTTATCAGCCTGGCATGCAATGCACTGGCCTTTGCTGTGATTGCTGTTTTTATCGGAAACGGCATGCTGCACTGGAACATTTTATCGAAAAACCCGCTTGAACAATGGCTGGTGATGACCGGCAATTTTTTGTTCATCAATGCCTTGATTTCCACGACAACCGCTTTAATGCTGCACAGCCTGAAAAAAACCTTTGAAAAAGAACAGGCTGCCCGGAAAGACCTCCAGCAAAGCGAAGCCAGGCTGCATGCCGTGTTTGATGCCGTGCAGAGTATACCCATCCAGGGATATGACAAAGAACGCAAGGTGATATTCTGGAACCAGGCCAGTGAGCGCGTGTATGGATATTCCCGGGAACAGGCCATTGGACAGCGGCTTGAAGACCTCATCATCCCTGATGACATGCGCACCCGGACGGTAAACGCCATACAGGCGTGGCATGAAAAAGCAATACCCATACCGGCCGGGGAAATGGTTATGCAGAACCGTTCTGGAAAACCGGTTCCGGTTTTTTCCAGCCATGTCATGATAACCACCCATGCCGGTGAAAAAGAGATGTTCTGCATCGATCTGGACCTGTCTGCCTACAAACAGATACAAAAAGAAAAAGACCGGGTGGAGGAGCAGTACCGGCAGATTCAGAAAATGGAATCCATCGGCCGCCTGGCCGGGGGTGTTGCCCATGATTTGAACAACCTGCTGTCCCCCATCCTTGGTTACAGTGAACTGATGCTCGCAGATCCGGCGATGACAGAAAAACAGCAGAAATCGGCAAATTCGATTTTACAGGCAGGGCTGCGTGCCCGGGACCTGGTGCGCCAGCTGCTGGCATTCAGCCGGAAACAGAACTTAGCGGTCAAATCCGTGGATATCAACCAGGCAGTGAAAAATTTCCAGCCCCTGCTGCAGCGTACCATCAGGGAAAACATTCATATCACCCTGGCCTTGTCTGCCGATCCCCAGATTGTGATGGCAGATATCGGCCAGCTGGAACAGGTGATAATGAACCTGGTTGTCAATGCTGCCGATGCCATGCCTGACGGGGGATATCTGACCATAGAAACCAGCCGGATAGAGCTGGATGCATCTTACGCTCAAAACCGTCAGGGGGTTATGCCGGGCAATTATGCCCTGCTGGCCGTCAGTGATACCGGATCCGGCATGGATGAGCAGACCTGTAAAAACATATTTGAACCGTTTTTTTCCACCAAAGGAGAACATGGCACAGGCCTGGGACTTGCCACGGTATACGGCATTGTAAAACAGCACGGGGGCAACGTATGGGTGTATTCCGAGCCTGAAAAAGGAACCAGCTTTAAAATTTATCTGCCCCTTGCACAGGATATGGAAATCACACCGGCTGCTGCCGAACACAGGAAAAACAATCTTGCAGGCACTGAAACCATTCTGCTGGTGGAAGACAATGAACAGGTGCGGCAGCTGGCCCATGCGGTGTTGAAAAACAAAGGCTATAAGGTGCTTGCCGCAGCCAATGGGGAAAAAGCCTTGGAAACAGTATCCGGCCATGACAAAAAAATCCATATGATGCTCACCGATGTTGTCATGCCGGGCCTGAACGGAAAAGACCTTTATCTGAAAGTCAGCAAAACCCACCCCGGCATGAAAGTGTTGTACATGTCAGGGTACACCTCCAATGTTATTGCCCATCACGGCATTCTGGAACAAGGCATCCAGTTTATCCAGAAGCCCTTTACTGTCAACGGACTGGCTGAAAGGGTCAGACAGGTGCTGGATGCGGTATAAAGCTCAGGCCAGATTGTTTTTTTGAAGATTGCTTCTCCATGAGGATGCCGTGGGCCCCGGGTCCCAAAAAAATCAGGTCAGTCATTTATCCGTCATCCGGTGATACTGGTTTCCGCAGCCGCTTCACATGACCCCTTTTGGTTTTTTTGTCCAGGCGCTTTTTCCGGGCGCTTTTTGATACACGGGTGGGTTTGCGTTTTTTGGGCCGGGCCATGGCCTGGAGAACCAGCTTTTTAAGCCGTTTCAGGGCATCTTCCTTGTTTTTTTCCTGGCTGCGGAACTGCTGGGCTTTGATGACAATGATGCCCTCCTTGGAAATCCGCTGGTCCCGGAATGTAAAAAGCCGTGTTTTTACCTCCTCGGGCAGACTGGAGCCTGCAATATCAAACCGCAGGTGGACAGCACTTGCAACCTTGTTGACATGCTGCCCCCCTGCCCCCTGGGCACGAATGGCTTCAAACACAATTTCACTGTCAGGAATCTGAATGTCAGGGGTGATCTGCAGTACCATAATATATGAAAGCCTTACGTTTTAAGCGAACAGCCTTACGGCTGAATGCTTTCATTATCTGTTGTGCCCGGCAGCGCAGGACTCTTAGTGAAAGACCGGGGGGTTTTTCCTTAAAAAAATGCTGCCAGCAGTTCAGTGACCAGGTCCCTGTGTTCCATGTGCACCAGATGGCCTGCGCCGGCAATGGTTTTTAGCCCGGCCTCCGGGAACAGCGCTTTGATCTCATCCCAGTCTGTATCCTGGATAAAATCGGATTTTTCTCCCCTGACGAACAGGGTTTCTTTGAAATAGGGGCTGCCGGATATCCCGGCACAGATGTCATCCTGGGATGCCAGGATTGCTGCAAGATCAGACCGCCAAAAAAAGGTGTTATCACTGGAAGTTCTCAGATTCTGAAGAAAGAATGTTCTCAAGTCCCTGTCCGGAATGACGTCTTCCAGCAGCTGGTCAGCCTGGTCTCGCCTG
>DATFKQ010000012.1:0-4255 GCA_035268565.1 Desulfotignum sp. | reverse complement strand
GGCGATGCCCACCACCGGATGGGGGATCATGATGGGCAGATCAATGATCCCCTCCAGCAGCCTTTTGCCCGGCAGTTCTTTTCTGGCCAGCAGGTATGCCAGCGGGGTGCCCATGATAAAAGCCAGCCCTGCGGCACACAGGGACAGTCCGATGGAGCGGGCAATGGCCGCCACCACATCCTTGTCTGCAATGGTTTCCATGAGCATGGCCCCGGACGGTTCCATGGTCATTTTGACCAGGGGCAGGGTCAGTAAAAGGATCAGGGGCAGCCCCAGAAACAGAAACAGCCACCCCATCAGATCCATCTGTTTCACAGGATCAGTCCTTTACCTCCACCAGGTCCGCGATTTGCGGCGGCATCTGTCCGGCCATTTTCCCATCCGGGATACCGGGGGGCACAATGGGGGGCTGTCCCATCTGTTTCAGTATTTTAAGGCCCCGGTCCGGAGACAGGAGAAACTGCAAAAATGCAATGGCAGCATCAGGGTTTGGCGCATTCTTGATCATGGTAATGCCATAGGTGCAGGACTGGCCTGTTTTGGTGATCCAGGTGTTGGGTTTTTTCCCGGTCACCTTGACTTGTGCCTGTTTGTAAAAAGCATCATACTTGTAATTGCCCAGATTGATATGGTCATCCAGAACAATGTACCTAAGGTCGTGCTGGCTGGCCACGGAAATGTATTCCCAGGCATAATCCATATTTCCGGTTTTCAAAAGATTCACCAGTTCCACGGATTTGGGCCGGATATTTTTCTGGGGCCGGTTGGCCAGAATGTTGTCATAAAGGCCGTCAATGCCGTAGAATTTTTCCGCCAGCTGCAGCACCATCAGGCTTCTGTAGCCGCAGGGATCAAGGTTGGGATCGGAATGGCCCCAGACCACATCTTTTTTCTGCAGAATCTCATACCAGTTGCCTGAGTTGATCTGGTCTGCATACCGGCTCTGATCGGTGTAACAAAGCACCAGCTGATTGGTGGCAAACCGTACATTCCAGTCGGCAAATGCAGGAATCAGGTTGTTGTCGATGACTTTATAGTCAGCCGAAGCCATGATGTCCGCGGGTTTACCCACCTCGGAGATCAGGCGTGCCATCTTCGTGCTCCCGCCGGCTTCCCGCAGCACATCCACATCCGGGTATGCTGCTTCAAAATTTTTTTCAATTTCGGCAAAGGGCACGGTCAGGCTGCCGGCATGAAATACGATCACTTTGCCGGAGGGGCCTGCCATGGCGGTCATCGGAAGGGTGATACCAAAACAAATGAATACAAACAGCAGCATAAGCATGGGTAACATTTTTTTTCCTTTAAGCATCATGGTTATTTCTCCTTTGGTTATTACAGGTTAATAATTAGCTGGTAAACATAAAAATATTTATAATTACGCAAATTAAATACCAAAGCATACCAATACACACATTGTTTTTGTAACACATTGAATTTTTGTTAATTTTCGAAAAATACGCAAAAAATTTTTTTCAATCCCTCCCTGCGGAAACAGCAATAATGCAACCGTGTGCTTCACCATGACAGCTGAAATGCACCAATTGTCCGGCCGGACAGCAAACCGCAATGTCAACTGCCATCGTTATGTTTATGTTGACATATCGAATGGACACTGGTAAAGTGGGCCCCATTGTTTTCAATTCTTTTGTAAAAAAGGAAGATCAGTATGGAAGTTGTAATGGAAAAAAAAGAACGCACGGCATTCGAAAAAGACACCACCCCGGCCCCGGTGAAATTTGAGGTGTACGGGGATGTGCTGATTGAAAAAACAGTTCGGCCCAATGGCAAGGGAGGACGGATTTATCTGCCCCCGGACTGGGTGGGAAAAACTATTAAGATCATCAAATAAAAACGCTTGCATACAGCATCGTATCTCAAACCAGGGGGAAGAATTATATGACTGACGAGTGGGTATACAGCATTTGCGGCATGTGCACGGTGCGCTGTCCCATTAAGGTGAATGTCTGCAACGGGAAGGTGGTTTTCATTCAGGGAAATCCCCATGTGCCTGCCATGAAAGGGGCGGTATGTCCCAGAGGAGCAGCAGGTACGGGATTGATATATGATAGTGAGCGGCCCCAGACCCCCTTGATCCGAAAAGGAAAAAGAGGAGAGGGCAAATGGCGCAAGGCAACTTGGGAAGAGTCACTGGATCATGTGGCGGACAGGCTGAATCAGGTCAAAGATAACCACGGTGCCCGTGCCATAGCCCTAACTGACCGGGGTGGGCCTTTTCGGGATTTGCACCGGGCCTTTCTGCGGGGCATCGGCACTCCCAATTACAACAACCATGATTCCTCCTGTGCCAGAAATGTCCAGCATGCAGCCCTTTCTCTGACCGGGAAGGGGCGCAAGGCTGTGGCATATGATTTCAAGAACAGCAGACATGTGGTGCTTCAATTCCGCAATATCTTTGAATCCGTCAATGTCCAGGAGGTCAATGACCTCATGGATGCCATGGAAAAAGGCTGTAAACTCAGTGTCATAGATATCCGGGCCAATATTTCCGCCAGCAAGGCCCACAATTTCATGATGATCCGCCCCGGCACCGATTATGCCTTTAACCTGGCGGTCATTCATGAAATCATTGCCAGGCGGTTTTTTAACAAAGAATTCAAAAACCGTTATATTGAAGGATTTGCAGAGCTGTCCGATTTTGTGTCACCCTACACCCCTGAATGGGCGGAACAGGAAACCGGCATACCGGCCAGCCATCTGCGGCGGTTTGTCAGGGAACTGGCAGATGCGGCACCGGCTGTGATCTGGCATCCCGGATGGATGGCGGCCCGGTATACGGATTCATTTTATCTGTGCCGGTCCATTTATATTATCAATGCCCTGCTGGGAACTTATGGTGCCAAAGGGGGCCTTCCCTTTGTCAGCAAACCCGGTGATGTCGGCCGTTCGGGATTGAAAAAATTCATGGACCTGTATCCCAAACCCGAAGAAAAGCGGGCGGACGGCGTGGGGTGGAAATATACCCATTTCGAGGATGGCCCCGGCCTGGCGCATCTGTTGTATGAAGCCATGGAAACAGAAGATCCCTATCCTGTCAAAGCCTATATCGCCTACCGCCATGACCCGCTCATGGGATATCCGGATCCGGAACGGCTGAAGAAAAAATGGGAAAATCTGGATCTGCTGGTGTCGGTGACCTTCAGCTGGTCAGACACGGCCTGGCATTCAGATGTGGTGCTTCCGCTGTCCCCCTACCTGGAGCGCGACAGCATCATTGCCACCAAAAATGATCTGAAACCCTATTTTTTCGTCCGGAAAAAAGCGGTGGACCCCTGCTATGACACCAGGGCGGACTGGGAAATCATTTCCGGCCTGGCCCGGCGCATGGGCCTCCCGGAACTGGTGTTTGAAAAGATCGAGGATGTCTGGGGTTTTCAGCTGGAAGGTACAGGGGTCACTATCGAAGATTTTGATGCCACCGGTATGGTGTCTTTCGTGGATAAGCCGGTGTATCAGGCATTTGAAGATCTCAGTTTCAAAACCCCCAGCAAAAGAATCGAGATGGTTTCCTCTCATCTGACAGAAAACGGGCTGATTTCCCTTGCCCCTTATAAATCCCCGGCAGCAGCGGAACAGGGAAGTTTCCGTCTGACCTTCGGCCGGTGCGCCCTGCACACCCAGGGGCATACTGTGAACAACCCCCTTTTGTCGGAGCAGATGTCTGAAAACCAATTGTGGATCCATGTGGATGAGGCGGAAAAACTGGGTATCAGAGAAGGTGACAGGGTGATGGTTTCCCGGAATGGATATGCCGAATCCATCACAGCCAACGTGACCGAAGCCATTCATCCGGAGGCGGTCTTTGTGGTGCACGGGTTCGGGCACCGCCTGCCGGTGGAAACCAGGGCTTTTAACAAAGGACTGGCGGACAACCGGTTTATGACAGGGGGTCTGGATATATGGGACCGGGCCGGCGGGGCAATTGCCTATCAGGAACACTTTGTAACGGTGGAAAAGGCCTGACCGGCTAAAGACCGTTGATCAGGAATGCGGTGATTTGTCTGACAGCGTCCCCGGGAAAACAGGGTGGTGTACCGGCCCTTGTTTCCAGGGCTGCTTCCAGGGCCTTGGCATCATCGGTCACAAAGGCCCGTACAGCGGGAACAGACAAAAACAGCGGCGGTTTGTTCAGGGCTGCCCGCCATATTTCGATTTTGTCATACGGGCCGCTGATCCATCCTTCCACGATCACCAGATCCAGATGTGAATACAGGGTTTGCAGCAGTGATTCACA
>DATFKQ010000011.1:0-42278 GCA_035268565.1 Desulfotignum sp. | reverse complement strand
GGAAGTAAGAATCCGCGGGTGCATCTTTGCGGATTTATTGATGGGCGGTGTGGGATGCCTGGTGACCGGGGGTAGACAGAACTGTTAAAAAAATCTGCTGATCTACAGCGGGACAGCTGGACATTGCTGGGGAATTTATTGGATTAGGGGGGCAAAAAAGAATAGAAAGACCTCAAGACATTTTATCCCAGAAAACCTTTAGGCCATGGCTGAGTGAACAGAGGCAAAAAAACAGTTTGGTTAAAAAATATCCTTGTTGTTGTGGTAGACAGATGGTGGACAAATAAAATGGTGGACAGTAGGTGGACAAAATCTCGAAAGTAAAAAGGGCTTTCAAGATTAAAAACCTTGAAAGCCCTTTCAAATATGGTGCCCAGGAACAGAATCGAACTGCTGACACGGGGATTTTCAGTCCCCTGCTCTACCGACTGAGCTACCTGGGCGTGAACAGCAAACAGAAGGCTTTATAAGTTTTTTGTCAGATGATGTCAAGCAAAAAATGCAGGTTTTGTCCAAAGGCTTTTACATATCCCCCAACCGGTGCTGGATGAGGGCGGCACCGCACAGGGCAGCTGTTTCAGCCCGCAGGATCCGGGGCCCCAGAGAATAGGAGACAAATCCTCTGGCAGCCGCCTTTTCCATTTCCGCGTCTGAGAACCCGCCTTCAGGGCCGGTCAGCAGGATGGTTCGGTTGGCATTGTTCAGGGGTTGCAGAAGGGACAGGGGCTGGCTGCTTTTTTCCCAGAAAGCGATGCAGTGATCAAAATCTGCGGCAAAATCCAGGATCTCATCAAAGGTTCTGGGGGAAGATATGGTTACAAGCCTGCTTCTTCTGCACTGCTTGATGGCTTCTGCTGCTATGGTCTGCCAGCGGTCCAGGCGCCTGGTCATTGCCCTGGCATCCGGACGGGGAATAGAGCGCTCACAGTAAAAAGGAACCCATTGGGAAATGCCCATCTGGGTCAGGCCTTTGATGACATCATCCATCTTCTGGTGCTTGAGCATGCCGGTGCACACAGTAAAGGGCAGGGGGGATTCGCTTGTGGAAAGCTGTGCATCCACAAGATTCACCCGCACCTGTTGGGGTGCGGTGTCCATGATACGGCCGGTAAAATCGGTTCCCTGCCCGTCTGTAAGGCAAATCATGTCTCCTATGGCCAGCCGCAGCACCCGTACAATATGCCGGGCATCCTGGCCGTGAAGCACAGCCTGGTTCTGAAAAATCTGTTTTCCGGGTATGAAGAATTTGTGCATTTATTTATATCAGGGAGTTGAGGGTTGCAATGACATGGTCCATTTGCTCCCGGGTAAGGGCGGCAAAAAGGGGCAGGCTCAAGGCACGGGAATAATAGGTTTCCGCTTCAGGGCATTTGCCCCGGGCATAGGCGTATTTTTTGGCATAATACGGCTGCAGGTAAATGGGGATATAATGCACCTGGCAGAATATTCTGTGGTCTGCAAGTTTCTGATACATTCTTTTTCTGGTCTGACTGCCCTGAGCAAACTGGATGGGATACAGATGGGGACAGGCGGTTTCGGCAAGGGCTTTCGGCGGCAGGATCAGGCGGTCGTCATCTTCAAATGCCAGGTTGTAGGTGTGCACGATTTGCCGGCGCAGGTCCCTGAAACGGCAAAGCTGTGTGAGCTGGGAATTTCCCAGGGCGCATTGAAAATCGGTGATGCGGAAATTGGCGCTCAAGGCCTGCATTTCATAATACCAGGGGCCATGCAGGCCGGTGTCGGCTGTATCACAGGCCAGCTCCGATGATTTGACCATGCCGTGGTTGCGCAGCATCCGCAGGCGGTCTGCCAGAAAACCATCATTGGTCATGACTGCCCCGCCTTCTCCGCAGGTTATGGTCTTGGCAGGGTGAAAGGAAAAAATGGCCAGATCGGTGTGGGCACAGCTGCCGCACTGATAGGTTCTGCCGTTATGGGTATAGGTGGAACCAATGGCATGGGCAGCATCTTCAATCACCTGGAACCCGTATTCCTGCGCCAGGGTTTGGATGGCGGGCAGATCTGCGGGGGTGCCGGCAAAATCCACCGGAATCACCACCCGGGGCGGGGAATGGCTGCGGCAGTAATCAGCCAGGGCTTCAGGATCCATGCACAGGGTTGCAGAATCAATATCCACAAAATCAGCCCGGCCCCCGCACAATTCAATGCAGCTGGCTGATGCCAGAAACGAATTGGGCGAGGTCAGACCAGTGTCTTCGGAACCAATGCCCAGGGCCATGCAGGCAAGGTGCAGGGCTGCTGTGCCGCTGGAACAAACCACAGCATGTCCGGCCCCGGTAAGATCACACAGGGCATCCTCAAAGCGCTCTACCTGGGGGCCGGTGGTAAGAAAATCCGATGCAAGGGTCTGGGCTGCCTGCTGGATATCATCATCTTCAATCCATTGTCTGGCATAGGGGATAGGGGTTTGTTCCATTATATTTTCCTATTGGTTATGGCATTTTTCAAACAATACGCAATCTTTTTAAAAAAAACAATGGCACTGTACACATCCGGTTCCAACCTTTGGAAGGAGTGGAGCCTGGCAGGTTTTTAATGTATTGACACTTTGTTTGCACTTTGATAGGTTTTCAGGGATTTTAAATCAGGATTGGCACGCTTTATTTTCATGAAAGTGAGGGAATATGGCCGACAATACAGGGCAGGATGAACAGATTATCGAATTGACCGACATTGTGGATAATATGGAAGCTGTGTCAGAAGATGCAGTGCCCGATGATGACATCATTGAACTCACCGACATTGACGCTGTCTCGGATGAGCCTGGTGTCGAAGCAGTATCTCCGGATACTGTCACCATCTCGCAACAACAGATGGAGGCGGCACTGGAGCGTGTCATCGAGAAAAAATTTTCCGAAAAGATCGATGTCATCCTTTTTGATGTGATGGAACGGGTTATTTCAAAAGAGATAAAGGAAATCAGGGAAAACCTGCAAAAGGATCTGGATCAGATCGGTACATCCTGAGACAGGATACAAATTGTGGTAACAGGTTGCTGGGGATTCATATATTGATCCCCTTTTTCATTAATGTGGGTATTTAGGAGCAGATTATGGGTTCGGATTCTCTGGATAAAGGATATGAGCCGTCGGGAATTGAAGAAAAATGGTATCAGTACTGGCTGGACAAGGGGTTTTTCAAGGCCGAAGAGACCAGTGATAAAAAACCGTTTTCCATTGTCATTCCCCCGCCCAATGTGACAGGGGTTCTGCATATGGGCCATGCTTTGAACAATGTTATCCAGGATATCATGTGCCGCTACCGGCGGCTTCTGGGATATAATGTTCTGTGGATGCCGGGAACCGACCATGCCGGCATTGCCACCCAGAATGTGGTGGAACGGGACCTGGCTGCCAGAGGCAAAACCCGGGACCAGCTTGGCCGGGAAGATTTCATCAAAGAGGTCTGGAAATGGAAGGAAAAATCAGGCGGCGCCATCATCAACCAGCTCAAGCGGCTGGGAGCCTCCTGTGACTGGGACAGGGAGCGGTTCACCATGGATGAGGGCCTTTCCGATGCCGTGCGCAAAGTGTTTGTCCGGCTTTACAAGGAAGGGTTGATTTACGAAGGCCAGTATATCATCAACTGGTGCCCCAGGTGCAAAACTGCTCTGGCTGATCTGGAAGTGGAATATGAAGAACATGATTCCTACCTGTATTATATACGGTATCCGTTCAAGGGACATAAAAAAGGGCTTACCGTGGCCACCTCCCGGCCGGAAACCATGTTTGGAGATACAGCCGTGGCCGTGAATCCAACAGATGACCGGTTTGCAGATCTGGCAGAAACACAGGTGATGCTGCCCCTTACCGACCGGACCATTCCCATTATCAGAGATGACTATGTGGATACCCGGTTCGGCACCGGTGCACTCAAGGTTACCCCTGCCCATGATCCCAATGATTTTACCCTGGGAGAAAAGCACGGACTGGAACGGGTCAAGGTGATTGACGAGGATGGCAACATGCTCTCAGGTGCCGGGCAGTTCCAGGGCCTGGAACGGTTTGAATGCCGGCGCCAGGTGGTCAAGGCACTGGCTGACCAGGGCCTGCTGGTAAAAAAGGAACCCTTGAAGCACAGTGTGGGCAACTGCTACCGGTGCAGGACCGTGGTGGAGCCCTCCGTGTCCAAACAATGGTTTGTGAAGGTAAAACCTTTGGCGCAGAAAGCCACCCAGGCAGTGCGATCCGGTGAGACCCGCATAATTCCGGATACCTGGTCCAAGACCTATTTTGAATGGATGGACAATATCAGAGACTGGTGCATTTCGCGCCAGATCTGGTGGGGGCACAGGATTCCTGTCTGGAAATGCCCGGACTGCAGCCAGGTGATTGTGGAAGAAACCGATCCCACCGACTGCCCCGGATGCGGCTCCAAAAATCTTGCCCAGGAGACCGATGTGCTGGATACCTGGTTTTCCAGTGCTTTGTGGCCGTTTTCCACCATGGGCTGGCCTGAAGAGACCCCGCTGCTCAAAACCTTTTACCCCACCTCTGTTCTGGTTACAGGCTTTGATATTTTGTTTTTCTGGGTGGCCAGAATGATGATGATGGGTATTCATTTTAAAGAGGAAGTCCCTTTTAAAGATGTGTATATCCATGCCCTGGTGAGAGATGAGCACGGCAAAAAAATGAGCAAGTCCAAGGGCAATGTCATTGATCCTTTACAGGTTATTGAAAATTACGGGGCAGATGCGTTCCGGTTTACCCTGGCTGCCTTTGCCGCCCAGGGACGGGATGTGAAAATGTCTGAGTCCCGGGTGGAAGGATACCGGCATTTTGTGAACAAATTGTGGAATGCGGCACGGTTTGCCCTGATGCACATCACCCCCAAAGACACATCCTTTGATGATGACAAATTGTCTTTGTGGGAACGCTGGATTCTGTCCCGGTCTGCTGCCACTTCCCTGGCCGTCAAAGAAGGCATTGAAAATTACCGGTTCAACGAAGCAGCTTCTGCTGTGTACCAGTTTGTGTGGCATGAGTTCTGTGACTGGTTCATTGAAACCCAAAAACCTGCTCTGTATGAAAAGCAGGGCGGGGTGCGCAGGGATACGGCCCGGGCGGTTCTGGCCCGTGTACTGGAAGATATCGTGATCATGCTGCACCCGTTCATGCCCTTTGTTACAGAAGAAATCTACCATATCCTTCCCTTTACCACAGGATCGGTGATGCAGGCCTCTTTTCCCTATACAGAAGACAATTATGACAGGTACCGGAACCTGCCGGTGGAAAATGACATGGTGTTTCTTTTTGATTTGATATCAGGCATCCGCAATATCAGAAGCGAAATGAACATCCAGCCCTCCATGAAAATCAAGGTACTGGCCAATACCAGAGATGAAAAAGAAAAACTGCTCATTGCTGAGAACAAGGCGGTCATTGCCAATCTGGCCACCCTGGAACGGTTCTCTTTTTGTGAACCTGATATTGCCCCGGCCTCCTGTGCCAGTTCAGTGACAGCAGGCACCACCTGTTTTGTTCCCCTGGAAGGGGTGATTGATTTTGAAAAAGAAATCGGGCGTCTGGAAAAGGAACTGGACAAAAACACCAAAGAATTGATAGGGGTGCAGAAACGGCTCAGCAATGACAGTTTTCTGGAAAAAGCACCCCAGGAAGTCATAGATAAAGTCAATGCCAGGCATACGGATCTTTCTGAGAAAAACGAAAAGCTGGCAGCCAATCTCAAACGCATTCAGGATCTGGCATAACCCATGGATATGATAGAACGCATTGTCTCCCTGGCCCTGTTTGAAGATGCAGGGCTGGGGGATATCACCTCTGAAAGCATTCTGCCTGCATCCCGGCAGGGGACGGGTGTTATCACGGCCAAGCAGGACTGTATTCTGGCCGGCACACAGGTTGCCGAAAAAACCTTTCACATGCTGGATCCAAACATGCATATCCAGATGATGTACACAGATGGAGATACGGTTCAAAAAGGCAGTGTGGTGCTGGAGGCAGCAGGAGATCTGCTGTGCATGCTCAAGGGAGAACGGGTGGCATTGAACTTTTTGCAGCGCCTGTCCGGCATTGCCACTTTGACCAAAACCTATGTGCAGGCCCTTGGAAACAGCCGGGTGCGGCTCACCGATACCAGGAAAACCACCCCGGGGTGGCGCCGGCTGGAAAAACAGGCGGTAAGGGCAGGCGGGGGCGCTAACCACAGGTTTTCCCTGTATGACGGGATCCTGATCAAAGACAACCACATTGCCGTGGCCGGGAGCATAGCAGCTGCAGTAGGCGCGGTGCAGAAACAGGCCTCCCATTTGATGAAAATCGAAGTGGAGGTGTCAGATATGGAGCAGGTGAAACAGGCGGTGTCAGCCGGCGCTGATGTTATCATGCTGGACAATATGTCCTGCAGGGCCATGGCTGAAGCAGTGGGTTTCATCAATGGCCGGGCTGTGGTGGAAGCATCAGGCAATGTATCACTTGATACCCTGCAGGCCATAGCTGCCACTGGTGTGGACGTGATTTCCTGCGGTGCGTTGACCCACCAGGCACAGGCTGTGGATCTGAGCATGCAGATACACCCCGGCCCGGCTGTCAGCAGTAGGTGAGCCTGTTCCGCCCGTCTTTTTTGGATTTATACAGGGCCCGGTCCGTACGCTGGATAAAAGAGGTGAAATCTTCCCCCTCCTTGAGTTCGCTGGCGCCTATGCTGATGGTCACTGAGCAGTATTTCCCGGGCCGGGGTTCAAATACTGCCGCACCGATAAGGTCCCGGATTCTGTCCCCCACTACACAGGCTTTTTTCAGCCTGGTTTCAGGCAGCAGAATGGCAAATTCTTCTCCCCCGTATCTATAAGCTGTATCCATGGACCGCATGCAGGAGTTGATGATCCGGCCGATGGCCATGAGCACCTTGTCTCCTTCCAGGTGCCCCCAGGAATCATTGTAGCGCTTGAAATGGTCAATGTCCAGAATCATCAAAGACAAGGCATGGTCATAGCGGTCGTGGCGCTCCATCTCCTGTTTGATCTGCCGGAAAAAATGGCGGGAATTGAACAATTTGGTCAATGCATCGGTGATGGCCAGCTGTTCCAGCTCCTTGAGCAGTCTGTTCCGCTCTTTTTTAAAACCTGCCTCCCGCAGCACCCGTTTGATGCGCAGGTCCAGTTCTTCAAAACGGAAAGGCTTGAAAATAAAATCACTGGCCCCGGTTTTTACTGCTTCTTCATAGGAATAGTCTGCACTGTAGCCGGTCATGACGATGACATCAGTGTCATATTTATCCTTGACCATTCGGGTCAGTTCCAGGCCGTCCATTCCCTGCATCATAATATCGGTGAGCACCACATCAGCAGGAAAGGCTTCCAGTCTTTCCAGGGCTTCTTCGGCACTGGAGGCGCTTTGTACCCGGTAGGAGAGAAGTGTGAGATATTCTTCCACAGAATCTTTGATGGCAATATCATCGTCAACAATCAGGATGGCATGTGCCATTATCTTATGTTCTCCAGGAAACTTGGGTTGCTCATATGGGCTTATCTTGACACTTTTTCCTACAATTGATACATGTATGAACCAGAAAATTAAATTTATTATGAACGAGAAACTTAACTTACAAACATGATATTTGTCAACTCTTAGTTTGGAGCACCATTGAAGATTCATCAAAAACAGATCCGTAATTTTTCCATCATCGCCCATATTGATCATGGCAAATCCACCCTGTCGGACCGGCTGATCCAATTGACCGGGATTGTTTCCGACCGGGATATGAAAGAACAGATTTTAGATTCCATGGACATTGAAAGAGAACGTGGCATCACCATTAAATCCCAGACTGTGTCTTTGCCTTATACGGCCCAGGACGGCACCGAGTATCTGTTGAATCTTATCGACACCCCGGGCCATGTGGATTTTTCCTATGAAGTCTCCCGGGCTTTGAAGTCATGCGAAGGGGCTTTGATCATTGTGGATGCCTCCCAGGGGGTGGAAGCCCAGACCCTGGCCAATCTGTACCTTGCCATGGAACTCGATCTGACCATCATTCCGGTCATCAACAAGATTGATCTGCCGTCCGCGGAAATTGAATGGGTGAAAAACCAGATTGAAGAGGATCTGGGGCTGGACGGAGAAAATGCCATTCTGGTATCTGCCAAGACCGGCAAGGGCGTGGATCAGATATTTCCTGCTGTGGCGGCAGCCATCCCCCCGCCCAAAGTGGATCCGGACAACCGGTTCAAGGCCCTGATCTTTGATTCCCACTATGACACCTTTCGCGGCACCATTGTGCATTTCAGGATATTTGACGGCACCATTCAAAAAGGGGACACCATCTTGTTCATGCAGAATGATTCCCAGTACAAGGTGGAGGAGGTGGGGTTGTTCCAGATCAAAAGGGTGCCCCAGAAAAGCCTGTACGGGGGCCAGGTGGGGTATCTCATTGCCGGGATCAAAAACATTGCCGATGTCAAGATAGGCGATACCATCACCATGGCGGACCGGCCCTGTGAAAAAGCGGTGGGCGGATTCCGGGAACCCACGCCTGTGGTCTTTTCCTCCATGTACCCGGTGGCATCAGATGATTACGCAGAACTTACTGACGCACTCGAACGGCTCAAGCTCAATGATGCCTCCCTTATCTATGAAAAAGACAGCTCAGCTGCCCTGGGATTTGGATACCGGTGCGGGTTTCTGGGGCTGCTCCACCTGGAGGTGGTCCAGGAGCGCCTGGAGCGCGAGTATGATATCTCTTTGATCCTGACTTCCCCTTCCGTGCAGTATGAGATCACCACCACGGACGGAGAAATTGTGATCATCGACAATCCCGTGAATTATCCTGATCCTGCCGAGATCGTCAAGGTCAGAGAACCGTTTATCGATGCCACCATTATTGTGCCGGACCGGTACATGGGCAATGTGATGCAGGTGTGCCACGAGTTCCGGGGGGTGAGCAAAACCTATCAATACCTGACTTCCAACCGTATGGAAATGAAATTTGAGCTGCCCCTGGCAGAGGTGGTGTATGAGTTTTACGACCGGCTCAAATCCGTGACCCAGGGGTATGGGTCTTTTGATTATGAAATTTCCGGATACCAGGAAACCGACCTGGTGAAACTGGATTTTCTCATCAATGGAGAACGGGTGGATGCCCTGTCCATTCTCATTCACAGAGAAAAGGCCGAGGCCCGGGCCAGAACAGCATGTAAAAAACTCAGAGAGGAAATTCCCAGGCAGCAGTTCAAAATTCCCATCCAGGGGGCCATCGGCGGTAAAATCATTTCCAGGGAAACCATTTCCGCGTTTCGGAAAGATGTCACAGCCAAATGCTATGGCGGAGATATTTCCCGGAAACGCAAGCTGCTGGAAAAGCAGAAAAAAGGAAAAAAACGCATGAAAATGGTGGGCTCGGTGGAAATTCCCCAGTCTGCGTTTTTATCGGTTCTCAAGACGGAATAGTCAGCTGTATTTTTATTGTTATTTACACAACATCATATCATTAATAAAGGCAAATGCTATGGACTATGAAACAATTGTAATGGAGACCAGAAACCAGGTGGGTCTGATCAAATTGAACAGACCAAAGGTGCTCAATGCCATGAACCGGCAGCTGTGGAAGGAAATGATGGATGCACTGGAGGTGCTGGGGCACGATGATAAGATCAAAGCCCTGATCATCACCGGAGAAGGCCGTGCCTTTTCCACGGGCGCCGACCTCAAGGATTCCAAAGGCCGCAGTATGGAAGACTACCGCCTGTATCTGGAATCCCTGCAGGAGGCATCCAGAAAAATTCTGCGGTTTGAAAAACCCACCATCGCCGCCATAAACGGGTATGCCCTGGGATCGGGTTATGAACTGGCTTTGGCCTGTGACATCCGTATTGCCGCTGCAGGCGCACTGATCGGATCTCCTGAGGCAAAAGTCACCTCTTCGGTCACAGGCGGGGCCTTCCGCCTGATCCAGGACCTGGTGGGGCCGGGCAAGGCAAAAGAACTGCTGTTTACCGCTGAAAATATCACCGGAGAAGAAGCCTGCCGCATCGGCCTGGTGAACAAATCGGTGCCCCTGGAGCAGCTCATGGATGAGGCCGTTGCCATGGCGGACAAAATTTGTACCAATTCCGCTTTTTCCTTAAAGCTCATTAAAAAGGGCCTGGGCATGGCAGCCGGGGAAATCAGCCTGGAAGCACTCATGGATTATGAGATTGAAGCCTGTCTGGCCTGTGTATCCACCAAAGAACGGCAGACATCTCTGGATGAATTTGCCGGCCGCAAAAACAAATAAAGGAAAGATTCATGCTGGAACATGTATTGAATGCAAAGTCCGTAGCCATTATCGGTGCATCCCGGAACAAGACCAAAAGGGGGTATCAGGCTATTAAAACCCTTCTGGCAGACGGTTTTGAAGGTGAGATCTACCCGGTGAACCCCAAAGAAGATACCATTCTGGGGTTGAAGTGTTTTAAAGATATCACAGATATTCCGGACACAGTGGACCTGGCCCTGATCACCACCCCGGCCGGAACCATTCCCAAAATTCTGGAAAACTGCGGTGCCAAAGGGGTGGCAGGGGCGGTGATCATTGCCGGCGGATTCAGGGAGCTGGGGGAAAAAGGCCGCATTCTGGAACAGGAAATGGTGGACGCAGCAAAGGCAAACCATGTCCGGCTCATCGGTCCCAACACCTCGGGCATGATCAATTTGAAAAGCAATATGAACCTGGTGGGTATCCAGGATGTGCCTGCCGGCAGTATTGCTTTGCTGTGCCAGAGCGGCAACATGGCCCTGACCCTGATCACAGAGGCCACCATCCGCAAGCACGGCGGGTTCACCTATTATGTGGGGGTGGGTAATGAGTCGGATATTAAATTTCATGAATACCTGTCTTTTTTCAGAAATGACCCGGCCACCAAAGCCATTCTCATGTATGTGGAAGGCATGAGCCAGGGCAGGGAATTTTTACAGGAAGCCTACCAGACCAGTATTGAAAAACCCATTATCCTGCTTAAAAGCGGCCGGTCAGACAAGGGCCGCAAGTCAGCCGGGTCACACACAGGATCTCTGGCCGGTATGGGCCAGGTGGCCAAGTCCGCCTATGAACGCGCAGGGATCATTGTGATAGAAAATTCCGATGAACTGTTTCCGGTGGCAGAAACCCTGTCCAGCCAGCCCCCGGTGAAAAACAATGCCATTGCGGTGCTGGCAGACGGCGGGGGGCACGCCACCATTGCAGCAGACCTTTTGTCCGATTACGGGATCCAGCTGGCTGACCTGTCTGAAAAAACAAAGGAAAATCTAAAAAAACTGCTGCCTGAAGCCGCCTCTGTGATCAATCCGGTGGATGTGGCCGGCGGCACCGATGCGGATCCCAGCATATTTGCCGACTGTGCCAAGATCCTGCTCAAGGATCCTGCCGTGGGCGGTCTTCTCATTGTGGGGCTGTTCGGCGGATACGGCATCCGGTTTGACAAAAGTCTTGCCATCGGCGAAGAACAGGCTGCCCACCGCCTGGGGGCCATGGGCAAAAAGCGCGGCAAACCCGTTTTTGTGCATTCTCTGTACAGTGCCTATGATTCCCATGCCCTGGATCTGCTGCGGCATTATGATATTCCGGTACATGATTCTCTGGATATTGCCTGCAAAAGCATGGCCTGCCTGTGCACCTACGGCAATTACCTGAAGACCTACCATGCCAAAACCAATTTTGTGCTCAACTGGCGGGAAAAAGCCAGGCCTGAAGGCAATGCCATCATCCAGGCAGCACTGGCCGAAGGCCGCAATGTGCTGCTGGAGCATGAAGCCAAGCAGCTGATCAAACTGCACGGGGCCCCCACATCTGTGGGAGGAATGGCCAGAACCCCGGAAGAGGCTGTGGCCATTGCCAAAAAAATCGACGGCCATGTGGTCATGAAAATCGTTTCCCCTGATATCCTGCACAAAAGTGATGCCAACGGGGTCATGCTCAATATCGGAGATGCGTCCCAGGTAAAAGCGGCATTTGACATCATCATGGAAAATGCCCGCATCTATGATGCCGGTGCCGACATCAGGGGCGTGCTGGTGGCACCCATGGCGGCCAAAGGCCTGGAAATCATCATCGGCACCAAAATTGATGAGCAGTTCGGACCGGTGATCATGTACGGGCTGGGGGGCATCATGGTGGAGATCATGAAGGATGTGACCTTCTGGGTGCTCCCGGTATCTCCTGCATCATGCAAAAAAATGATAGAGGACACAAGATCTTCAGTCATATTAAGCGGGGTCCGGGGGCAGAAAGGGTATGATAAAAAGGCATTGCGCAAGCTTCTGGGCATCTGTTCGGAACTGGTGGAATCTTATCCTGAGATTCAGGAAATGGATTTAAACCCGGTCCTTTTGTATGAACAGGGCCTGGATGTGGTGGATGCCAGAATTATCCTGAAAAAATAGGTTTACAAAAAAACAGGAAGGCGATAGATTCCTGAAGGGTGCCCGCACGCGATCGTAAGGGGTATGCCTGTTTTCAGATAATTTCAGTGTAATGTAAATACGTGCAGTTAAAAAAAAGAAAGGAGGAAAGTCAAAAAAAAACAATGAAACATGGTGCAGGGTTGTTGTCTGCATCTTTGCTTATAATTTCAATTTATATGGAGGTTTAGATGAAAAAATTACTGGTATTGGCAATTACAGCGTTTTTCGGTATGGTTCTTTTCTTTGGGTCCGCCCCTGTGCAGGCTGATCAGACCTTTGTCACCATCGGGACCGGCGGGGTCACAGGCGTTTACTATCCCACCGGCGGCGCCATTGCCCGCCTGGTGAACAAGGACAGAAAAACACACGGCATCCGCTGCTCTGTGGAAAGCACCGGTGGTTCCGTGTATAATCTGAACACCATCCGGGCCGGTGAGCTGGATATGGGTGTTGCCCAGTCAGACTGGCAGTACCATGCCTATCACGGCACCAAAGGCACCCCTTTTGAGGAAATCGGCCCCAACAAAGATCTGCGCGCGGTTTTTTCCGTGCATCCTGAACCCTTTACGGTGGTGGCCAGAAAAGATTCCGGCATTAAAACCTTTCAGGACCTGAAGGGCAAACGGGTTAACATCGGGAATCCCGGTTCCGGACAGCGGGGCACCATGGAAGTGGTCATGAAAGCCATGGGCTGGACCATGGATGATTTCAAACTGGCATCCGAGCTGAAACCTGCGGAACAGTCTGCAGCCCTGTGTGACAACAAAATCGATGCCATCATCTACACCGTGGGCCATCCCTCAGGCTCCATCCAGGAAGCCACCACCTCCTGTGACTCCATTCTGGTGCCTGTGGAAGGCCCTGCCATTGACAAACTGGTGAAGGAAAACTCCTATTACAGATATGCCACCATTCCCGGCGGCATGTACCGGGGCACGGACACCGACACCAGGACATTTGGTGTGGGCGCCACCTTTGTTTCCTCCACAGATGTGTCTGAAGACGTGATCTATCATGTGGTCAAGGCGGTTTTTGACAATTTTGACCAGTTCAAAAAACTCCACCCTGCCTTTGAGGTGCTCAAAAAAGAAGAGATGATCAAAGACGGCCTGTCCGCGCCGCTGCATGACGGCGCTGTGAAATACTACAAAGAAGCCGGCCTGATGTAGGTTTTTTTGTCAGACCCAACAAAATAAACGTGCGGGGCATGTGACAGCTGCGCACGTTTGTTTTGTTTTTTTTGTTGCACAATCCTTTTTTCCAAGGAGGCATTGTCACCATGACCGCTGCAAAAAAACAAGCTGTCCCGGATGGTGTGCAGGACATGCTGGCTGAGGTGGAAACCGGTGCCAGAAATCCGGTGGGTGCAGTTTCCAAAAATATTTTATTTTATGTACCGTTGATCTGGACACTGTTTCAACTCTGGTATGCATCTCCTCTGCCGTTTATATTGAATATTTTTGTGCTCAACGATACGGAAGCCCGGTCCATTCATCTGGCCTTTGCCATGTTTCTGTCTTATACCGCCTATCCCACCTTTAAATCATCTCCCAGAGATCATATTCCGATCCAGGACTGGTTTGTGGCTCTGGTGGCAGCGTTTTGTGCAGCATATCTGTTTATTTTTTATGATCAGATGTCTTCCCGGCCGGGGATCCCCACCACTTTGGATCTTGTTGTGGGCGTGACCGGCCTGATCCTTTTGCTGGAAGCCACCCGCCGTGCCCTTGGGCCGCCGCTCATGGTGGTGGCCATGGTGTTTCTTGTCTATACTTTTTTCGGGCCCCATATGCCGGATGTCATCGCCCATAAAGGGGCCAGCCTGTCCAAGGGCATGTCCCATTACTGGCTGTCCACAGAAGGGGTTTTCGGGGTGGCCCTGGGGGTGTCCACAGGCATGGTGTTCATGTTTGTGCTGTTCGGCTCTCTTCTGGAATCAGCTGGAGCAGGTAACTATTTCATCCGCACCGCCTATGCCGGACTGGGTCATATGCGCGGCGGTCCGGCCAAGGCTGCCGTGGTTTCTTCGGGTATGACCGGGCTGGTGTCCGGATCGTCCATCGCCAATGTGGTCACCACCGGGACGTTTACCATCCCGTTGATGAAAAAAGTGGGATTCCCGGCAGAAAAAGCCGGGGCCGTGGAAGTGGCTGCATCCACCAACGGCCAGCTTACGCCGCCGGTCATGGGGGCGGCCGCCTTTCTCATGGTGGAATATGTGGGCATCTCCTATGTGGAGGTGATCAAACATGCATTTTTGCCGGCCATTATCTCCTATATTGCCCTGGTGTATATCGTACACCTGGAGTCCTGTAAAATCGGCCTCAAAGGTATGGAAAAACCGGTTGTCAAAACCGTGACCCAGAAATTGACTTCGTTTGTGCTTACGATTTTGACCCTGATCATTCTGGCCGGCGGGACTTACTATGGCCTGGGATGGATCAAGACCGCTGCCGGCGATGCTGCCATGTATGTGGTGGTGCCGCTGATCGTGATTGCCTATCTTATTCTTATCTGGCTGGCCTGCAAGGTGCCTGAACTGGAATATACCCATGAAATCAGCAAGCTGCCCAAACTCAGAGAAACTGCCCAGGCAGGGTATTATTTTCTGCTGCCCATCGTTGTGCTCATGTGGTGCCTCACCGTGGAACGGCTGTCCCCGTCCCTGTCTGCCTACTATGCCACGGTGGTGCTCATTTTTATCGTCTTGACCCAGCGGCCGTTGAAAGGGATTGTCCGAAAAAACAGTGCCCCGGAATTTGGTTTTAAAATGGGGTGGGACAACCTGATCGCCGGCATGGTGGCCGGGGCCAGAAACATGATCGGCATCGGGGTTGCCACGGCAGCTGCCGGCATTGTGGTGGGCACGGTAACCCTCACCGGCATCGGCCTGGTCATGACCGCGTTTGTGGAATTTATTTCCGGCGGCAACCTGCTGCTCATTCTGTTGTTCACCGCTGTCATCAGCCTGCTGCTGGGCATGGGGCTGCCCACCACTGCCAACTATATTGTGGTGTCCACCCTGATGGCACCGGTGATTGTGCATTTAGGGGCTTTGAACGGGCTGGTGGTGCCCTTGATTGCCGTGCATCTGTTTGTGTTCTATTTCGGGATTCTGGCGGATGATACCCCGCCGGTGGGGCTGGCGGCTTTTGCAGCAGCAGGGATATCCGGCGGAGATCCCATCCGCACCGGTATCCAGGGGTTCACCTATGATATCAGGACAGCGGTACTGCCGTTTTTCTTTATCTTTAACACAGAACTGCTCATGATCGGGATCCAGGACTGGGTTCATCTGACCATTGTCATTACCTCTGCTGTGGCGGCCATGCTGGTGTTCGGTGCGGCCACCCAGGGATACTGGATCACCAAAAGCCGGTTTTATGAGAGCCTGGCACTGCTGCTGGTGACCTTTACCCTGCTGCGGCCCGGTTTTTTCTGGGACAAGGTCTATGAGCCCTACAATGAGCGGCCCGGGGTCGAGCTGCTCCAGGCCATGGAAAAGCAGGATGAAAATACCATGATCCACCTGGTGATCAAAGGCGAGACCATGAACGGTGATGAATATACCAAATCCCTGATGCTGCCGGTGGGAAAGGAAGGGGCGCCTGAAGACAGGCTCCGGGAGGTGGGATTTGAAGTGCTGGAAGATGATGGGAAAATGATCGTTGACAATATCATGTTCGGCAGCAATGCCGAACGGATGGGTATTGATTTTGACCAGGAAATTGTGTCCGTGATGATGGAGGCGGACCGCCCCCCCAAGCAGCTGATGTTTATTCCGGCCCTGGCCCTGCTGGGCCTGATCTATTTTCTGCAAAAACGACGGCAGACACCGGAAGAGGCTTCCAGGCTGCAGTTGTAAAAGAGAGGGATGTATGTTCAATAAAATTCTGGTGCCTGTGGATATTGATTATCCAAAGACATCCAAGGCAGTGTATGACAATGCAGCGGAACTGGCATCCTTGAGCGGGGCCCAGATCCGTATTGTGTCGGTGATGCCCGGGTTTACCATGCCCATTGTGGCGTCCTTTGTCACTGAAGAGATCAAAAAAGAAGCCCGGGCGCAGTTTCAGAAATTCCTGGATGATTTTGTGGGTGCAAACTGTCAGGGGGGTAATGTTTCCCACAAGGTCCTGGTGGGAAAACATTATGAGGAAATCCTGAAAATGGCGGACAAATGGGGTGCAGACCTCATCGTGGTGTACCATAACCGCAGCCGGACCGTGAACGAGGCGTTTTCCAGCTCCTGCGCCCAGAAGGTGGTCAAGGAAGCCAACTGCTCGGTGCTGCGGCTGCGCAATCTGCTCAAATGACCTGGCAGGTTCTGACATGACCCGCACGGTTCCGGTTTCCTGCCCCATGGATTGTTTTGACCTGTGCCGGTTTCAGGTAACGGTCACAGACAGCCGGATCACGGGGATTACGGGAGATCAGGACCATCCGCTGACCTGCGGGAAGATCTGTCCCAAAGGACGGGACCTGGTGAAGCGGCATTCCCACCCGGACCGGCTGCGGCATCCCATGATCCGGCGCAAATCCGGGTTTGTGCGTACAACTTATAGCGAGGTGCTGGATCGGGTTGCAGACACCCTGTCATCCGTGCATGACCAATGGGGACCCACCGGGGTGCTCAATTATGCCAGTGACGGATACGGCGGGGTGAAAAGCCGGCTTCAGTCCATTTTTTTCAACTGCCTGGGCGGGGATACCCGGTTTTCGGGCAGCCTGTGCTGGGCAGCGGGCATTGCGGCCCAGACCTTTGATTTCGGAGATGTACGGGGTCATCTGCCCGAAGATGCTGCCAATTCCGATCTGGTCATGGTGTGGGGCAGAAACCCCAAAGCCACCAGCCTGCATTTTTACACTTTGCTCAAACAGGCAGAAAAAAACGGCACCCGTATCATTGTTATCGATCCCATCCAGTCGGATACAGCAAAGTCCCTTGGTACCCATGTGGCGCTGAAACCTGGTACAGATGCGGCCCTGGCCCTGGGCATGGCCCATGTCATTGTTACGGAAAAGCGGTATGACAGATCATTTGTGCAGGACCATGTCCTGGGGTTTGGCCGGTTCTGTAAATATCTGGACCGGTTTGATCCGGAAACTGCTGCAGGGATTACAGGCATATCTTCGAAAACCATCCGGGCACTGGCCCGGGAATATGCCGCAGCCAGTGCCCCGGGCATCTGGATGGGGTATGGACTGCAGCGGTATGCCAACGGCGGGAACACGGTGCGAAGCATTGATGCCCTGGCAGCTGTATGCGGCCATGTGGGGAAACCGGGCACCGGTGCCAACTATGCTGCAAGGTCCCTGGCCCCCCTGCTCAACCGGCCGGAAAAAAACAGCCTGGCCCATGTAACGGCATCCCGGACCTTTCCGGCCCCCATGCTGGGACACTTTCTGCAGACCGCGGATAATCCTCCCATTGCGGCCGCGTTTGTGGCCGGAGGCAACCCCTTGAACCAGAGCCCGGATCTGGCAGCAGTGGTGTCAGGATTCGACCGGATTCCCTTTAAGGTGGTGTTTGACCATTTTCTGACAGATACGGCCAGGCATGCGGATATGGTGCTGCCGGCCGCCACCGTGTTCGAACAGGAAGATCTCTTTGCCACCTCCATGTATTCCCATGTGCTCAATTATTCACAAAAAGCGGTGGAACCACCGGATACCCTGATGCCGGAAAGCAAATTTTTCCTGTCCCTGGCAAAGCACATGGGCATCGATACACTGGGGTTTTCCTCTTCCCGGGAATACCTGGCCCAATGTGCGGCCCCGGTGCTGGAAAGCCTGGGACAAGACCCGGATACAGACCTGGATACCATTGCCGGTGAATACCTGCGCATTGCCGGCCATGACATCCCCTGGGCAGACAAAAAATTTGCCACCCCATCCCGGAAAATCGAAATTTTCAGCCACACAGCTGAAGCGGCCGGACTGTCGCCCATGCCTTGTTTCCTCTCCCCGTCCCGGGGAGAGGACCGTTTTCCTCTGCGCCTGCTCACCTGCAAAACCCGGCGGTCCATGCATTCACAAGCGTTTGTTTTTGAAGACCGGAAGCCGGCCGTGTCTGTGAACCAAAAAACCGCACAGGATCTTGGCGTCATCGGACTGGAAAAGGTGTGTATCGCCACCCGGCAGGGGAAGGTGACCGCAAGACTGACACTGGATGAGGCGGTGTGTGACAACACCGCTTTCATGCACCAGGGATGGTGGCACAAAAGCGGTGCAGTGAATTTTCTCACCCATGCGGGTCTGTCGGACATGGGGGAACAGGCAGCGTTCTACGATACTTTCTGTACCCTGTCCCCTCCCTGAAGCCTATTCCACCCGGTGCCAGGTCTGGGTCCGGGAGATGAACAGGAAACTGCCCTTGACTTTGAGTTCATCACCTTCAGCCCATACCTTGCATTTGTAAATCTTGCCTTTTTTGGGATCCAGGATCGTACCGCCGGCATAGGCATCATCCACCGGCTTCAGGCCCTGGATAATTTCCATGCCCAGGGTGGGCTGGTCTTTCCGGGGGTCATCATCCGGGCATTTGTCACAGGTGGGATGGGGATCAGCATCCGGTTTCAAAAACAGCTCGATGATTTTGCCGTAATACTGTCCGTCTTTTTCAAAGATCTGGACAATGGACTTGGGCTCATTGGTCTCATCGTCAATGGTTTTCCATTTTCCCACAATGGGAGCCTCTGCCAGGGCAGATCCGGCAAAGAAAAAACAGGAAACAACCAGAACCAGGCTGAACAATAACAACTTTTTCATACATTCCTCCGGAGAATAGGGGTTAATATGTTGCTGAACAATGTTATATCCTTTAGTCTTCTGTTTTTTTCCTGTCAAGAAAAAAGAATGTGAGGCCTGTGGCAATTATGATGCAAAACCTAAAAAACTGCCGTCAGGCGGTATATGGAAACCATGTGATAATCTTCAAGGCGGCCCGATAGGTTTATCCCTTCAGGGCATGTGTCAGCAGGTCTTCCAGCTTTTTTGCGTCCATTTTTACAGGATTGGTATGAATGTTGGCATCTTCCAGGGCTTTTTGCGCGATATCGGGAATATGCTGCTTTCTGATCCCCAGTTCCTTCAGATTTGCAGGCATGCCCATCTCTATCTTCAAATCGGTCACCCAGTTTACAAATGCCTCAAAACTATGGCCGGGCAGGTCCAGGTACCGGGCAGCCCGTGACATTTTGTCTTTTATCCTGGCGCGGTTCAGCATGAGCACATAAGGCAGAAGGGTGCCGATCACCCGTCCGTGGTGCACCTTGAACATGCCGCCGATGGCATGGGACACGGCATGGCCCACCCCCAGGCCTTTGTCAAAGGCAATGGCTCCCATAATGGAAGCGGCCATGGTATAGGTGCGGGCCTTGATGTTTCTGCCGCTGTAAAATGCCGGAAGCAGCCCTTCTTTGATGTAAAAAATTCCCTGCATGGCCACACCGTCCAGAATCGGGTGAAACACCGGACTGCTCAATGCCTCTATATTGTGGGACAGTGCATCCATGCCCGTGGCCGCCGTGAGAAAGGGAATCAGTCGGCGGGTCAGCTCCGGATCGGCAATCACCACTTTGGGCATTAATTCCGGATGAAAAATACTGATTTTCCGGCTGGATATCGTATCACTGATCACTGCATTGGCATCCACTTCAGATCCGGTGCCGGCAGTGGTGGGCACCGCAATAATGGGCAAAAGTGTTTTGTGTATGACAGCATGACAAGGACCACCCGAGGTGAACTCCCATATGCGTGACGGACCGGCGGCCGCAGCAAGGCAGATGGCTTTGGCTGCATCAAGGGCACTGCCCCCGCCGATGGCGATAATGCCGTCATGGTTTCCTTTTCTTAAGGCTTCCGCCCCTTTTTTCACTGTATCAAAATCAGGCTCGGAAAAAATATGTGAAAACACAGCGGTAAAAATACTTTCTTCCTTGTTCCAGCGGATAATGGATTTCACAAAGGGCAGTTTTGACACCCCGTGGTCTGTGACAATCAGGGGCGCAGACATCCCCAAAAGCCAGCACACTCCGGGCAGTTCCTTTATCCTGCCGGGACCGAACCGGATATGTGTGGGATGGTGCCAGTCCGCCTTTGTTTCAGCAAGCGTTATCTTTGGCCGAAATCGGGTATTCATAAGTAAAAAACTCCTGCCTGGGGCATGTATTTTTGTTTTAACCGGATACCGGTTTGGATCATCTCAGAAAAAATCAATGACTGCAACGGCAAATAAGCAGACAAAAATCCGTGCGTGTAAAATGAGATGTCAACGCCTTGAAAATCAAGAAAAAAGAATTAAAATTTAGGTTTAAGCTGATCTCAGGTTGCTGCACTTCACATGCAAGAAAAATTTTTTTTTCGGTAAAGGAAAACACACTATGGATAATCCAGGCAGGAACATCGCGTTCATTGATCATGGCCTTTTTCCGGGTTCAAACAAACAGATTACCCGTGTGGGACTCGGCGGAGAAGGTATATTGCGGACCACTGGAAAGAGCGAACAGGCACTTGCGGTCATCACAGAAGCTGTGAATCAGGGGGTTACCTATTATGATTCTGCCCGTGTCTACATGGACAGTGAAATCTACTACGGCATATTCTGGGAAAACCACCAGGAGGAACGCGAATCAATCTTCCACACCAGTAAATCAGCCGACAGAACCCGGCAGGGGGCCCTGGCGGAACTGCAGCAGACCCTGGACCGCCTGAACACCAGCTACCTTGACCTGTGGCAGATCCATGATGTCAGGAATGAAAAAGATCTTGCCCTGATTTCAGAAAAAGGCGGGGCTTTGGAAGCCTTTCTCGAGGCCAAAGACCAGGGGCTGGTCCGGCATATCGGCGTGACCGGTCATCATGATCCTCAGATTCTCACCCGGGCTGTTGAGAAGTGGCCGGTGGATGCAGTGCTGATGCCCGTCAATCCGGTGGAGGAGATCATTGGCGGGTTTCTGACCCACACCCTTGAGGCAGCCCGCAAAAAAGAGATTGCGGTCATTGGTATGAAAGTGCTTGGCGGCAAACACTATATTGCAAAGGATGCAGGTATCACGGCAGAGCTTCTGATCCGGTTTGCTTTGTCCTGCGGTATCTCCCTTGCTGTTGCGGGGTGCAGTTCGCCTGATGAGGTCAGAGAGATGGCCCTTGCCGGCAGACACCAGGCGCCTTTGACATCTGCTGAAAAAAAAAAGATTGTCAACCCCTTTATCCCCGTGGCGGAAAAACTCGCTTTTTACCGGGGCAGTGTGTTCAAAAAACTATGAACAGGTATCGCCTGATAAAGCACACCTTTCCTCCGCCGCCAGGAGTCAAAAGTTAATCCAGTCAATATCGATACGTACCAAATTTCCAGAGGGATGATCTGAAAAAAGTGAAAACATCTGCGGCATCACAACTATCAGGTTTGCATGATGATAAATCCATGATATCATTTACATTAATGATCCGGTTGACGAACCGCTTCCGGGGTTGCAGTTGCACTGCGGCAAATTAAGTACCGTTTACTTTTGGGGTCTTGGGGAGATGGAAAGGTGACCAAATTACAGATAATATCCGACAGAAATGACATAATTCCGGTCATTCAGGATGCGATAGCCGCCAGGGTTAAGAGAACAGAAATCGGATTTCAAAAAACGGAAAAAGAGATCCAAAAATTTGAAAAAAAATATCGTATCTCCTCGGATGATTTCCTGGCCGAATATACCTCTGATGATCTTTCCGGAGGAGATGAGGATTATATAAGCTGGATGGGGGAAATCAAGCTTCGTGAAGCACTTCTGGAAGAAATAAAGGCTTTGCGTGAGATTGAATATGTTTGTTAAGGACTATCTTGCAGATGTTACCGAAAGCATTAACGAATACTCCATATCTGGTTTCATTGTGATTTCTGAAATTACAAGTGATTTTAGAAGTGACAAAATCGGGATTATACGCGGAAAAATTGTTTTCGTTGATGAGTCAACCCTTTTTTTCAAAGAATATCTGGATTTACGTCACAAAATTGATAAAAAAGCATACTCATTCCATTATCAGGACAGAAACAGTAACCTGATATTTCGATATGACAATGCATTGCACAAACCCCGTCTCGCATTCAATGAACACAAGCATGCAGGGGACAAGATCATTCCAAGCAGTATTCCTGATATTTCCGCTGTCCTTGAAGAAATCATAAATGATTTGCAGATTACCTGAAAAAACCCTTCACCCGGATATCTTCCACGGTCCGGCGCACTAAGGTGAACGAGACCCGCTCCTGCTCCAGGCGCAGGTTCGGGGCGTGGATATGGTTGCGCAGGGCATCATAGAGCCGGGCTTCATCCGGCGTGAGTAACGGCAGGTCACGATTGACAGGGGACGGTTCAGTGCCCCACAGAGGTTTGTGAGAGAGCAGGGTGGCCTCGTCCATGAGAAAGGATCGGGTCCGGGGAAAATAATGCCGGATCATGTCGATCATGGCAAACCCGTGGGTGTCCATATCCCCCCAGTACCAGAGGGGTTTGCGGGCCATCCAGCAGGCCCGGGACAGGGCGGACAGGCTGTATCCCCGGCCGAAGATCACCAGGGCGTTTTGAAAGCGTGGAAAGGACAGGGCGGTGATATCGTTTTCCACAATAAAGATGGTATCCGGCTGCACAGGCAGGCGGGCAAAGTCATCGGCCGGTATTTCCAGGTCGGACAACCCCATGATGGAAAGATCCGGATCCAGGAACCGGAACCGGACCCGGGCGGGCCGGGACAAAAAACCGAACCGGGTTTCAAAGGCGGCCGGACCTTTGGCTGTGTCATCCATGGCTGTTTCCGGCAGCACACAGGTCAGCAGCTTCACCAGCCAGGCCTTGTGGGTTTCAATGAATTTGGTGTCCACCCCGGGAATTTCCAGCTGCCGGATATAGATGCCTGGCCGGGGATGACCGGTCATGAAATCCAGGATGGCCAGCAGCTCTTCCCACGTTTCGTCGTGCCGGAGCACGCTCAGCGGGTGGTCCAGCAGCAGTCCGGCCAGCTGGGGAAACCGGGCAGTAATAGTTTGAAACAGGGTGTGAAATCGATTGGCCTGCCGGGTTTTTCCCAGAAAAGATACCACATCGGCCAGGGTGGGAAATATCACCGCTGTGGGCAGCCGGTTTTTTCCCAGGGTCCGGTGGGTGAAATCATGCCATTCAATGGTGAATCCGGGCCGGTCCGGGGCGCTTTCATGGGAGGCCCAGTGTGCCACCCAGTCACGGGCTGCTGCAAAATCGTGGGTCAGTTCCCTTCCCGCGGGATGTTTCAGCGGGATGCGCAGGGGAGTGAAATTTTCCGGGGTGATCCATTCGGCCAGAAATGTTCCTTTGTCCCATTTTTTCCCCAGCCGGTCCTTGAGATCCTTAATGCGGGTCCAGGCGGCGGTCACGGCTGGGTCCTTTTTCTGCGGTCCCGGTATTCTTCCACACTCATGTTGCGCAGCAGCGATTCTGTGCCGTCCGGGCAGTACACCAGTCCCACCGAGGACACATAGGGCTCGATGATATGAATCTTCTGCAGCGGGGTCACGATGAGCAGCTGGAGGTTGAGTTTTTTGAACAGTTCCAGGCTGTATCGGGTGGAATCGTCCGATCCCCGGCCGAATGCCTCATCAATGGCCACGAACCGGAAGGTGCGGGACCGGATCGCCCCCCATTCCAGGCCGAACTGGTAGGCCAGGCTGGCAGCCAGCACGGTGTAGGCCAGTTTTTCCTTCTGCCCGCCGGATTTCCCTCCGGAATCAGTGTAATGCTCATATTCGCTGTGATCCTCTTTCCAGCGTTCCGAGGCGGCAAACACGAACCAGTTGCGCACATCCGTGACTTTGTTTGTCCAGCGCCGGTCCAGGTCCACCATGCCCTCTCTGCCCCGGAAACGTTCGATTACGCGGCGTACCTGCAAAAACTTGGCTTCAGAGTAATGATCCTCTTCTGAACCGGTCAGCGCCCCTTCGGTGCAGGCCCGCAGCTGGTGCTGAAAATCCCGTATATCCATGTCCGTGCTGAGTTCCGCTTCCAGCACGATGTACCGGCCCGGGTTGTACTCAATATCGGACAAAGAGCGGTTTATACGTTCGATACGCTCTTTGATGGTCTCTTTTTCCCGCAGCAGCTGGGACTGGAAATTGGCCACCTCCCGGATGGTGTTTTCATTGAGCAGTTCTTTGAAGCGTTTTTCAAATTCCGGCAGGTTGTCCGAACGCAGCTGGTCCAGCATGGTCCGGTATTCCGGACCCGATGACACGGCATCATCCACTTCCCTGGTCTCCAAAGGAAAATCTCTGCGGTAGCCGTGCATTGCTCTGATGATCCGGGCGGCCAGGGTGGAGACGCGTTTGTCCAGGTTGTCGATGCGGTTCTGGAGAAGATCCCGCAATTCCCTTTCTTTGCTGCCGCAGGATTCAATGGTCAGGGTGTGGGCAGGCAGTTCTTTTTTGCGCAGGGATTCCAGGTGCCGGTACAGGGCTGTCGCCTGTTCAGTGTCCATGGCGGCCCAGCCGGCCAGGTCCTGTTCACAGGTGTCTGCCATGTGCCTGGTCTGGTTCTGCTTTTCCCGGTTTCCGGACAGTTCGTCCCTGGCCAGTTTCAGGGCTTTTTCCGTGTCATTCATGTGATTTTCCAGGTCTTCCAGCTGCCTTCCCAAAGTCTGGAGGATATCGGACCGGGTCTCCAGTTCCTGTTTTTCCGCTTCCAGGTGCAGGATCTCTTCGGTTGCTGCATGCCAGTCCAGGTCGGAAAAATCCTGGAATTCCCCCAGGCGGATCAGGTTGGACAGCTGTTCCTGGAGGGTTTTCTGCCGGGATTCCAGCCGGGATATGTCGCTGCCTGCGGTCTGTATCTGTTTTTCCAGATCCAGGCGCTGCTGTTTCAACGTACGGATTTTGGCCTTATTGGTCCAGCCCAGCACATAATGGGACCGGTCTGTAAGATCCCGGCGGTCATCTTTTTCGTGGCGCTGTCCTGCCGCTTTGATCTGGCCTTTTTCCGTAATGGCCCAGGGTTCCTGGTGAAACCGCTGGATCTTTGTACAGCAGGCATAGTTGAACCGGGCGGCCAGTTCCTGTTCCAGCCAGTCATAAAATGTGCTGTCCGGCTTGATGGCCAGTTTTTTCACCAGGGAATTGGGATGCAGATCAAAAGATTTTTTTCCCGATGGCGGTCTCACCAGGTAATACACCAGCCTGGCCTGCAGAAAGGTGTGGTCCACCCATGCGGCCACGGCACGGTAATGGGATTCCGGCACCAGCAGGGACAGGGCAAAGTTGTGCAGCAGCCGTTCTGCAGCCCCTTCCCAGGGGGTTTCTTCTTCTCTGACCTGGATCAGCTCACCGGCAAAGGGCAGGGCGTTTTCATCAATGGTAAGATGGCGGCACAATGTCTGCCGGATGCTGACCTGTCGGGCGTGGATATTGCTTTTGCGGGCGGACAAAGAGGCAAGTTCTTTGCTCAGCTCGTCATGTTCGGCTGTGAGATCCCGGAACTTCATGGAAAGTTCGGTACGCCGGTTGATGAGATCTTCTTCTTTTTTTCTTAACGCCTGCTGCCGGTTCTGGATGGCAGCGGCATTGTCGTCAAAATCTTCCCGGGTGTGTACGGGTTTGAATGACAGATCCTGTGCCAGATCAGCATACCGCCGGGCCTGGCCCTGGCGCTTGTGTTTCTGGTCGGTGAGCCGTTTTATATCGGCCCGGAGCCTTTCCAGCCGGTCGCCCCCGTTTTCGGCAATGGCCTGCCGGATGTCATCCCGCCGGGCCATCTGTTCTTTGTGTTCGCTCTCCAGGGCCCTGGCTTTGCGGGAAAGGCGGGTCTGTTCGTCAATTAACCTGGCCATCCGCTTTTTGAGCAGCTTTTTCTTGTGCACCGCAAAAAACGGGGCCAGGGCCTCACGGCATTCCCGCAGCTGTCCTGCTTCCTGGACCAGAAGCGTGTGCCTGTCGCAGTCCGCCACCAGGGGGGTCAGGCGTTCGATCTGCTGTTTGGCCTTGAGCACGGCGGCATGGGCCCGGTTCAGGTCATCAAAATGATGCAGCAGGGCATCAATGCGGGGGGTGACATCAAAGGGTTCCAGCATGTGTTCCCTGACAAAGTCGGTGAGGTTGCCCACCGATTTCATGGACACGGTCTGGTGAAACAAAGCCAGTGCCTGTTCGTTGTCAATGCCGAACCGCCTGCGGAAAGCGGCTCCGTATTTGGGAAAGGTATCAAACACCGCCGTACCCTTCATTTTTTTCAGCCGTTTTTTCAGCTGCCCGATGTCGGTGCCGAATCCGCTGAAATGCTTAGGGATGGACAATGCCTCGTCCGCCAGAACATAGAACCGTTCCGGCGGGGCCTGGGCCTCTTTTACCCAGAACACCTGGGCCAGGGTCACTTCCTGGAGATATCCCGTGTTTTTAAACACGCCCAGGATTACGGAAAAACTGTTGTGATCCCGCAGGGAAACTGATTTTGCGGCGTGACCAGTGGTGCTGCGTTCCGACTTGTAATATCCCAGCACATAAGACCGCAGGGATCTTTCTTTTGTTTCGGCCCCGGCCGCCTTGTTGTAGGCTACCCGGTGGGCCGGCACCAGCAGGGTGGTCACCGCATCCACCAGCGTGGATTTGCCGGACCCGATATCGCCGGTGAGCAGGCTGTTGCGGCTGTCCAGGTCCAGGCGCCATACCTGTTTGTGGAAGGTGCCCCAGTTGAACACCTCAAGGGTGTGAAGCCGGAATCCGGCCAGGGCATCATCCGCGGAAAAATCCAGCAGCTGCTGTTCCATCAGCCACCGCCTCCGTCCCTGGTAAGGTTCGACCCCTTTTTTGTTTCGATGTCGCTGAAGCCTGCCGGATCTGTGTCACTGCCGCCGGCAGAATCTGTGTCACTGTCGTCAGACAGATGATCCTGGTATTGTTTGAGCCGGTCCTCCAGTTCACTGAGCCACTGGGCATCCACAAATGCCTTGAGGATACGGATTACTTCGATTTTGTCCTTTTCATCCTTGAGCCGCCGGATAAACCCCAGGTCCGCTATTTTGTTAAGATGGGTATTGATCCGGTCCATCATCCGGGCTTCATTGCCCGATGCCGGCAGAAACACCCGGACCATATCCGTGATTTCCTCCACCGACAGAATCAGGCGGGGGTCTTCTCCGGCTGCATCCTGTTCTGCCATTTTTTTGCGCAGGAGCGCAATGATCAGGCTCACCGGATAGGACAGCTGCCGCCGGCCCACCAGCCTAGGCAGGGGTTCTTCCCCTTCTTCCGGTTCCCGGGTGGCCAGCCAGGCATACCCTTCGGCCGTGTCCAGCATCAGTTCCAGGCCCATGACCCGGACATAGTCCCGGACAGCCATCTGGCCCTCCTCCAGTAAGTGCCACAGGGCCGGGTCGTTTTCTTTGAATACCACCCCTTTCATCAATGCCGCCAGGGGGCGGGAGATGTCAGATGGGTAAGGTTGTGTTGCATCCATAGAATTTTTCTTTTTTTCAGTCTATCAGGACAACATCTGCCGGGCATCCTGCTGAAATGGATTGATGATGGTAAGGTCATGAATCTGCTGTCCGTGCTGAAGATCCTCTGAAAGCAGCAGGGAACAATTTGCTTTGATTGCTGCAGCCACAATCAATGAATCCCACCAGGAAAATTGATAGGTGTCCTGTATTGACCAGCTGTTTTTGATAATGGTCAGATCAACTGTAACCGGATGCCAGGCCATCAGGTTTTTGATATCCAACCGGGCATGGCTGGTTGTCATGCCCGGTTTCAATTTTTGGGTTACCGTGACATAATATTCGTTCAGCACCTGGATACTGATCCTGCCTCTCTGATTTTCCCATAATGTTTTCAACCATTCGCCGGATATTTTTTGTTTCTCCGGTTCAGAGGCATCCCGGAAATACACAAGAATATTGGTATCCACAAAGCAGTTATCTTTCATGGAGATCATTCCTGGAAGGATACCTGCCATTTTTTTTCAGCAATAACGGCGGACTGGAAAGAAACTGATGCATGGCCTGCCGGTATCCTGCTTCATCCTGCATTTTTTCCTTTAATATGGTGCCGATCCACCGGGATACGCTGACCCGGTTTTTTGCCGCCTCGATCCTTGACCAGTCAGCGACCTCTTCTTCCAATGTAATGGTAACGTTTTTCATTTTTCCTTCCCCAACATCCAATATTTAACACAATAATAGTGTGACACGAAAATAGTGTCAAGGATTTTCCGGCCTTGCCGCCAGGGGCCGGGAGATGTCAGATGGACAAGGCTGTGTTTTGTCCATAGGTGTCACCTGCTGAATATCACGGCGTTGAATGTGGCCTGCCGGCCGATGCCGCCGGCATCGGTCCACACGGCCCGGTGGGTCAAAGAGTCGTCAAACCAGGCGCTGTCATCTTCGGCAGCCAGGGTCAGGTAGGTGACCAGTTCAGCCAGGCCCTTTTCCAGGGGATGGTTGGAAAGGATCTGTGCCAGGGTGACCTGGTCTCTGGTCTGCAGGGCGGTGCGGATCCGTTGTTTGAGTACCAGCCGGTCCACGAATACGATGTCATGCAGCATGTCTGCAGGGATGTCTGAACCGTCCCCCAGTGAGACAGTGTCCGTGATCTTCGGTTTGACCGGGATTTTGTACAGGGGCCGTTCCATGGGCAGATGAATATCCGGAGATGCCTCGTCCATCTCCATGATGCTGCCCTGGGGCATATGGTCCCTGAGCCGGACCGCCTTGGTCTCGATCTGCTGGATCACCTGCATGATGCGTTTGTTTTCCAGGAATGCCTGGTCATCCAGGTACCGCCGCAGCTGTCCCGACAGTTTGGCCACGGTGCGCTGGGTATGTTCGCCGGCAGACAGCCAGTCATAGTGCACCCGCTTGAGGCGGAGGTCCGGGGACAGTTCTTTGACCGCTGCCAGTTCAAACACCTTTTCCAGCATCCTGGTGAGCTCCTCCTGACGGGCCGGGGACATGAGCAGGTCCCAGAACGCGGTAAAGCTTTTTCCCTGGTCGGATTCTGCAATCATGTCCCGTTCCCCGAAAAAATCTGCCAGCAGCCTTGCCTTGCTGCCCTCCCACAGGGTTATCTGTTCCCGGATCTTGCGGTCCAGCAGCCGGAAATTGTACTCCACTTCCCGGAAATCCCCCAGCAGTTCCCGGGCGGTCTGGCTCACCTGGAGGAACCGGTCCCGGACAGCGGTGTCATCCAGTATGTCCACACGGCCCGCCCTTACCCGGGCCAGCTCGTTTTCAACGGCAGCTTTGCGTTTTTCCAGCTCCTGGATCCGCACCTGCACATCTTTTTCCGTGCCTTCCACCATCTGGCGCAGCAGGTCAAAAATGGTCATCAGGCGTGATTCCGTTCCCACAAAGGGCCGCTGGATCAGGCTTTCCAGCCAGGACAGGGCTTTTTCCGCCGCCGGCATCAGATCGTAATGCACCTCATCCGATCCCCGGGGATAGAATTTGCGCAGCCATCCCTTGTCCTCGCCGGCCCAGTCATCCAGATAGGCCTGGGCCGACCGGGGAAAGGCATGTTCTCCTTCAGTTTCCCGCAGGGTAAACAGCAGGTCTTCCAGGGCCGAAGCCAGGTCTGCCCGGCTGAGCCGCCGCTGGTTGGGGACAATGAAGGTGTTGTGAAGAAATGCGGCAATGAGCGGGCTGTGATCCGCCACCAGCAGCTTCCAGGCCGGATGGCTCTTTCTCAGGGCCTGCAGTGTGCCATAGTCGACATCCATGGGTTCAGGTGACCAGATCGATGATTTTTTTGGAGGTGTATTCCCCTGCATCCGCCAGGCCGTCCACGGGCATGAACCGGTCTGCATTGCTGGAATACAGGCAGGTGACTGCGGCTGGGAAATCCTCATCTGCTTCATATAAAATGTAACACAGGGCGATTTTGGGCAGCGGATATACCACAAAGGAAATATCCCCCGGCATGTCCGCAGGAGGGGTTTCTCCGTTCAGGGCGGAAAAGATTTTTTCCAGGTTGTTTTTGACTGCCGTCACATGGGGTACCAGCACCTGTTCGGTGTGGGTGGCAAAGGCCCCTGCATAGGGCATGCTGCCGTCAAATTCCTTGAACGCCCGGAAGGGGGCCGGAACACAGATGTCCGTAACAGCATGCAGGGCATACAGGGAAATCAGTATACCCAGTATGGAAGATGCGTTTTCTCCGTCCAGGGTGATGCGGTCCGGTGAGATGACGCAGCTTTCTCCAAAGGCATCGAACATGAAACGGTCCCCGTCGCGGCTGGCTGCAAGGCGCCGGCCCAGATCCGGGGGCAGGTCCCTGTAAAGTTTTTTCAGGTTGTCCTGAACGATTTTTGTGTAATTGTCGGTCATATCAGGCTTGCTCCTCATATATTTTTGGCGGCATGGTTTTTTTCTTCCTGTTTTGCATACCGAAATCAGTACAAAGTGTTCTGTCAGGTTATAAAAAAAATCCGGATTAAACGCAATTGCCATGGGAAAAGAATACTATATTTTTTGCAGGCAAACCACCAAAAGGGCCCAACCGGCAGCATAGCCCGCTTTGCACCGGCACAAGCCGGGCAAGTTATGTATTCCTTATAGTGTGAGTTCTTTACAAAACCTATTTTGGACTTATTTTGCTCATAAGTGATTTCACCCGCCGTGCGTATCTGAAATCATGGCGGGGAGATTGTAACCCGATATCAGGAGGTGACCCATGGTAAACACACAAGACCTGGAACTGCATCTGGATGAAGAAGGCTATCTCAAGGATTTTCGTTCCTGGACCGAAGAGATCGCCTGCGCGCTGGCGGAAAAAGAAGGCATTGATGATGAATGTCCCCTGAGCACCGAGCGCATGGAGATTATCAAGTTTATGCGCAATTATTATGAAAAGTTTGAGGCGTTTCCCATTCTCAGGGCGGTGTGCAAAAATGTGGGGCAGCCCAGAGCGTGTAACTATGAACAGTTTCCCGATCCGGTCAAGGCATGGAAGGTTGCCGGGCTCCCCAAACCCACGCCCGAGGTGTTTGCCAAGATCAAAACCATGGGATAAGCCCTTTCTCTTATGCCGCATCAGGAACAGCCGGAAAAAGGAGGGTAACATGCCGCTAAAAACCATTGATGATTTCAGTATAAAACAGCTGCATATCCTGGATGAAAATGGAAAGGTGGACCCGGACCTGGAACCGGATCTGAGCGAAGATGAGCTGAAAAAACTCTACCAGGCCATGACCCTGTCCAGAATGGCAGATGCCAGGATGCTCAATCTCCAGCGCCAGGGCCGGCTGGGGACCATTCCGGTGAACAAGGGACAGGAAGCAGCGTTCTGCGCCCCCATTCTGACGCTGAAGGAAACCGACTGGTTTGTGGGGTCCTACCGGGAACTGGGGGCCCGCCTGATGCGGGGAGAAACCCTGGAAAATTCTTTGCTGTTGTTCAACGGGTGGGAAGAAGGCAATGTCAACGAAAATAACGACCGGACCCTGCCGTTATCCATTGTACTGGCATCCCAGCTGCCCCAGGCTGTGGGACTGGCCTATGCCTCCCGATACAAAGAAGAAACAGACACCGTGGTCCTGGCCATGTTCGGGGACGGGGCCACTTCGGAAGGGGATTTTCACGAAGCGTTGAATTTTGCTGCGGTGCTCAACGCACCGGTGATTTTTTTGTGCCAGAACAACCAGTATGCCATATCCACACCGCTGAAAATGCAGACAAAATCCCGGACCATTGCCCAGAAAGCCATTGCCTACGGGATGCCCGGCATCCAGGTGGACGGCAACGATGCCCTGGCCGTGTACCAGGCGGTAAAAGAAGCCGTGGACCGGGCCAGAGCAGATAAAGGGCCCACCCTGATTGAGGCGGTGACCTTCCGCATGCTCATGCACACCACAGCAGATGACCCTTCCCGGTACCGGTCTGATGAGGAGGTTACGGCCTGGGAAGCAAAGGATCCCCTGGTCCGGTTCAAGGCATACCTCATGGCAAAAGGAATCTGGGATGCGGATCAGCAAAAACAGCTGGAGGAAGCGTGCAAAGCACAGATAGATGCAGCGGTCCAGGCCTTTGAAGCCCGGGAGCCGTTTGCACCGGATGTCCCTTTTGATCATGTGTTCGGCACAAAAGAAGATGTGATCGAAGCACAGCGGCACAGGTTTCTGGCACGGCTGGGAAAGGAGGGGGAAGATGACCAGAATTAATATGGTGGCATCCCTGAACACAGCCCTGCACGACATCATGGCATCGGATGATACCGTTCTTGTGATGGGAGAGGATGTAGGGATAAACGGCGGGGTGTTCCGGGTGACCGATGGATTGTTTGAGAAATTCGGCAGAAAACGGGTGATGGATACCCCCATCTCCGAGTCCGCCATTCTGGGCACCGCCATCGGCATGGCCATGGCCGGTCTCAAGCCGGTGGTGGAGATGCAGTTTTCCGGATTTTCCTATCTCATGATGCACCAGCTGGAAGGCAATGCCTCCCGGATGCGTACCAGAAGCCGGGGACAGTTCACTGTACCCCTGGTGGTGAGGATGCCCTATGGCGGCGGGGTCCGTGCCCTGGAACACCATTCGGAAAGCAAGGAGGTGTACTGGGCACATACCGCCGGGATCAAAGTGGTGATACCCTCCTCCCCGGCCAATGCCGGGCCTTTGCTCACCGCTGCCATCCAGGACCCTGACCCGGTGGTGTTCATGGAGCCCAAGCGGTCCTACCGCTCGTTCAAGGAAGTGGTGGACAAGGATAAAAATAGCGTTGCAATCGGAAAGGCCCATGTGGTGGAGACAGGCAAAGATATCACCATCATTTCCTGGGGTGCCATGATGAGAGATACCCTCAAGGCGGTGGAGGCCATGAAATCCCAAACCGGTTTTCAGCCGGAAGTCATTGATCTGTTGACGATCTCCCCCATGGATGTGTCCACCATTGTGACTTCGGTCAAAAAGACCGGACGGTGCGTGGTGGTTCAGGAGGCCCAGCAGTCCTTCGGTCCGGCATCGGAAATCATCGCAGTGATCAATGACCAGGCCCTGATGTATCTGGAGGCCCCGGTGAAACGGGTGGCCATGTATGATGTTGTCATGCCCCTGTTTGCCAGAGAACAGTTTTATCTGCCAACGGTTACCGACATATCCCGGGCCATCACAGAGACCGTGAATTTTTAAGGAGAAACCCATGTATGAATTCAAGCTGCCGGATCTGGGGGAAGGCATTCACGAAGGAGAACTGCTCGTATGGCATGTGCAGGAAAAATCACGGATAAAGGAAGATGATCCCCTGTGCGATATGGAAACCGACAAGGCTGCCGTGACCATTCCTTCTCCGAAATCCGGGGTTGTACATAGACTGGGGGCCCAGCCCGGAGATATGGTTCAGGTGGGACAGGTGCTGGTGACTATTGAAACCGATGTATCAGCAGGGACGCAAACTGCCGCGTCTGCGGCTTTGTCATCAGGGGTGCCGGACAAAGAGGAGCAGAATAAAGAAGGGCGGAACAAGGAAGAAAACAATCATGAAAGCCAGAAGGTCACACCCGCTGACACTATAGCAGAAGATCAGGGCTCCCGGGGCAGGGCCATTGCCGCACCGGCTGTTAGGCGCCTGGCAAGAGAAATGGATATTGATATCAACCAGGTGCCGGCCACCGGTCCCGGCGGCCGGGTCACGGCGGATGATCTTATGAAATATGATTCCCATGGTACCGGTGCTGCGGCTGGTTCAGATGGTACGGCAAAACAATCGGCAGAAACAGCCGAAGCTGATGAAAAAAAGAGTGCTGCCAGGGATACAGGTGCGAAAAGTGATATGGCCCCGGTATCTGGAATACCCTTTCTGACCCTGTTGCCGCTGCCGGATTTTGCGGCCCGGGGCCCTGTGGAAAAGATTCCCATGCGCTCTGTGCGGAAAAAAACCGCTGCCAGAACCGTGACATCCTCTATACTTGTGCCCCATGTGGCCCACATGGATGAGGCAGATGTCACAGAACTGGAAACCCTGCGCCGGACATATAATGATAAAAAACAGGGCGGAACTGGTATTGATGACACACCCGAACACAGCAGCCATCTGACCTTGATGGCCTTTGTGATAAAGGCCTTGGCCGGGCTGCTCAAAAAATATCCGGCATTCAATGCCAGTGTGGATACAGACAGCATGCAGATCATCCTCAAAAAATTTGTTCATATCGGGTTTGCCGCAGACACCCCCAGGGGTCTGCTGGTGCCGGTGATTCAGGATGCTGACCGGCACAGCCTGGCAGCCCTGGGGATGCGCATCCGGGACCTGGCACAACTGGCCCAAAACGATGAGATCCAGGTGGAAAATCTGACCGGGGGCACGTTTTCCGTGACCAATGTGGGGGCCATCGGCGGCACCCATGTAATGCCCATCATCAATTATCCGGAATCCGCCATTCTGGGTATGGGCCGGGTGGCGAAAAAACCGGTGGTGAAAGACGATGAAATCAAGATACGCCAAATGCTGCCCCTGACCCTGTGCTTTGACCACCGGGTGGCAGACGGTGCCCAGGCAGCCCGGTTCGTCAGAGATCTTGTTGCGATGCTGGAAGATCCCATGAAGTTCATGGCACATATCTGAGGCGGTTGCAAAGGAGGAACAGGCCAATGGTTGTGGGAGAAATAATTTATGATACCGATGTGGTTGTCATCGGCGGGGGCCCTGGCGGATATACTGCTGCCATCCATGCTGCAGACCTGGGAAAGGATGTGGTGCTGGTGGAAGCGGATGACAAGCTGGGCGGGGTCTGTCTCACCCGGGGATGCATCCCCTCCAAAACCCTGATCCATGTGGTGAATACCGCCAACAGTGTCACACAAGCCGGTGACATGGGCATTGTGTACAAAGAGATCGGTTTTGATGTCAAAACGCTGGCCGCGTATATCCGGTCCACTGTGAAGGACCTGTCCGACGGGGTGGCCCGGCTGGTGGAAAACCGAGACATTGAGCTGGTTCACGGACATGCCCGGTTCATCCAGCCCGACCAGGTGTATGTGGACGGGGCCAACACCATTGTGCGGTTCAAAAATGCAATCATTGCCACAGGCTCCCGGATCAATGACCTGCCTGAAAATCTGGAATCAGGATGTGACCAGGGGGTATGGACATCGGCACAGGCTTTGGAAGTACCTGAAATCCCGGAGTCTCTGCTGGTGATCGGCGGGGGGTATATCGGTCTTGAGATCGGTCAGGCCTATGCCGGGCTGGGTACCCGGGTGACCCTGGTGGAATTTTCTCCGCAGCTTCTGGCCGCCGCAGACAAGGACCTGGTCCAGGTGGTGCTCAGGCAGTGCGAAAAGCAGTTTGCAGACATTTATACCGATTCCCGGGTCACAAAGATTACAAAACAGGATCAGGGATTCCAGGTGGAGATGGCAACCAAAAAAGGGGACATCACCCATACCTTTTCCCGGGTGCTGGCTGCCACCGGCCGCCGGCCGAATACACAAGACCTGGGGCTTTCTGCCCTGGGCATTGACCTGGATGACACCGGGCGGATCGCTGTTGATGGCCAGTGCAGAACCTCTGTGCCCCACATTTTTGCTGTCGGCGATGTGGTGGCAGGCCCTGCCCTGGCCCACAAGGCCGGGCGCCAGGGCAGGGTGGCGGCCGAGGTTATTGCGGGTAAAAAATCAGCCTATGACAATGTCAGTGTGCCGGCGGTATTGTTTACCAGTCCGGAAATCGCCTGGACCGGTCTGACGGAAACCCATGCAAAGGAAAAAAACATTTCCGTGAATGTGGGAAAATTTCCCCTTACAGCCCTGGGACGGGCCAAAAGTGTGGGCAGAACCCGGGGGTTTGTGAAAATTCTGTCCGATCCCGACTCTGAACGGATTCTGGGTATGGCCATTGTGGGGGAGCATGCCTCGGAACTTATTGCAGAAGGCAATCTGGCTGTTGAAATGGGGGCCTGCCTGGAGGACCTTATCGTGAGCATCCATCCCCATCCCACCTTTTCTGAAGCCATTGCGGAGGCAGCGGAAACCGTCCGGACCGGATCGGTCCACCTGATGAAAAACCGCCGGTGATGCCATGACCACGGATCCGGCAATGGTTTTTTTCTGTCAGGTTTTCTCTTCTGCCTGCATCAGGTTTTTGCCGGTCTGATCCTGCTGCAGCTGTGCGCCGGTCGGTTTGCGCTTCCGGCATCCCTTCCGGTTTGCGTTCATTTCACGGCTGGGGCAGAACCGCAACCGTTCCAAGTGCCTGGAGCTGTTTTTCCAATAGTTTTTGTTTTCCCACGGTAAGAATGGTCAGTGCCTCTGGCAGCAGGTATTTGCGGGCAGCCTGAACAACCTGGTCAGCAGTGACCTTTTCGATTTCTTTGATCAGTTCCTGCAGCGTGTCCTGTGCCATTCCCCGGTAGGCATAATACATACGGCGTTCCAGGATCTTTTCTGCCTGGTCGTAATAAAAGGCCACACTGTGTAAAAATTGTGCCTTGGCCCGGTTGAGTTCCTCGGCAGTGATACCTTCCTGCAGGTTCTGGATCTCATCTTTCACCGCTATGACCGCTTTGCGGGTGGCCGGGGTTTTTGTGGTCAATGCGATATGAAAGGTGCCCGGATAAAAATACCGGGAGCCATAGCTTCCGGATACGGAATAGGCCAGTCCCATCCTGGTACGGATTGTTTGAAACAGACGTCCGGAAAACCCGCCTCCAAGTATCTGGTTCATTACCTGTAGTGCGGGATAGTCGGGATTCATCCGCAGGCCCCCCAAGTGACCCATCATAATGTAACTCTGGTTTACGTCGGATTTGTTGACCACATACAGGGATGTCTGCTTTTGTAGATCAACAGAAGGCAGGGTGATATCTGTTTTTTTGCCGGCTGCAAAGGCTGAAAATTCTTTTTTGAGAAGGGAACGGATTTGGTCCGGATCAAAAGCGCCTGCAATGCCCACCATGAGGTTGGCTCCCTGGTATGCCTGCTTGTGAAAACGCAGCAGATCGGCCCTGCTGATACGGGCCAGTGTCTCATGTTCAGGTTCCCGGGCATATATGGAATCCCGGCCGTATATGAGCCGTTCAAAGGTCCGGCGGGCAATGCCTGCCTGTCTGTCGTTCCGGCGGGAAATGCGGGTGTTGAGCTGTTGTTTGGCCAGGGTGATTTTGTCTTCCGGAAACGCGGGTTGTTTGAGCAGATCGACAAAGACCGGAAGCAGTTGAGACAGATCACTGCTTAAAATATCCATTTTTGCCGATCCTGAAATAAAATCAAAGCCCATGCTGATTTCAGCGGCCCTGTCAGCCAGAAGGGCGTTCAACTGGTCGGGGGGATATTTTTGTGTGCCGCCTGTCCGCATGACCTCTGCGGTAATTTCAGCCAGCCCGGTTTTGCCCTGGGGGTCAAGAAAACCACCGGCACGCACCATGGCCCGGATGTGAACAAGGGGGAGGGTGTTGTCTCTGATAAGGAAAAACACAATTTTGTTGCCCATGGTAAAAGTATCTACCCGGGGTTCCGGCCAGGATATGGAGGGGATTGCAACCCCATTATCCGGTAAAGACCGGTCCTGGCTGTTTTCCCCGGCTGCGGCTGCTGCAAAACACAGGACAAAGCCTGCCGCCAGGAGTGTTTTCAGGATATTGTGCACCATTATTTCTCTCCTTTGCCGGTTTCTTGCAGCTCCAGCCGGCCGATGGTCCGGTTGTCCGATCTCAGATAGGTGCGGGCAACGGTGCGCACCTCTTCGGCGGTCACCTGCTGCAGTTTTTCCAGGAATGTAAACATGCGGCGCCATCCCCCCGGCTCCACATCGGCAGTGGCCAGTGTAATGGCCAGTCCGAGATTGGTTTTTAAACTTCGGATCAGATCTGCACGGCGCCTGGTCTTGGCCCGTTCAAGCTCCTTGAAGGTCACTTTGTCCCGGATGATTTTCAGCAGTTCATCATGCAGGGCATCTGACAGGCTGTCCAGGGAAGTGTTTTGCCGTGGAATCGCATAAAACATCAGCAGACCCGGATATTTGTCCCCCGGGAACCCGCCGGACACATGGATGGCATGTGCCAGACCTTTTTGCACCACCAGCTGCCGGTACAACCGGGACAGCCTGCCCCTGGCCAGTATGTCCGCAAGCAGGTCAAGGGCGGGTGCATCCTTGTGCACAGAATCCACAGTATGGTATCCTTCCACATATACAGGCTGGTTGGGACCTTTGTGGGTGATCGTTCGCACACTGTTCTGTTCCGGTTCCCTGGTGATGAATTCCATATCCCTTTCTTTTGTTTCCATGGCACTGAAATGGGTGTCTGCCAGGCTGCGGACCAGGTCCGGGGTGACATCTCCCACCACGGCAACGGTCATGTTGGCAGGAAAATAATGGCGGTTGTAAAAATGCGCCATATCAGTGCGGGTGGTGGTTATGATGTCTGAGGCCCAGCCGATGACGGGTTCGCCATAGGGATGGGCCATAAACGCGGTTGCCAGAAATTCTTCGAACAGCCGCCCGGTGGGGTCGGAATCAACCCGCATCCGCCGCTCTTCCAGTACCACCTGTTTTTCTTTGTAAAACTGTCTGAAAACCGGGTTGGCCAGGCGATCGGATTCCAGCTGGAACCACAGTTCGGCTTTGGTGGCCGGCAGGCTGCAAAAATACATGGTATAATCACTGCCCGTGGCTGCATTCAGGTCTGTGGCCCCGTTTTGCTGCAGCAGCCGGGCATAGGCATTGGGATCCACATATTGTTCCGCTTGTTCCCGCAGGTGTTCAAATTCCCGGCGGAGGGTGTCGATATCGGGCCGGGCATCCCTGTCTGATTTGTATCTGGCCGCAATCAGTTCCCTGTATGCCTGTTCCAGTTTTTTTAATACCTGTTTTTCTTTATCCCAGTTGCGTGTGCCGATCCTGGGGGTTCCCTTGAAGGCCATGTGTTCAAGAAAATGGGCAATGCCGGTATGTCCGGCAGGTTCATCCACGCTGCCTGTATCCACCAGAGTGACAAAACTGACAACCGGTGCATGGTTACGGGACACCACCAGAAATGTCATGCCGTTGTCCAGGGTGAACCGGTGAACATCTTTTTTGAACCGGTCCAGAAACGCATCAGCAACAACCGAGTCAGCAGTCACCAGGCATATCAGGATAGATAAAAACAGAACCGTTTTTTTCATTATTATCTCTCTTTTCAATGCTTTCATGCAGCGTGCTGTGACAGGCATCCGCCATGCACCTGCAGTTAAAATCTGATTCATTATATAAAACAGGCCGCTGGTTTCCCATTGGGGCAACCATGTATTTTTACCACCGGACTTATATGCAGCAGTCAGTGGAATCAGTGGTGCTGAAAGAAAGATATAGGTGTTTTCCTGTAAAGGAATACACTTTTTGTCCAGTATTTTTGCCTGCCGGATATCCTGGTAAAGAAAACAAGCATTGACAAAAACATTTGTTCTGTTTATAGAATGATTATTCTAAAAATGAAACCATGAATTTGAGATATGGCCCAGCTGACCAGAAAAGAACGAGATGACAACCGAAAGCGCCGGGAGATCCTGGCGGCTGCCCTGAAAATGTTTGCCGAAGGCGGGTTTCACAACACCACCATGGCACAGATTTCCAGGGCAGCCCAGTATCCCCTTGGCACCATCTACAAGTATTTTCCCGGGAAGAAAGAGATATACCATGACCTGGTGATCGAACGGGTGCATGAACTGGGCCGTATCCTGTATGATATCGCCCACAGAAAAGACCTGTCAGTATCGGATCAACTTCTGGCGGCTCTCAAGGCCCAGGCCCGGTTTTACAGGGATAACCAGGATGTGGTGAAAATCTATATTTCAGAGAGAAGCAATATCGACAGTGTGGGCATGCCCCGGCTCAATGAGCGGGTGAACCGCCTCCACGAACGCATGGTGCAGCTGTTTGAACAGATGTTTGACCAGGGCATCTGCAAAGAGGTGTTCAAGGCCTATCCGGCCCGGGACATGGCAGAACTGTTTGCCGATATCGTGCATTCCGCAGCCTGGTCCTGCCTGTTCCGGAAAGAAGACAAGGACACATCAGACCAGCGGCTGTCCATGATTTTTGAGATGTTTACATTCGGTATAAAAAAATAAATACATTATAAGGAGAATCTATACCATGGCACAATCCATTGCAGACAGACGGGACCAGGAATTTGTACTTCATGAGATGCTCAATGCAGCTGAACTGGCATCCCATGAACGGTTTGAGGAATTCAACAAAAAAACCATGGACATGGTGCTTTCCGAGGCAAGAAACCTGGCAGTAAAAGAGCTGCTGCCCGCCAACAAGGAAGGTGATGAAGCAGGGTGTTCCCTGGAAAACGGTAAAGTAACCATCCCTTCCTCCTTTCACCGGGCCTATAAGCTGTTCTGTGAAGGAGAATGGGTGGCCATGTGTGATGATCCCCGGTTCGGAGGCCAGGGCATGCCCCGGGTGCTGGCCACGGCTGCCGGAGAACTGTTTACCGGAGCCAACTGCGCCTTTCTCATGTATCCGGGCCTGACCCACGGGGCCGGCAAACTGGTGGAGGAGTTCGGTACAGAGGAACAGAAACGAATATACCTGAAAAACCTGTATACCGGCAAATGGGCCGGCACCATGTGTCTGACCGAACCGGAAGCAGGATCTGATGTGGGCAATCTGACCACCACAGCCAAACCCAATGCAGACGGGACGTTTTCCATCACCGGCAGCAAGATCTTCATATCCGGCGGGGACCAGGATCTCACTGAAAATATTATCCACCCGGTACTGGCGCGGATTGAAGGCGCCCCTGCCGGCACCAAAGGAATTTCCCTGTTCCTGGTGCCCAAATTCCGGGTCAATGCAGACGGATCCATCGGGGAGCCCAATGATGTCATCTGCACCGGACTGGAAGAAAAACTGGGGATCCACGGCAATGCCACCGCCTCTCTGGCCTTTGGTTCAAAAGGCAATTGTACAGGCGAGCTTCTGGGGCCTGAGAACAAGGGCATGAAAGCCATGTTCGTGATGATGAATGAAGCCCGGCTGGGGGTGGGGCTGCAGGGATTCGGGTTTGCATCCGCTTCCTACATCAATGCTGTCAACTATGCCAGGCAGAGAATCCAGGGGGTGGACCTGACCCGGATATTTGACAAGAATGCAGAGCCTGTGGCCATCATCAACCATCCGGATGTCAAACGCCAGCTCCTGCACATGAAAGCCCATGTGGATGGCATGCGGGCTTTGATGTATTATACGGCCCTGTGTTTTGACAAGGTGCTGACAGCGAAAGATGATGCACAGAAAGATACCTACCAGGGATTGATTGAGCTGCTCATTCCGGTGGTGAAAGGCTATATCACGGACCGGGCCTTTGAGGTCTGCACCCAGGGGGTGCAGGTGTTCGGCGGATACGGGTTCATCCAGGAATACCCCCAGGAACAGCTGCTCAGAGACTGCAAGATCACCTCCATTTATGAAGGCACCAACGGGATCCAGGCCATGGACCTGCTGGGAAGAAAACTGGGGTTGCAAAAAGGCAAACCGTTCATGGATCTGTTAACACAAATGAACCAGACCATTGCCGCGGCCAAGAACATGGAAGAACTGGAAAAGATGGCCTTTAAGCTGGAACAGGCTGTCAACCGGCTCGGTGAGGTGGCCATGCACATGGGTATGACCGCCATGTCTGAAAAAGCTTTGGATGCCTTTGCCGTGGCCCACCCGTTTCTGGATATCACAGGCGATGTGGTCATGGCCTGGCTGGAACTGTGGCGGGCTGTTGTCGCACTGCCAAAAATTGAAACCGCCAAAAAAAAGGATGCCGCCTTTTACCAGGGACAGGTGAAAACCGCCCAGTATTTTATTTCCTGGGTCCTGCCTGCCACTCTGGGAAAAATGGATGCCCTCCAGGGCAATATCCCTGCCATAATGGAAATGCC
>DATFKQ010000010.1:0-11057 GCA_035268565.1 Desulfotignum sp. | reverse complement strand
GTGGCTGCGGCCGTGGTCACCATCAAGGGAATTTACAGCTCCGGCCAGGATGATTTCGACCGGGCCGGACTGCATATACCTTTAGACTATTTCCAGCAGGTGTACACCATGGCCGGGCAGGTGCACAGCGTGGTTGCCATTGTGCATTCCCTGGACCGGGTGGCAGAGATCAAACAGCAGGTCCAGACCCGGATACAAACGTTGGAAACAGGCAGTCTGCTTATTGTGCGCGACTGGTCGGAAATCATGCCGGGGCTTAAACAGGCCATATCCATGGATCTGGTGAGCGGCCTGATTTTCTGGCTGCTGCTCATCATTGTGGTGGCGTTCAGCATTCTCAATACATTTCTCATGGCCATATTTGAAAGAACCCGGGAATTCGGGGTGATGATGGCCATTGGCACGGCACCGTCCCGGCTGATGAAAATTTTGCTCACAGAATCCATGTTTATGACAGTGGTGGGAATGGGGGCCGGAATCGTTCTTGGTATCCTGGTGACATGGTTTTTTCAAGTCAGGGGCATTGACATCGGCGGGGCCAGTGAACTGTTGAACCAGTATGGCATTACCGGGCGCATATACCCTAAACTCTCCGTGCTTTCAACGGCCGTCGGCCCGGCCATGGTGTTTGTGATCACCTTTGTGGCGGCCCTGTATCCGGCATTGAAAGTCAGACGGCTCAATCCGGTGGAGGCCATGCATTTTGCCTGATGTCCCGAAAAAGGAAAAACAGTGATGCATTCTCAGCTGGCCTGGCGGAACATCTGGCGTAACCCGCGGCGGACTGTCGTCATCCTGACAGCCATTATCATCGGGGTGTGGACCATGCTGATGGTGACAGCCCTGATGCGCGGTGTCAGCAACGGCATGGTCAGAAATGCCGTTTCCACCCTGACCGGGGAAATCCAGATCCATGCCAACGGATTTCGCAGTGACCCGGTCATTGAACACAGCATGACAGATATGGAAAAGGTCAACGAAAGTCTTTCAACGGTCCTTCCCGGGAAAGCGGCATATGCCTTCAGGATACGGGTCAATGCCATTGTAAGCAATGCCCGGCACTCCGGCGGGCTCACACTGGTGGGCATTGATCCCGAAACAGAATCACAGGTTTCTTTTATCGGACCAAAAGCCATGCGCACCGGCCGGTATCTGGGAGAAGATACCAAAAACGGCATTCTGATAGGAGAGGCGGCTGCAAAGAAATTTGATACAGAAGTGGGCAAGAAACTGGTGCTCATGTCCAGGGACACCGCAGGAGATACTGCTTCCAGGGCTTTTCAGATTACAGGAATCTTTACAGCGGAAATGGCGGCCACGGAAAAGCAGTTTGCCTTTGTTCATATAAAAACCGCCAGAGACATGCTCAAACTGGCCGACGGGATTTCCGAAGTGTGTATCCTGCTGCCGGAGGGTGAAAATTTGGAACAGACGGCAGCAGAGCTCGGGGCATCATTGGGTGACGGGTTTGAAGTGCATACGTGGAAACAGATCCTGTCCGCCATCACCGCCTATCTGGAACTCTTTGACGGATTCATGATGCTGTGGTATGTGGTCACCTTCATCGCCATGGGATTCGGGATCGTGAACACAACGCTCATGTCCGTATTTGAGCGGATGCGCGAATTCGGGGTGCTCAAGGCCCTGGGGATGAAGCCCTGGTGGATTGTCCGGGGGGTGCTCACGGAATCTGCTTTTTTGTTACTGCTGGGCACTGCGGCCGGGGATCTGCTGTCCATTGGGGCCGTTACTGTTCTGGCAGCCACCGGGATCGATCTGTCTTCTCTTGCGGCCGGCGCGGAATTTGCCGGCATGTCCAGAATCATCTATCCGTCCTTGACAATGAGTGATGTGGGGATGGCCAATCTGGTGGTCTGCCTGCTCGGGCTTTTGGTGAGTACCTATCCGGCGGTCAAGGCAGCCAGGTTCACACCGGTGGAAGCCATGGCCCACACATGAACAGGGCGGGCGTTTTCAAACGGCAGGGCAGGGGGGCCTTTATCGGCGGTGTACAATGGGACGGTCCCGGACAGACAATGGAACGGCAGCGAATGGAACCATGTGAGGAGATTACCGGATGAATATTGTGGAAGTGTGCCATATCAGCAAGACATTCCAACAAGGGGATATTGCGGTGCAGGCACTGAAGGATGTGAGCCTTTCCATTGAAAAGGGCGGTTTTGCGGCCCTGGCCGGGCCGTCCGGGTCCGGCAAGACCACGCTGCTCAATATTATCGGCGGACTGGACATGCCTGATTCCGGCCGCATTGTGATGGACGGGAATGTTTTTGAAGAAATGAACCGGTCGCAGCTTGCCGATCTGCGGCTCCACAAGGTGGGATTTGTTTTTCAGGCCTATAACCTGATCCCGGTGCTGTCGGCCCTGGAAAACGTGGAATATGTCATGCTGCTGCAGGGGGTGCCGGAAAAAGAGCGGCATGACAGGGCCAAAAGCATTCTGGATGATGTGGGACTGGAAGACAAATACCACAGACGGCCCCATGAACTTTCCGGGGGACAGCAGCAGCGCGTGGCCGTGGCCCGGGCCATCGTATCCGGCCCGTCCATTGTGCTGGCCGACGAACCCACGGCCAATCTTGATTCTGAAACCGGAAAAGGCCTGCTGGAAATCATGAAAGAGATGAACCGGCAAAAAAATGTGACCTTTGTTTTTTCCACCCATGACAGCATGGTCATGGATCACGCCCGCAGACTTATCCGCATACGGGACGGGCAGGTGGATGATGATGTTACCAAAAACAGCTGAACAATGTTCCTGCTGACCATTCCATGGAAACCGTTACTGTGAACAAATTGCGCCAATATTTCACCAGGTTTCTTCCGGTTGTGTGCCTGGCATTTTTCTGCAGTGTCTTTTTTGTTTTGCTTCCCTGCAGTGCACAGGTGGACGTACAATGGGGCGGACACCTGAAAACCCGGGGCAGTGTGTCATGGCAGGATGATGCATCCTTGTACCGGCTGGCGGGCACAGGAGAATATTTTGACGCATCAGGAGAACTGCGCCTGAAAAACACGTTGTTTTTCACGGATCAGCTGTCTTTGGAAACCCATTATGAAGCGTTGGTTTCAGGCGGGGACACCCGCAGAAAAACAGCTGAAATCCAGAACCGCCTGCCCCGGTTTGCAGAAATAATCTCCGGTATGAACGGGTTGTCCGATGACCGCAGGTTTCTGGATCTCACCAACGTGATTGACAGGGACGACGGCTGGTTGTCTTATCACCGTCTGGACCGGCTCAGTCTGAAATACCTGCCGAAATGGGGAGCCGTATCCGTGGGACGACAGGCCCTGACCTGGGGAAACGGGATGCTTTTCAATCCCATGGACCTGTTCAATCCCTTTGCGCCCACCGATATCCAGCGGGACTACAAGGTGGGTGATGACATGGCAGTGGTCCAGGTCTATCTTGACAACATCGGGGACCTGCAGTTTCTGTATGTGCCCAGGCGGGACCCGGCCACGTCTGATCCGGCATGGGACCAGACGTCTGTGGCCGGAAAACTGCATCTCATGAAAAGCAATCTTGAACTGGATATCATGGCGGCAAAGCATTATGCAGACTACACCGTCGGCCTGGGCGCATCCGGGTATCTCAGCTCTGCTGCCTGGCGCATGGATGCGGTGTATACCTTTCTGGATGCACACCCGGAAAAGAACGGCTTTTTGACCTGTACACTGAACATGGACTATTCCTGGGTATGGAAAGAAAAGAATATGTACGGCCTGGTGGAGCTGTATTACAACAGCCTGGGGGAGGATGACAGCGCATCAGCACTGGAAAATCCCGCCATTGCAGAGCGGCTTGGCCGCGGCGAACTGTTTACCCTGGGCCGGTATTACCTGGCAGGGGAAATCCAGGCGGAACTCCACCCCTTGTTCAATATCTTCTTGACGGGCATCACAAACCTGGCAGACCGGTCTGTCATTCTTCAGCCCCGGGCTGCATGGAATTTTGCGCAGAATTTGGAGGTCATTTTCGGTGCACAATTGTATGCCGGTGAAACCGGATCGGAATTCGGGGGGTTTGCCATTCCGGGAACCGATTTTTTCCACAAATCACCGGACAGCGTGTTTGCGTGGGTGACATGGTATTTTTGAAACAATCTGATGGAAATCGGCCAGGTGGGGATTAAACGCCCCTATTTTTTGATGTCTTTTATTTGCTTTTTCACAATTTCCAGAATATTGCTGCCCCTTTTTTTGGCGATCTCATGGGCATCTGACACAATGTTTTCTGCCTGGGCCTGGAGTGTTGCTGCATCAGGCACGACAATCCCGTCGTTTTCATATTTCCAGGCCAGCAGTTTTTTTGCAAATGCAACCTCCTGCTGCCGGATAAACCCATTTTTACCAAATACAGCCATATTTATTCTCCATAATGTCAGAAGTGTAGCCGCTGAACCGGATATTGTCAATATAATGGTCAGCCCTCCCTCACCGGCAGGGAGATGACGAACGCTGCCCCATGGCCTTCTTTGCTGGATAGGTCCAGCCATCCGCCGTGTTCGGCAATGATATTGTAGGCAATACTCAGCCCCAGGCCGGTGCCGTGATCTTTGGTGGTGAAAAACGGGTTGAATATCTCGGATTGAATCTCTTGGGGAATGCCGGGGCCGTCATCCATGATCCGGATAATCACTGCCTTTTCCAAAGGAGGAATGAAACTTTCTTCCTCACTGATGATGATCTGTCCGTCCTGCCTGATGGCTTCGCACGCGTTGATGATAATGTTGACAATCACCTCCTTGAGCTGTTCCGGATCAATGAGGGTGTGGGCAAGCCGGTTCCTGCGCACCAGTTTGACAGCCACCCGGTAGGATTTGAGCCGCTGTTCCAGCAGGTTCAGGGCATCGTCAACAATGAGGGACGGGCTCATATGCCTGATTTTCAGACGGGGCGGTCTGGAAAATTCCAGAAAATTATCCACGATTTTGTTGATCTGCTGGATTTCGCCTGAAATGACATTGAAATCTTCCTGCTGGGCATCGGTGAAAGTGCAGGACCGGTTCAGGGAAAACAGCCGCATCTTGACTGATGTCAGCGGGTTCCGGATACTGTGTGCTGTGCCGGCGGCCAGTTTTCCCAGCAGGGCCATTTTTTCTGACTGCAGCAGTGTTTCCTGACTTTTTTTCAAATCCTGGTGCACCTGTTCCGTGTTTTTGATCAGCCCGTGAACGCTCAGCTCCAGGGCTGCGACCTCATTGGCGGGTTGCGGAGAATCCCCCTGGATATGGGCTTCTTCTGCAATTTTACGGATGGGTCCCAGAATATGCCGGGCAAAGATGTAGTTGATCAGAAGCGAGAGAATGATCACAATGATGATGGCCATGAGCGCCATATACCGCAGCCGGTTGGATTCTTCCCGGCTGGTTTCGATGGCCTGGGAGATTCTGGTTTTGTGAAAGGTTTTGAACTGTTCGCACAGCTCCAGGATCCGGGCAAAGTGTTCCCGGGTCGTTTCATGAATGGCATACCCTTTTTCAAACTCTCCGGACAGGTACAGGTCAATGACCATATCTTTGGTGGTGATGTAGTCGGCATACTGGGATTCAATCTGGGCCATGGCATCTATTTCCCAGTCATCTTCCACCAGGGATTTGACCCTGGCCATATATTCGGTAAACGCATCCCGGGTCTGATGCAGCCGGTCGATCCAGGCCGGATTCCTGTCCAGCAGATAGTAGGAGACAAATCCCTTGTGTTTGACAAGTGCGGTGGCAAGGCTTTCTGCAGACTGGTACACAATGATGTTCTTGTCGATAATGGTCTTGAAGATTTTTTCGGTGTTATAGGTGTACCAGATCATCAAAAGGCCGCCGATCACCGTGATGCTCACCAGAATGGTGTTGACAATGTAAATTCTGTGTTTGAGGCTCAACTGCAGCATGGGATTCCTTTCAGTGCGGTTTGGGCCAAAAATACCGCCGTGCCATTATACGCCGCTTTTTGTATTGTTGATCATATTACCACGGCAGGTTTTATTCAATATCCAGGTCATCATTTTCAATGATCAGTTCATATTCTCCGCCTCCCGGTACCCGGGTGATGGCAAATCCCAGTTTTCTGCCCAGTTTGAGCATCTGGGTGTTTTCCGCCAGCACGCAGCCCATGACCCGCTTGATACCCATCTGCCGGGCTGCCTTCAGGCACTGGGTCAGGCGAGAGGAGCCAATGCCTTTTCCCTACCAGTCATCACTGATGGCCAGGGCGAATTCCGCCTGGGTTTTGTCGGGAAAAACAATGATCCGGCATACGCCGACCATTTTCTGGTTCTGTTCCTTTCCCATCAGGGCTACCAGGGCGATCTCCCGGTCGTAATCGATCTGGGTCAGTCTGATGAGCATGTCCCTGGACAGCTGTTTCAAAGGAGAGAAAAAGCGCATGTATATGCTTCTGGATGACAGGGAATGAAAATGATCAATCAGGAGGTCTGCATCGCTGGGCCGGATGGGACGGATAAAAAATGGCCGGCCGTCCACTGTTTTCTCATGGGACTCATACTGCCAGGGGTAGGAGCTGATGATCAGGTGCATGGGGGAGGGCACCTGTGTGGGTGCGATAAAGACCCGGGCATCCACGGCAGTCAGTACCCCGTCTCTGACCATCAACGGATTGATGTCCAGTGTCTCTATTTCAGGAAAATCGGTCATCAGCCGCCCAGTCCGTATCAGCAGCTCCTCAAGCAGTGTCATATCCATGGGCCGGATGTTTCTGAAACCGTTCAGCACGGTGGCGATTTTTGTTTTTCCCATCAAGTGGCCGGCAAGCATGCGGTTCAGGGGAGGCAGCCCCATGGATATGTCTTTGAAAACTTCCGTTAACACGCCGCCCATGCCGAAAAGAATCACCGGACCGAAGTGCGGGTCTTTTCGGGCACCGATGATCAGTTCGACATCGGCCCGGCCCTGCATCGCCTGAACAGTGACACCGGTGATGTGCGCGGAGGGAAAATGTTCTCTGGCGCCGGCCATGATTTTTCTGAAGGCGGTCTTTACATCCCGGGCTGTCCTGAGATCAAGGGCCACGCCGCTGCAGTCAGATTTATGGGGGATGTCTTTGGAACAGATTTTCAAAACCACGGGAAATCCCGTCTGCTCCGCCATTTCCAGGGCCGTTTCTTCAGTGTCGGCAATTTTTGTCTCATTGACGGGAATGCCGTAGGCATCCAGCAGGGCCTTGGCCGTGTTTTCCAGAAGGCAGTCCTTTTTTTCAGCCAATGCCGTTTTGATGATTTTTTCGGCGGTTTCCCGGTGAATGATTAATTTGGTGTCCGTGCGGATGGGTATCTGGGTCAGCCGCTCGATGTTTTTGCCGTATTCATACAAATTCTTGAATGCCCGGACCGCCCGTTCGGCTGAATCATAGGTGACAATTCCGGCCTGGTTGAACACCTGTCTTGCCTCAGCCACATTGTCACCGCCGATCCATGCGGTGAAGACGGGGCAGGTGACGGTCTGCAGATGGGGTATGAGAAGCGCGGCCAGTTCCCGGGTATCCATGGTGCCGGCAGGCGAACAGATCAGCAGCAGGGCATCGGTTTCCGGGGCGGCCGCACAGAGTTTGACTGTGTCGACATAAGCTGATGCCGGGGTGTCTCCCAGGATATCAATGGGGTTGCTGCGGCTCCAGTTTTCAGGCAGCAGTGCATCGAGCCGGTCCAGGGTTGCCGGCGGCAACCGGACAGGTTCCATGTCGTGGGATGCCAGTGCATCGGCAGCCATGACCCCGGGTCCCCCGGCATTGGTTATGATGACGAGGCCGTTTCCTTTGGGCCGCTGCTGTTTTGCCAGAAATTCGATGCAGTCGAACAACTCTTCAAATTCAGTGACCCGGAGAATGCCGGCCCGCTGAAACGCGGCATCATACAGGGCATCCTCTTCTGCCATGGCACCGGTGTGGGAAGCGGCTGCTCTGGCCCCGGGCCCGGACCGCCCGGATTTGAGCACAATAATGGGCTTGATGCGGGACACGGCCCGGGCCGCACTCATGAAATTGCGGATGTTGGTGATATTTTCCATATACATCACAATACTTCCCACAGATCTCTGGGAACCCAGGTAATCGATCATGTCTGCAAAATCCACATCCACCATGGAACCCAGGCTGATAAAATGGCTGAACCCCACTTTTTTCCGAAGTGCCAGGTCCAGCACCGAGGTGCACACAGCCCCGCTCTGGGATAAAAAAGCAATATTGCCGGGCAGGGGGGGCAGGTGGGCAAAACCGGCATTCAGGGAGATGGTGGTGTTGATGATGCCCAGGCAGTTGGGGCCGATAATTCTGATGCCGTATTTTTTGGCGGCTGCCAGAATCTGTTCTTCCAGTTCCTGTCCCCTGGCGCCGGTTTCCCGCCCGCCGGATGATACAATGACGGCGCCGGCAACTTCTTTTTCTCCGCATGCATCCACCAGTTCAGGCACCATCTCAATGGGGGTGGCGATCACTGCCATGTCCACCGTTCCCGCAATTTCCTGGACCCGGGCAAAACATGGCAGGTCAAACAGTTTTTTTTGCCAGGGATTTACCGGGAAAATTTCGCATCTGTCACTGCCGGCCAGCAGATTTTTCATGATGGCACAGCCCACAGAACCCTGTTTTTCGCTGGCCCCTATAACTGCCACGCTTTTGGGGTTCCACAGCCGGTTCAGATTTTGCGTACTCATGGCAGCACCCCCGGCAATCTGTTTTTATTTTCTGACATATCCCGGCCTCCTTCTAATTCTTTTGTTACATTGTCAGGAACGGATGCTCATTACCGGCACAGGCGAGTGCCGGAACAGTTTTTCCGCAACAGATCCGAAAAGAAATTCCTTGAAATCGGTCCGGCCTTTGGGGCCGAATACCAGAAAATCCGCGTTTTCTCTTTTGACAGCCTCCAGGATCTCCACATGGGGCACCCCGTGGCCGATGCGGATTTTCACCGGCATATCATCCAGCATGGGGATTCCTTTGGTCAGGGTTTTTAATTTCATTTTCCGTCGATCCATCTCTTCACCCAGGAATCTGGCCAGATCAAACCGGTTTGGATGTTCGGTATTGACGGCTTTTTCCATGGCATCGATCTGTTTCTGGTTGATGATATTGAGCAGTACCATCCGGGCATCAGTCAGGGCTGCCGTTTGCACAGCATATTCCAGTGTGTCCCGGGAATATGCGGAAAAATCAATGGCCACCATTATTTTTAAAATTTTTTTGGCTTGTCCGTTCATTATGGTTTTCTCCCTTGTTTGAATTTTTCAGGATCTCTGACACACACCACAGGAACCGGTGAGTGCCGGAACACTTTTTCAGCCGTGCTGCCGAAAAGCACCCGTGACAGGTTCCCCCGGCCTTTGTTGGCAATGACAATCACATCGACATCTTCCGCTTCCGCTGTTTTCAGGATAGTGTCATAGGGAATGCCGGTATCCACCATCAGGTGCATATTTGATTTGTCTTCAAAAAAATGTTCTTTTACCAATTGTTTCAACTGGATCATCCGGTCTTTTTTCCAGTTATCCAGATGATCCTCCACACCCAGCGTCACTGGTCCCACAGATGGAAAATATCCCACGGCCATTTTTATGCCGTTGATATCCCGCTGGTTGATGACGTTCAGCACAACAATCTGCATGTCCGGTTTAGAGGCCAGTGCCGCTGCATAGGACAATACCATCATGGAGTACTCTGAAAAATCGACGCATGCCAGAATTTTATCTATTTTTCGATTCATGGTTTATCTCCATTTATCATTTGTGTTGCATGAAATCTGCACAGGTTTTTCTGCAGTTGACAACTGAACAGCAATTGCTGTGCCACAAATTATTGTTTTTTTAACCTGCTTATTTTACAGTTTATTTTGATTTGGATAAGAAAAAAAAGGAAGGGTCTGACAGCAAGGTCATCATGTTTTTTTGCAAGGTGTGAAAAAACCTGACACAGATCAATCAGAAATCTGTGTTTTCATTCTGATATTATGTTTTTCAATTCTGGCATGAAGGGTCGGCCGTGACATGCCCAGCAGTCTGGCCGCCTGGGTACGGTTGCCATCGGTTGATTTCAGTGCTTCGGAAATAACGATACCTGATATAATATCCATAAAATCATCAAACCGGTAAGGATCGCGTTCTTTGATCATCATCTTTCGGACCCACTGCCGGATGATATCCAGATCAGGGGTTTGGGGGTTTTCCCTGTCGTCCGGCGGGTTTATGATATGTGCCAGGTCGGCAGCCCCAATGGGTGCCCCGCGATTGAAAATCAATGCCTTCTGGACCAGATTGGCCAGTTCCCGGACATTCCCCGGCCAGTCATAATCATGCAGGTGTGCCATTGCCTCATCCTGAATGCCGGGATTGTCGATTTTCAAATCACAGGAAAATTTTTGCAGGTAATAGGCGATCAATCCTTTTATATCCTCTTTACGGTTCCTGAGCGGCGGCAGTTCAATGGTCACGACTTTGAGCCGGAAATACAGGTCTTCTCTGAATTTTCCATCTTCAATCGCCTGTTCCAGGTTCTGGTGGGTGGCGGCGATAATCCGGACATCCACGGGAATGGTTTCTTCTCCCCCCAGGCGTTCAATGCTTTTTTCCTGGAGCAGCCGCAGAATTTTGGCCTGGATGCTCAGGGGCATGTCACCGATTTCATCCAGAAACACGGTGCCGCCGTTGGCCTGTTCAATTTTTCCGATATGTTTCTGGGCCGCTCCTGTGAATGCGCCTTTTTCATAACCGAACAATTCACTTTCCAGCAGGGTTTCGGGTATGGCCACACAATTGATGATAAGAAACGGCTTGTGTGACCGGTTACTGTGCTGGTAAACCGCCCGGGAAACCAGTTCTTTTCCCGTACCGGATTCTCCCCGGATCAGGATGGTGGCATCGGTCTGGGACACCCGGCCGATGGCTTTGTATACGGTCTGCATGGCCCGGCTCTGGCCGATGATGGCATCACCCGGTTGTTTGTCAGGGATGGCATCCACCGTCACCGGGGATCGCATGAAATACCCGGCCTCAATGGCCTGGGTGATAAGGTTCAGCATTTCAGGGATTTCA
>DATFKQ010000009.1:0-4330 GCA_035268565.1 Desulfotignum sp. | reverse complement strand
TCCGGTGGTCCCATCCCCTTCTGGATGCGCTTGATTTGGAATCTGTCCTGGCGGATCAGGACATTCCGGTGCATACCACTGCCATGGATTCACACGCTGACCTGAAAGGGCAAAGACAGGTCATACGGGAAAATACCATAGCTTCTTTCATGGGCATTACAGCGGCCGATTACTGTGTGGCAGATACCGCCACCATTGTCATGAAAACCCATCCCCATCAGGGCCGGGCCGTTTCTTTGGTACCGGCTGTCCATGTGGCTGTTATTACACTTGACCAGATACTGGCCAATCTGGCCGAACTCTATGCTGTGCTTGATGATGAAAAAAATACGCCGGAAAAAGGGCTGACCCACCACATGGTCTTTATTTCCGGTCCCAGCAAAACCGCTGATATTGAACTTACCATGGTGCATGGTGCACACGGCCCCAAAGAAATGTATATTTTTGTCATCCGGGCGTGACAAGAGGGTGAGAACAAAATACGGGCATATTCATTTTATTTCATAAAACGCGCTGGAAGACAAAAATGACCGGGCACTTTCCAGATAGCTTTGGGCCATGGACTGGATGCTTTGGGAGAGCTGTTCCGGATTGTCATAGGTCTTTTTTACCCTGCCCGGAGAACCGGTTACAAGGGAACAGGGCGGAATCACTGTTTTTTCCAGCACAACCGTACCGGCTGCAATGACGGAACCTTTTCCGATCACGGCCTGGTTCATAATCACGGCGCCCATGCCGATGAGACAGCCGTCTTCAATGGTGCAGCCGTGGATCACACTTCTGTGGCCGATGGTGATGCCATGGCCGATGGCCAATGGAATGCCTTCATCTGCGTGGCACATGCACAGATCCTGGATATTTGTTTTTTCACCAATGACGATGGTGTCCAGATCCCCGCGGATGACCGTCTGGAACCAGATGGAAGAATCCTGGCCGATACGCACATTGCCGATGATCTGGGCTGAGGGGGCCACAAATACTGACGGGTGAATCCGGGGGATATGGGATTTAAAAGCGTACAGCGGCATATTGGCCTTATGCAGTATTAAAGCACTGCTTCAAATTTAGGAATAATGCCCCCGACAACAGGTTCATAGTACCGGTATTCAGTCTTTTCGATTGTCAATTCATCTATCTCGCGCTGAATGGGTTGCCGCAGCGCACTGTGCATCCAGTTGTTCCAGTCCTCAATGGTATCCCACATACTGACAACCAGATATTCGCCTTTTGTATCCAGCGCAGCAAAGGCCTGATCCGTGATGAATCCAGGCTGAATGCTGGATTGAGATCTCAAGCGGACAATCAGGGGGGCAATCTTTGAGGCGACATCCTTGTCATCAAATTTTCTTTTTATAATTACACATACTGACATCACAACCTCCTTTTTTTAATGGCATTTTACAAAACACTTTGGTTGCCGGAAAAATAACTTTTTTCATACTGAATGGGTCTTCAGTATACCGGGAGATCTGTATGAATTTTGAATATTTTCCCATTCAATGCGCTTTTTTGTCATTGTGGGGAAAATCAGTATAATATCAAGAACCTAACAGGTTCCTGAAAAAATGGCAATGGTTTTTACATATGCGCCTGCCGGGCTTCCTGTGCAAATTAAAATAGGAAAAGCCTTCAGTTCAGCGCTTTTCAGATTTTTCTCAGGAATCTTTTGGCGTCAAATTCCCATTCTTTGGCCCGGATGTCAACGATGCGCTGCTGGTCATCCTCCTGGATGTCAATGCTCACAAAACCGCCCCCGCCCTCATAGCAGCCAGAGCACTCGCCGGCATCGACAGCATCAAGTCCGAGCCCGTCGGTGCCAAAATACTCATCAGCCCGTTTCCTGATTTCCTGGACCGGTTTTTTTGTTTTTTTCGACAAGTGGATCATATCAGTTAACCTCCCTTTTCATCATCAGTATAATCGCTTCAGGAGTGCCGGGCAATGGGTGAGAAACCGCAGTTTCCATCTGATCAATCCTGTACCTGTTTCCAGAAATTCCATCTGCTACTGCAGTGATTAAAACCCAAAGGGGACTGCACTGAACAAAAATACATGTTTTCCCTCATGTTTGTTCCCGGGAAAGGATATGCTCAAATATATGGTTGAACAGAGACCGCTTTATTCAACAGCCCTGTTCGGCAAGATCCTCTGTCGGGGGTTCCCATGTTTCCATGCCGCCGCTGAGGATCCGGGCCCTGAAGCCGTTCTGAACCAGGATGCGGTATGCAACGTAACCGCGCTGGCTTACCGTGCAGTAGGGGATAATCATCTTGTTTCTGTCGAGTTTGTGGAGGTTGTCTCTCAGCGCGTCCACATGGATGTGAACCGCGCCCGGGATGGTGCCGCCCGAAGCCCGGACCTCATTGGCGGAGCGCACATCCAGCAGGGTGTGGGTGCTGGTGTCAAGCTCCCTGATCCTGCGCCAGGAAATGGTTTCCACGTCTCCTTTTAAAATGTTGGCTGCAACGCTGCCGGCAATGTTGACAACATCCCTGGCAGATCCGAACTGGGGTGCGTAGGCCAGTTCAAGTCTTTCCAGGTCATGGACCGTCATTTTGGCACGGATGGCTGTCGCCAGGATATCAATCCGCTTGTCAACTCCTTTTTCCCCGACAATCTGGCCGCCCAGAAGGGTGCCATCCTCCTGAAACAGCAGTTTGACCGCCATGGGCCGGGCATCCGGATAGTAAGAAGCATGGTGAAAGGAATGGGTGAAGGAGACCTGAAAAGGAAGGCCGGCCCGGGTGAGCGCTTCTTCCCCGGCACCGGTGTTTCCGGCAGTCAGGTTGAAGATCCGGGTGATAGCGGTTCCCAGCACCGGATCAAAAACCGTATCCCTGCCCATGATGTTGTCGGCGGCCGTTCTTGCCTGCCGGTTGGCCGGACCGGCCAGTGCCAGCAGCCCTGGGTTCCCTGTAACCAGATCCTTCACTTCGACGACATCACCAACGGCATAGATGTCCGGATCAGAGGTCTGGAGGTGATTATTAACAAGAATCCCTCCATGACTGCCGATGGTAAGGCCGGCATTCACCGCCAGCTCCTTTTCCGGCCGCACCCCTACGGCCAGCAGCACCAGATCCGAGCGCAGTTCCCGCCCTTTTTGTGTTTTAACGGTCACGCCCCGGTCTGCCGGGGTGAATTCTGTTACGCATTCTCCCAGGCAGAGGTCTATTTCCTGGTCTCTCAGTTCCCGGTGGACCCGGGCCGCCATATCATAATCCAGGCCGGGAAGGACCTGGTGTTTCTGCTCAATCAGGGAAACAGAAATACCGAGTCGGCTGAAGTTTTCCAGGGCCTCCAGCCCGATTGAACCGCCGCCCACAACAACAGCTTTTTCCACGGCATTCCGGTCCAGATGGGCTTTGATGCTGTCAGAATCCGGAAGGTCCCTGAGCGTGAAAATAAATGGCAGATCCCTGCCGGGCAGATCCGGTGTCATTGCAAAGGCCCCTGGTGACAGGATCAGTTTATCGTAAGATTCAAAAAAGGATTTTCCAGATGCATGGTCATACCCCGTGATGATCTTCCGGTCCGGAAGTATTTTCACAACTTCCTGCTGCACCCTGACATCAATGCGGTAGCGGTCTTGAAGACGCTGGGGCGAAGAAATGAACAGGTCGTCCCGATCCTCGATTTCACCACCGATAAAATAGGGGAGGCCGCAATTGGCATAGGAGACATGGAATCCCCGTTCAAACAGGATGATCTCAGCCTTTTCCGACAAACGTCTGGCCCGGGTCGCTGCGGCGGCTCCACCGGCCACACCGCCGATCACGATCAGTTTTATATTCATGGTCCAAATCCGGGAATACGGTTTGACATCTCTGTCAGGATCAACGGAGAAACCGCTTTTTTTTGCATTGGGTCACCTCATTTATTTTGTTCCAGAATCGCCTTGCTATCCGCTTCCGGGGTGTTTATGGGCATATTCCGACCTCTGGACAAGCCTATAAAAAAGTTTTATCCTTGATTTAAATCAAAAAAAACAGATGACGGAAATAGGCGTATAATACCATTTTCAACGCAATTTATATGTACAGGGAACATGAAAAATATGTAAAAGGCCGCCCTCTCCACTGCTGCGGTGCTCTCTGGTGACTACTCCCACCACTAAGCCGCCGCTATAGTGGGGGCTTCTTGAGCCGAAAGGCTCTGAGACTGTAGCCCCAGTCTCAATATGTTTATTGCCGCATTGTGGTCCCGGTTCAGGATCAGGCCGCAATGTGGACATTTGTGTGTTCTGACTGACAATGATTTCTTTACAATCTCGCCGCATCCAGAGCACTTCTGGGACGTGAAGTGCGGTTTGACAGCAATCAATTCTTTT
>DATFKQ010000008.1:0-7489 GCA_035268565.1 Desulfotignum sp. | reverse complement strand
TATGGGGTACGTTCCACCAAAGGCGGCAGATTCAGGTCGTCCATGTCAAAGCTTTCCTTGGTCATGCCGATCTCCTTGTTGGAGGCGATGAACACCGGACACCGGAATTCTTCGGCAAAGTTGAAGGCATGCACGGTCAGTTCCATGCAGTCTTTGGCATCTGTGGGGGCCAGTACTATCACCGGCGCGCCTGAGGTTGACCCCCACCGCATGAACTGGATGTCGGAATCCGCCCCTCTTGTGGCTGATCCGGTGGAAGGCCCCAACCGCTGGACATTGGCGATCACCAGGGGGATCTCACTGCCGATGGCAAAGGATATGTGTTCACTGTACAGGCTGATGCCCGGGCCGGAGGTTGCGGTGAGCACTCTTTTGCCGGCCATGGATGCGCCGATGCAGTATCCCATGGAGGCGATCTCATCTTCTCCCTGAATACAGGTGCCGCCTTTTGGGGGCAGCATCTGGAGCATGTTATTGAATATGGTGGTGGCCGGTGTGATGGGATAACCGGCAAAAAAATTGCAGCCGGCAGCCATGGCCCCCCTGGCAACTGCTTCGTTGCCTTCCATGAATACAAATGCCATAATGGTTCTCCTTTGTTTTGATCAGACAGATCCTATATAAATCTGATCAAATATCTGATTAAGTTATGCAGGAATTTTACCGGGTGCACCCGGATATGTCAAGTCATAATTCCCATAATTTTAATTGATTTTATCCTGGTGTTGGTATAAGGATGACGGTCATGGAAAACACAAAAAAAACAGGGCCCGGAAAAACCAAGGAAGATTTTACCAAAGAAGCCTATATGGGCATCCGCCGGATGTTTTTTCACAATGAGATCATTCCGGGCCAGAAAATTTCCTACGGCGACCTGGCAAAGCGGCTCAACATGAGTACCACGCCGGTGATTCAGGCATTGAAACACCTGGAATTCCAGGGTCTGGTCCGGCATGAACCCAACCGGGGGTATTATACGGAAAATGTGAGCCTCAAAGAGATCACAGAAATTTATGAGTTCAGGGAGTTGATCGAGGTTTCGCTGCTGGAAACCACCATTGCTGCCATTGGCAAGCGGGGGAGGAACCAGTTGAAAAAAGCCCTGGACAGCCATCTGGCAGCGGTGCGGGATATCTATCTCAAGGAACGGCTGCTCAAAGATATGGAATTTCATTTACACCTGGCCCAGCTGTCCGGGAACCGGATTCAGATCAATACCCTGAAATACCTGTTTGATCTGCTGTATCTCAAATACCGGGGCAATATTTTGTTTGTCACCCCCATGGACCGGGTGGACAGCGAGCATATGCAGCTGTATGAGGCTATTGTGAAAAAAGATGTGCACCAGGCCCGGTCAATTTTGTCCCGGCATATTTCCAACGTAAAACAGCATGCCATAGAATGCATCCAGCGGGCCCTGGATGAAAAGCAGATCAGACCCATCTGATGCAGAAAGTCACCTGATTTCCAGCCACTCAAACCAGATGGGATAATTTTCTTTATACCAGGTTAATATCTGCCGCAGCTTTTCCTGGTTGGCTTCTGAAATGGTGGCCTTGGATATTTTGTCAAATTCGAGCACAACCGTACTGCCGAAATAGGTTAAGGCATCAGAACAAAGGGTCTGCAATTCATTGCGGATGCGTCCGGAATCAGATATCTTCACAGCCCGGTGCAAAAAATCTTCTCCCTTGAGAAACCGGTTGAGAAGGGGGCTGAAAACCAGTTTGTTTTGTTCCAGGCTTTCCAGCAGGCGCAGGGCAAAGGTGATGCGCTTGTCCCCTCTGGCAGAGGTCAGGCGCACGGTGACCTCATAGGTGTCTTCGGAAATCTGTGTGACCCCTGGCGCCCCGGTATAAGGATCAGGCAGCATATATCCCGCACCTGCCAGGGTCTGCCATTTTTTTTCCGAGATCAGGTCATCTGCGCAGATGGTGCGTTTATCCAAAGGAATCCCTGCTTTTTTCGCCAGCTGGATGCTTTCCCGGTAGGTCTCGATCGTGTCAGCATCCAGATCAAGGCTGGTGATTTTCTGCAGCAGACCGGCAAAATCCGGACTGGCTGCATCCAGTTTCATGGCGGCGGAATCCATGTGGGCAGCAAATCTGAATTTGGAGGACAAAACTGCCAGGGAAACAGACAGATCCAGAATAGGGGCCAGGCTGGCTGCCTGGATAGCTTCGGCGGATGCCGCATATCCGTCCACAATAAACAAATGGGTCTCCTGGTTTTCATCTTTCCAGTCCCCCACAGCCAAAGTGGGGGCATAGGTGCCTGAATCGGTGAAAGGGGCAAAGCCCGAGGGCAGGGTCCAGGATGTATCCACCAGATGGGCACCGGTTTTTTTCCACTGATCCCAGATCAGTCCGATGCGCGGGGACCGGTTTTTTCCTGTGAGGGTCCACACATGGATATTACGCGGCTGAATGCCGGGATAGGTTTTCTGGATGGCTTTGACCACCAGATGCCTGGGGGTGAAAAAATCAATCAGAACGGAATCTTCTGCCGCCCGGTCCACAATTTTTTTTGGCATCACCAGGTTGGCAATATACCCTTCATACTGATCGCAGATGGCCAGAGGCTGATCAAACAGGTGGAGTATGGTCATGGGGCCTGTTTCTTCGCCTTTGGCAAATCTGGAGGTGTTTTCCAGGGTGTCGATGGCAGCCCCCCATACAGTGATGTCCTGTTTGGACGTGGCCCGTCTGAAATCATCCCAGGCATAGCCGGGATCATTGATCAGTTTTAATACACAGTCCTCCAGAAATTTTGCCACCTGGGGCCGGGCATAAATCCGGCCGAACCCCAGCAGGGGGTTGGCGCCCATTTCTGCAGTTTCTCCGCCTTTGGGCATAAGGCCCTCCCCCAGACAGACCATGATGGCATGGTTTTCCGGCAGGGTCCGGGACAGATACCACAGGCTTTCACTCATGGCATAAGCGGAAATGGCATCGGCATCTTTTTTTATGACATTGAGTTGTTTTTTCTCCAGCCCGGCACCCTTGCCGAAATGGCCGAACAGCCGGGTGCCCAGTGCAGTGACCGCCAGGGTCATTGCCAGCATTTTTTCCGTGCGGTCATCGGTAAAAGAGATGGTATCCAGGACCTTGTCTTCAGGATTTCCCCGCATCCATTCTACGCGCACATCTTCCAGCCACAGGTGGAGCCTGCCCAGAATGGGGCGGGTGTCAAAGGCCCATTGGGAAATAAGATTTTTTTGTTTCATCCCGGAAATATCCATGGCCTGCCCCCCGTTGTATGAAATTGGCGTGACAATTGCTGTATCTCCCAAACAGGTACCATTTACCCGGAAAATATGTCAAGGGTTAAGCGACAGGGAAAAAAGTGTGTCTTCCTGGACTTGTCCTCCATCCTGGTTTGGGATATGGTGACATGTATGGAAAACAGCAGATTTTCATACCCTGAGGTCCAGGCGATGCCGGATGGACAAACCGGAATACCGGCGGACCGGGGGGTGATCAAAGAGCACCTGAACGGGGTGGTGGACCGGGTGACCTATCACAATCCGGACAACGGCTGGTCCGTGCTGCAGGTGCTGCCTTTTGATGCGCCGGCCAAGCGTGAAACCGTGCTGGTGCACCAGACCCGGGTGTTTGCCGGTGCCACCATGGCATTTGAAGGGTCCTGGCAGATGCATCCCAAATACGGACGTCAGTTCTTTGCCACCCAGGCCCGGGAACACAAACCCGCTTCAGCCGCAGCCCTGGAAAAATATATCGGGTCCGGCCTGATAAAAGGGGTGGGGCCAAAGACCGCCAAAAAAATTGTTGCACATTTTAAAGACCAGACCCTGGATGTGTTTGAAAACCGGATCCACTGCCTCATGGAGGTGCCGGGCATTGCCGAAAAAAAACTGGAGATGATATCTGCCGCCTGGACCGAGCACCGGGCTATCCGGGATGTGATGATGTTTCTGCAGTCCCATGGTATTTCCACTTTGTTTTCGGTGCGTATTTACAAAGCATACGGTGATGATGCCATAGCCAATGTCATGGCAGATCCCTACCGGCTGGCCGATGATTTCTACGGCATCGGTTTTTTTTCCGCAGACAAGGTGGCCCTGAGTATGGGTCTGGCTGCGGACAGTCCTGAGCGGATAACCGCCGGCATCCGGCATGTGCTGTCTGCAGCCAGAAATTTCGGCCATTGCTTTTTAACCTTTGCCCAGATCCTGGATCAGGTAAGACAATTGCTGGAACTGGATCTTTCCGGGGTTCTTGCACAGATTCTGGAAACCATGGAAGCTGACCGGCTGCTCATGCGAAGGCACCTGGTTCTGGAGGAAGGGGCACCCCCCCAGGACTGCTATTATGCCAGATCCCTGTATTTTGATGAATTGTATGTGGCCAGGCGCATTGCAGAAATGACCGATCCCCCGGATGTGGACATGCCCCGTATCAGCCGGTGGATCAAACTGTTTACCCGGGCCAGGCAGCTGCAGTTAAGCGATGAGCAGGCAGCAGCGGTCCAGGGTATTGCAGGCAAAGGGATGTCCATTCTCACCGGCGGTCCCGGCTGCGGCAAGACCACCACCACCCGGGTTCTGGTGGAACTTGTTGAGGCCATGAAACACCGTGTGCTGCTGGCGGCCCCCACCGGCCGGGCAGCCCAGCGCATGGGAGAGGTGATCGGCAGAGAAGCCAAAACCATTCACCGGCTGCTGGGGTGGCAGAACGGCCGGTTCAAAAAAAATGAAGACACCCCCCTGGAAATGGATTTTCTGGTGGTGGATGAATGTTCCATGCTGGATATTACATTGACTGCATCATTGCTCAAGGCCGTACCCCGAAACTGCCAGGTGGTCTTCATTGGAGACTATGACCAGCTGCCGTCGGTGGGGGCGGGCAATGTACTCAAGGACCTGATCGCTTCGGGCAGAATCGCCTTTTTCCGGCTGACACAGATCTTCCGCCAGGCGGCCCAGTCCTTGATCATCCAGTATGCCCACCAGATCAATGCAGGGAAGATGCCCTGGATTGCCTCCCCGTTCAAGGATCCGTCCCTGTGGACCAAAAAGATTGATTGCCTGTTTATGGATGCAGATGAGGCCACAAAAGAGCAGCTGCAGTTTGTCCAGCGCGTCAAGGCCCTGGTGCACCGGGAAAAAACACAGGTCCCCCGGCGGCTGGAAGACCCGGACCTGTTTGAATTCCGGGTCAAAGAACCGGTGCACCCCTATGAAACTGAGATCCAGATCCCTGAAAAATTCGCCCATGTAAACCTGGAACAGGTGGCAAAGGCCGGCACCCGGGTGGAAGAACTGCTGTCTGTCCTCCAGAAGGTCCATCCCTGGTCTTCTTTGCATTACGGCCTGACCGCAGTTGATGTAATCCTGAAATTATACATGGAGTGGATACCCAGATATCATGGCCTGTCAACGGAAATCCAGATCCTTTCCCCCATGACAAGGGGCTCGCTGGGCACGGTGAACCTCAACCGGGTGATTCAGGAAAGCGCCAACCCGAAGGGGCCCGGCAAGGCTGAAATTTTAGTGGGCCAACGGGTGTTCCGGAAAGGGGACCGGGTGATTCACCGGAAAAACAACTATGATCTGAACGTGTTCAACGGCGATATCGGCACCATCACCCGCATCAACACATCGGACCTGACCCTGGCGGTGGCGTTTTCTGCCGATGCTCCGCCGGTGCTCTACCGCCAGGCCGACATCATGGAGCTGGACCTGGCCTATGCGGTGACCATCCACAAGTCCCAGGGATCGGAATTTGAGGCGGTGATCATCCCGGTGATGACCCAGCATTTCAAGATGCTGTTTAAAAATTTGATCTATACCGGCATCACCCGGGCAAAGAAACTGGCGGTGTTTGTGGGCACCCGCAGAGCCCTTGCCATGGCAGTGAAAAATGAAGACATCTCCAAACGCCAGACCGCCCTGGCGCAACTGCTCATGGGTGAGGACGGCGGGTGATTCTTTGTTTCACCAACCGGATAAACGCTGGAATGCTGCTGTTTTTGTGAAATCGCAGGCGTTCTCTGGCCCGGGTCACGGCTACATAAATGAGGTTGAATTCATCCGGGTCCACCCCGGCCGGATCAACAGGGGTTTCATCTTTGACCAGAGGAACAAAATCATCCATGATCAGGACATGGTCCCATTCCAGGCCTTTTGCCTTGTGGGCTGTTGTCAGGATGATGCCGGCCTGGTCTGTATCCACGGTTTTTTCCTTGATGCGGTCCACATGTCCGGGCAGGGTGGACCCGTATTTTTCCACCATGGCACACACGGAGGACAATTCCAGATCCTCCACTGCGCCGGCATAGGATTTCAAAGAGGAAAAACAGGAAAATCCCTTGATATAAGGATCACGGATACGAAATAATGTTTTGTCATACAGATAAAACACCTCTTTGAGCAGGTCCAGACGGTATCCTTGTATCCCGCCGGAAAATCCGATGCTGCGCGTTTTGTAAAACTGTACCGCCCTGTCGAACAGCACGGCATTGGTCCGGGCAATAATGGTGTGCTGGTTTGGATTCCAGGGTGGCTTCCGGTCCTGTTTGCCGCGGGTTCCCTGGATGGTTCTGGTTTCTTTTTTATACACAGACAGCACCATATTGGCCACCTGGGCGATATTGCTGTCAAACCGAAAGCTTCTGGTCAGGTGCAGGGTCTGATCCGCCTCCATGGTCTTTAAGGTGTCTTTGGCTCCCCTGAAACTGTAGATCTGCTGATGATTGTCTCCCACCAGGATAACAGCCGCTTTTTTTTTGTTTGCCTCAGGTCGTACCTGGGCCATGACCATGGCACTGACCACCGGGTTGATGTCCTGGGCCTCATCCAGAAGGATACAGTCATAGTTCAGGACCGGGTTGGATAATTGGTACAGCTTGAGATATCCGTCATGGACCATGCCGATATCCGGGTGGCCGCCATTGCACATGAGCCGGCCCAGCTGGTTGGCGTAATCCACCAGATCCGGTGTTTTTACGCCCTGACGCTGATAATGGCCATGGGCTGCAGCCGGCATATGGCGCAGCGACACCACCGGATCAGCGGACACCAGAAACCGGTGCAGGGTGTCCATGGTAAAACGGGCAGTTTCATAATCATCCAGGTTTAGGGCGGTCATAATCTGGTTGGCCCGGAATCCTTTTACCAGCCGGTCCTTGTATTGGAATCCTTTGGCCTGAAATGCCAGGGAATGGGCGGTGCGTGCCATGACATTGGCTGGAAATTTTTTTGCCGCCTCCAGCTGTACGCTTTTGTTGAATGCCAGATAAAGAAACCGCATCCCGGGCCGTTTCCGGGCGTAAGCCACCAGGGTGGTGGTCTTGCCGGTGCCGGCAAAGGCCAGCACCTTGAGTGCCTGGCCCGGGGCAAGGTCAGTATCAATGATTTTTTTTTGTTCAAAGGTAGTGTGCATTATATAACGACAGGCAACGGGCTATTGTTTGAAAAACCTTTTTTGCTCCAGAACAGGGGTCATGGGGTTTCCTTCCATACAGGGAT
>DATFKQ010000007.1:0-27108 GCA_035268565.1 Desulfotignum sp. | reverse complement strand
GCTGCCTCTCTGTCCAGGCCCAGGCCGGCTTTGTCCTCAATGGCATTCAGGGTGAGTTTGTCCATCAGTTCCATGGCTGCCGGCAGGATGCCGGAGCCGATAATGTCCGTGACCGCCCTGGCCGTGTCATCCAGGTCTTTGAAGGTGGCCATGATGGTTTTCACGGTTTCCGGCAGGGGCACCACCTTGAGAATGGCTTTGGTGACCAGCCCCAGGGTGCCTTCTGACCCGCAGAACAGGGCTGCCAGCTTGTATCCCGTGACATCCTTGATGTTTTTACTGCCGAATGTGATGACCCTGCCCGAGGCCAGCACCACTTCCAGGCTCAGGATATAATCCAGGGTTACCCCGTATTTCAGGCATCTGGGGCCGCCCGCATTCTGGGCAATGTTGCCGCCGATGGTGGAGGAATTCATGGACCCGGGATCCGGGGGAAAGAAAAACCCGTAAGGGGCCAGAGCGGCCTGAACATCGGCATTCACCACCCCGGGTTCCACAATGATGTACCTGTCCCTGGTGTTGATTTCCAAAATCCGGTCCATTTTGGAAAAGCAGATCACCAGGCCGTGATGCACCGGCACGGGTGCCCCGCACACCGAGGTGCCGGCGCCTCTGCCCGTGACCGGAATTTTGTGGGCCGCAGCCAGGGCCAGGATCCGGGAGACCTCATCAGTGGTTTCAGGAAAAATCACGGCATCAGGCATGGATTCTTCCACAAACGCGTCATAGGCATAGCAGACGAGCTGTTCTTTTTTGTCCAGCCACCGGGAAGGGTCCACAATGGCGGTGAATTGGTCTTTTACATCCTGGGAAATCATAAAGGCTCCTTAATGCAGTATCCAGTTGGGCAGTGCCAGGGAAATCCAGGGGATGTAGGTGACCAGCATCAGGCAGGCCAGCATGATCACCAGAAATGGTGCCACGCCCCGGGCGATTTTGATAATAGGTTCTTTGGTGATGCCCGAGGCCACAAACAGGTTCAGCCCAAAGGGCGGGGTGAGCATGCCCATCTGGATGTTGAGCACCATGACAATGCCGAAATGCACCAGATCGATGCCGTACCGGTTCAGGGTTTCTAAAAACAGGGGTGCCAGAATGAGCATGGCAGACACATCATCCATAAAGCATCCCAGAATCAGGAACAGGATGTTGACGGTGAGCAGAAACATCCAGGGACTGTCAATATAATGGAATATGATATCTGCCAGCTGATGGGGGACCTGTTCAGCTGTGAGCAGCCAGATAAAGGTCATGGCACAGGATAAAATAAACAGCAGGCAGGCGGAGAGCACAGCTGCCTCCTGGCATACGCCTGTCAGATCCTTGAGTCCGAATTCTTTGTAGATGACCATTTCCACAAACAGGGCATAGACCACGGATACGGCAGCCGCTTCCGTGGGGGTGAATACGCCGGAATAAATACCCCCCAGCACGATAAAGGGCAAAAGCAGGGCCCAGATGCCTTCTCTGCCTGTCTGGACCAGCTGGGAAAGCGAGGCTTTCTGCGCGATGCGCCAGTCGTGTTTCCTTGCTACAAAAAAGGTGTACACCATCAGGGCGAAGCCGATGAGCAGTCCGGGCAGCACTCCGGCCATGAAAATTTCCGATACAGATACATTCATGACCAGGCAATAGAGAATCATGGGTATGGAGGGCGGAATCACAATGCCCAGAGAACCGGACACCGTGATCAGCCCCAAAGAAAATTTTTCCCCATATCCGGCCTTTATCAGGGCGGGTATCATGATGGAGCCGATGGCCACCACTGTGGCAGGTGAAGATCCGGAGATAGCGGCAAAAAAGATGCAGGCCAGGATTCCGGCCATGGCAAGCCCTCCGGGAAACCACCCCACCAGGGCGTTGACAAAGGCGATGAGACGTCTGGCAATACCGCCCCGGGTCATGACGGCACCTGCCAGAATGAAAAAAGGTATGGCCAGGAGCACAAACTGGTCCAGGGCATTGAACAGCTGCTGGGTGATGATAGTCAGCGGGGTGGAGGAAAAAAACACCAAAGATACCAGGGTGGTCACCCCCAGGATCACGGCAATGGGTACGCCTGCAAACAGGAGCACGGCAAAACAGACACAGATGGTCAGGATCATGGGTTGGCCCCTTTCAGGCCCTGTTTGAAGGCCTGTAAAAGGAATCTGATCCCGATGAACACGGAAAACACCGGTATAGGCAGATAGGCGATATACATGGGGATCTGCATGGTGGGGGAGGTGGTTTCATACCCGTGCATGCGCAGCACGATTTTCCAGGAATGCCAGGCCACAATAAAGAAAAATCCAGCTGACAGACAGTTGGTGATTGCCCGGACCAGACCCTGCCAGGGCCGGTCCATATGGGATACCACAAGATCCATGGTGAAATGACTGCCTGTGCGTACCCCGATGGAGGCCCCTAAGAAAGCGACAAACACCCCCACGTACCGGCCCAGTTCCTCAAACCAGGTAAAAGAATAGTTGAATACATACCGGGCAATGACCTGAATAAACCCGATGACTGCCAGAGCCAGGATGGTCCACACCAGGGTGATGTTTTCCACCCGGTTGATGAAAGTAAAAAATCGCTGCAACGCAGGGCCTCCTGAAAAAGCGGCTGAAACTTTTGTTTTCAGCCGCTCTGTTTATCGGTTGGGCAGCGGTGCCGGCACGCAAGGCTGCCGGCACCGGCCGATTTTATTGTTTGTGTGCTGCAATTTTTTCCAGGACAAAATCAAACAGGTCATCACCGATTTTTTCGCGGTATTTGTCCCACACCGGGGTCATGGCCACACGGAACACTTCGCGTTCTTCCGGTGTCAGATAAATGATATCAATATCATTGGCTTTTGCGTATTCATCAATGGACAGGTTGATTTTGGGCAGAGAATCATGCAGGGCTGCATTGACGGTCCGGTTGGTGTCGATGCATAGTTCGGCCGCTTCCCGGAAGATCTTCTGCTGTTCTTTGGTCAGGCTTTCCCAGTAATCCACAGACACCACAATGACACATTCGGTAAGGCAGTGCTGGGTCCTGGTGGCATATTTGGTGACCTCGGTGAATTTCATGAGAATAGAGGTGAGGATGGGGTTTTCCTGGGCATCAATGACACCGGTCTGCAGGGCATTGTAGGTTTCAGGAAAAGGAATGGCAACAGGTGATGCCCCCAGCTGCTTAAAGGTGTCCAGGTAGGCAGGAGAGTTCATGACCCGTACCTTGAGCCCCTTGATGTCATCCGGGGTGCGCACAGGGCGCTTGTTGTTGGTGAAATCCCGGATTTCATTTTCTGTCCATCCAATGGCGATAAACCCTTTTTTGGGGAAAAAGGAAAATATTTTTTCCTGGACTTCCGGGTCGTCCAGGGTGGCATAAGCGGTTTTGCGGTCCGGGAAGATAAAGGGCATGTCCAGGATGGCGCACTGGGGCACGAAATTCTGGAGAACCGCCGTGGTCAGGGCTGCGATCTGCAGGGTGCCGGCCTGGACCTGTTCGGCCATGGAGCGCTCCCCGCCCAGCTGGCCTGCCGGAAAAGTAGCAATGTCAATGGCACCGTTGGTTTTTTCTTTCACATAAGCGGCAAAGGCATCAACCCCTTTGGCCTGGCCGTGGAAGGGCGGGGCCACATGGCCGAATTTGACGGTGTCGGCAAAGGCGGGCAGAATGCTCCCCATGGCAAAGATCACCAGAATGGCCGCGCCTGTTACTAAAACACTTTGTCTTACACCCGATTTTTTCATGCTGACATCTCCTTGTTTTTGCAGGTTTGCTGCTGTGGTTGGAAAAATGTTGGTTGCCCGGTTTTTTGTGCCTGTGTTTTCTGGCTACCTTAATGTTTGCTGTTTGTCAACTTTTATCTGATGCAGCCCTGATTATGTGTGAAAATTTCATATCAGGAAACATATGGGTGGTTTGGGGCGGTTCGCAAACCAGGTCTGCAGAATTTCGCTGACAAGAGACGGGCCTGTACAAAACCCAGGAAGTCTGTGCAGGCGACAGGACGGTTATCATAAAAAATTATCCGGGGTAATCCTGAAAAATCGATGTGATGGATGTGATGGATGTGATCGGGGTGATCGGGGTGATCGGGGTGATCGGGGTGATCGGGGGCCGGCCCCGCTGGATGGGCCGGCCCTGGAAAATGGCGCCTGGGTGGTCTACATGGCGGTTTCCGGGTGAAATACATTGACCTCTTTTAAATCATCGCCCAGGTATTCTCTTTCATTGGGACCTAAGATTCCCATGGACAGGCAGATGAGGGTCCACAGATGCACCACCGGGTAGTTGCCGCCGTAATGCTCGCTGAGTTCATGGATCTGGGCATGGCAGTTGTGGCAGCCGGCAATGCAGTAATCCGCGCCTGTTGCCTTTATCTGATCATCTTTTATTCTGCCGTACTGCAAACGTTCCTCCTTGAACCCGGACTGCAGGAACCCGCCGCCCCCGCCGCAGCAAAAGTTGTTTGAGCGGTTGGGCTGCATGTCCACAAAGTTTTCTTCTCCTACCACGGATTTGACCACAAAGCGCAGGTCTTCGGCAATGGGGTCACCATAGCTTTTGCGCACGATCTGACAGGGATCCTGCACCGTGAATTTGATGCCCAGATCCTTGTTCCAGTCGGAATTGACCTTGAGCTTGCCTTCCCGGATCCATTTGGCATAGTATTCATACAGGTTTTTTACTTCAAAATTATGTTCCAGGTTGAATTTTTTCAGTCCGGCCCGGACTGAGAAAGTGACGTGGCCTCACTCGGTATTGAGAAACGTCTTGCACCCCAGCTTGTTGGCCTGTTTGACACTCATTTCAGTGACATGTTTCCAGGCTTCGTCATCTGCCAGGAACATGCAGTAGTTTTCCCCGGCCCAGCCTTTGCTGCCGTAGGTCCAGTCCGCACCGGCCAGGTGCAGGATCTTCCACAAGGGCACCAGTTCATCCGGTTCTGTCACAGGCTCCCTGGAGTTCTGGTTCAGGAAAAACTCAGCCCCCTGCTTGTCAATGGGGGCTTCCATATCGGCAAATTCCGGCTGGGCTTCTCTGTATTCTTCCAGTACGTCCTCTACAACAAATTCAAAATCTTCTGCCGTGGTGCCCATGGCGGATGTGGTATCATTTTTCAAGGCCATGTCACAGGAGCCTAAGATGCCTTTGGGCCGCTCTTCTCTGGGACGCAGGGCCCGGGCATTGAAAACCAGCTGGGGTATATCGATTTTCATGGGGCAGACATAAATGCAGCGCATGCACATGGTGCACATCCAGGGCCAGTCTGAGGCGGCAATTTCCTCATCCATGCCCAGGGCGGCCATGCGCAGAAATTTTCTGGGATCCATATCTGTGAGCCCTGTGGCCGGGCATCCTGAGGCACAGGCCCCGCAGGTCAGACAGGCATTCAGGTTTCCGCCTTCCGGCAGAATTTCTTTGACCTTGTCCATAAAGGTGGTTGTCTGCTTTTTTCTACCAAGTTTTATCACAGCTTCTGCCATGGAATTTTCCTTTCTTTATAATCCTGATCAACAAATATTGTGTAAGTTTTTGTGTATGGTTTCTGGAAAACCCCTCACAACTCCAAGATTGATCATTGAGTGTAAGGGTCACAAGAGAAATCAATGATAATCATGGGTTCCCAGAATCACTTGTGTACCGGTCTTTTCCTGTATCAGTGCGGCCAGATCTTCAGCTCCCGTATAGGGGCATCCGGGTTTGGCATTCACAAGGCAGGAACTTAAATAGATTTTATCCGGTTTGATTTCAGAAATTTTGGCTGCCATGCCCAGGGCCGGTACCACTGTCCTGCCCGGGCACTCGCATTTGATAAAAGCCACAACTGCTGCCGGTTCTTCAAATTTGCCTTCCCCCAGGGCTGCGGCCTTGAGGCACCGCCATTCTCCTGGGCAGCCATATCCCTGCTCCATGTATGAACCACACCCTACCACTGCTATTTTTTCCATTTTTTCTCCTTGCATGTTATAATTCTGCGTTATCCGGCATTAATCCTGAACAATAACAGCACAATACATGCCAGCCTGAAAGCATATAAAAGCCGGGTGCCGATTATATGTGTTTTCAGGTACTTGGATCTGACAATGATTTCATGGGCAAGGAAAAAGATTGCAGGGGTGCGACCGCCACGGCCAGGGTGGTATCAAAGATGCAACCGCAAGGCAGGTACCGGACCTGCCACAGGTGTATTTGCTGCCCTGGACGCCCTGAATGATAGAAGTACAGTTTATAAGGATATTATGCTTGACATTTGATTGTGATGCGATACGATAGACTAACCTGTGCTGCTGGTATGCAGGCACAGATGGTTTCTTCAGGTTTTTTCGATTGGTTGGAAGACCACTGGAAACCGATTTATGTTTATTTTTTATACAGGAGATTGCCAATATGGCTAAAGGTATTGTAAAATGGTTTAATGACGCAAAAGGTTTTGGATTTATTGAACAGGAAAATGGAGAAGATGTATTCGTGCATCACACCGGAATCAGTGGAGAAGGATTCAGATCGCTGAATGAAGGCGATCATGTAACCTTTGACATTGAAAACGGTCAGAAAGGCCCTGCTGCTGCAAACGTAACTGTTGATTAGCTGACCATTTTACTTGTTTAAAAGCCATATCATGGCTTGAAAATAAAAAGCCCCTCATCCGAGACCGGATCAGGGGCTTTTTTTGCAGCCGGCAGGTCTGACTGCCCATTTCAGAAAGAGAGGAAAAAAACATGGCAAAAGACATGAAGAAAACACATACCGGGACTATAACCCGGCAGGCCCTTTACATGGCCATCCTGGCTTCCGTTACAGTGGGATTCATTCTGGGGGCCGCCTATACCTCCTTTAAGCTGGCAAAAGAATCACCCGGTGACCATATGCATGCCGACACCACTTTACCGCCGGCAGCTGATACTGCCGCTCAAACAGATCCCCGGATTCCGGAGCTTGAAAAATACCTGGAACAGAATCCCAACGATGCTGATGCCTGGGCAAAACTGGGGCACCTGTTTTTTGATACCAACCAGTTTGATGCGGCCATTCAGGCATATGAAAAATCACTGGCCCTGGCACCGGAAAGTCCTGGTGTCATAACGGATCTGGGTGTGATGTACCGGCGCGCCGGGCAGCCGGAAAAAGCCATCCAGGCCTTTGACCGGGCAGTGGCCGTATCTCCTGGATTTGAAACCGCATTGTTCAACAAAGGGGTTGTTCTCATGGCGGACTTAAATGACCTGGCAGGTGCATTGGCAGCATGGGAAGCGCTGGTGGAGATAAATCCTGATGCTGCCACGCCGGGGGGCGAACGGGTGGCTGATGTGGTGGCACGGATGAAACAGCAGAACTGATGAAAAAAAATTACTTCGTTTTTTTTTAAAACCCAGTATAATGGCTTTGATGGACATGATTAAATTTTGTTACTGCACAGGAGAACATTCATGACATTGTCAATGCTGGAACCTATAGAAAGATTTGAAATACAGACGTATAAAAAATCCAGTCATGTGGATAAAAAAAATTATGTGCCTTTTTCCGGGTCTCCGCGGAAACATCCCTGGGACCTGGAAAAAATTATCCTTATTGTGGATCCGTTCACATCCAACACATTTTATTATGAATTTAAAATAAAGGACATCGGGTTTGCCGAGGAACTGGCCAATATGACCAATATTGACGGAGAGGCTGTGGGCATGGCCCGGATCTGGGTGAAAAAAAGGAGCATGGCCATCCAGTCCACCCCTTTTGTGGTGGAGGATATCCGCTCTCTTTAGCCCTGTGTTTTGATTTTATGGATTAATTGCCTGCCACCTGCCGGCAGACCCGGCTGATAAGGGTGACCATCTTTGGAATACTTTCCAGTTCCACGTATTCATCTTTTCTGTGGGAGTTAGCTCCCACCAGGCCCAGCCCGTCAATGGTGGGAACACCCATGGATGCGGTCAGATTGCCGTCAGAGCACCCCCCTGTGGTGATGGCCCCCATGACAAAGCCCATGTTCCGTGCCTGGGCCATGATCAGGTCCTGAATGGCCAGGCTTTCCGGAGTGGCGGTCATGGGGGGGCGGTCAATGCGGCCGGACACCTGGATCACAGATTTTTCAAACAGCCGATTTTGAGAAAGCCCGGAAAAAAAACTCTCCACCCGCTGTTTTTCTTTGGGGTCCAGAATCCGGACATCCACGGATGCTTTGGCATATGCAGGAATGATATTGATTTTGTCTCCGCCGCTGAACACGGTTACCTGGGCGGATGTGCCCAGGGTTTCATCATTGAGATCCTGGATCAGGGGCACCAGGCGGGCCAGTTCCACCACCGCATTGACGCCTTTGTGGGGGTCTGCTCCGGCATGCGCTTCTTGGCCTGTGACCTCTATATGAAACCATCCCCCGCCTTTTCTCTGGCTCACCAGATGATAATCCGGCCGGCAGGGCTCAAACACCAGGACCCGGCGGCAGGCTTTGGCCGTTTCCAGGATCAGGGGCCGGGACTGGGTGGATCCGGTCTCTTCATCCCCGTTGAACAGTACACAGACAGACAGGTTGTCCAGGTCACCGGATTTTTTCAGGGTTTCCAGGGCATGCAGGGCCACCAGCAGCCCGCCTTTCATGTCACATACCCCGGGGCCCCGGGCCCGGTTGGCCTGAAGAGAAAAGGGCCGGCCGGCGGCCTCGCCCTCGGGAAATACCGTGTCCATGTGACCCAGAAACATCATATCATGGGGCGGGGATCCCCAGGCGGCTTTGAGGCAGGGCACATTACCGTCTCCCGGCATCAGGATCTCACAGGCCATGCCTATCCGGGAAAGCCGCTCCTGAAAAAAATGTGCCACCTGCAGAATGCCGGCCGTGTTTCCGGAAGCAGAGTCCGTGTTTACAATATATTCAAAATCATCCAGAAACCGGTCGATATCGGTAAATTCCATTCTTCGCGGCCTTTGTGTTTGTGGTAAAATCAGGAGCATAGAACCGGATCACAGGATCAGGAACGCAGCGCCAGCCTGGGGTTCATCTCATCTCTGAGCCAGTCGGAAAACAGGTTGATGGCCACCACCAGCAGAATCAGGGTCAGGCCGGGAAACAGCACCATCCACCACATGCCGGCGTAAATATAGTTTTTTCCGATGGATATCATCATGCCCAGGGACGGCTGGGTGATGGGCACACCCACCCCCAGAAAACTCAAGGTGGCTTCCAGCATGATGACCACGGCCAGATCCACGGCCATGAGCACAAAAACAGGGGGCAGGGCATTGGGCAGCACATGCTTGAACAATATTCTGAAATCTTTGGCGCCGGATGCCTTGGCTGCCGTGATATAGGCATTTTCTTTGACTTCCAGCACGGTTCCCCGGATGGTCCGGGCATATTTCACCCACCCGGCAATGCAGATGGCAAAGACCACGGTCCAGATATTGCGGCTCTGAAATATGCCCAGAAGCAGAATGGCCAGCAGGGTGGTGGAAAAGGCAAACACCGTGTCTGCGGTTCTCATGATAAAGGCATCCAGGATACCGCCGTAATAGCCCCCGAGCATGCCAAAAAAAATACCCAGGATGCTGGATACCACCACCACGGAAAATCCCACCATCAAAGAGGTGCGCAGCCCGAACAATATGGTGGACAAGATGCCCCGGCCCTGGTCATCCGTGCCCAGAGGAAAGGACAGGCTCCCGGTTTCCATCCATGCCGGGGCCATCAGGGAGTCAGACAGCTCCACCGTGGTAAGCTCATAGGGATCCATGGGGGCCAGGATGTGGGCAAACAGGGCGCAGAAGATAAAGATCACCAGCAGCAGGGCCCCTGTCATGGCGGATATATCCCTGACAAAACTGTAAAAAAGGTTTGATTGGCATATTTTCTTGATCATGGGTTCCCTAATTGTATTGAATTTTGGGGTTCAGCCATGCATACAGCAGGTCCACCAGGATATTGATGGCAAGAATAATAAAGGCCGCCATCATGATATAGGTGACAATAACAGGATGGTCGGTTTCAAAAATGGACACCAGCAGCAGATTGCCCATGCCCGGCCACTGGAAAATGGATTCCGTGACAATGGAAAAGGCGATGAGTTCCCCAAAGCTCAATCCTGCAATGGTGACCACGGGAATGAGCACGTTGCGCAGGGCATGCTTGACAATAACGGTGAACGGGGACAGTCCCTTGGACCAGGCGGTCTTGATGTATTCTTCAGACAGCACCTCCCGCATCCCGGCCCGGGTGAGGCGCAGAATCACGGCCAGCTGGTACCCGGACAGGGTCAGGGCAGGCATGATGATGTGCTTGAGCCCGTCCAGGGTCAGAAACCCTGTGCGCCAGGGACCGATCTGCACGGTGTCCCCCCGGCCGAAGGGCGGCAGCCACTCCAGGTAAACGGCAAACAGCATGACCCATAGGATGCCCATCAGAAAAGTGGGAATGGATATGCCGCCCAGGGAACCGGCCATGATGGCCCGGGAAACCAGGCTACCTGGTTTGATGGACACCACCACGCCCAGCAGGACCCCGGCTGCAAGGGAAATGAAAATAGCGGTGAGGGCCAGTTCAAATGTGGCCGGGAACCGTTCTAAAATGGTGTCCAGGGCATCCACCTGGGAGATATAGGATTTTCCGAAATTGCCCTTCAGGGCATTGCCCAGGAAATTGGCATACTGGACATAAAACGGGCGGTCCAGGCCATAGGCGATTCTTACCTGTTCGCGTTCCTGCTGGGTGGCGTATTTGCCTGCCAGCATCAGGACCGGGTCTCCGGTGAACCTGAAAATCAGAAAGCAGATAAAGGATACGGCTAAAAGTACCACCACTCCCTGGCATATGCGCTGAAAAATATATCTTCCCACAATGTATCCGGTTCAGGGGCGGCCCCGGCAAAAGTCCGAAGACCGCCCCTTTTTGTGATTAACGGTTGATAAGGTCCAGACGCTTACTTTTTGATTTCCTTGGCCACGATCCACCGGTCAGGCCGGGGGATGAAAGTGACATCGGCAGCTTTTAACACGGCATACACATCCTGCTGATAGTGCAAAGGGATCCAGGCGATATCTTCAACAGATTTTTTGTTGATGGCCTGAAGGGCGGCCCGTCTTTCATCTCTGTCCAGAATAGCGCTGGAAGCGATGATCATTTCATCAAGCGCAGGATCGGAATACATGGCACCGTTATATACCCCGAGGCCTTTGTCCGGATCCACGGTGTGGAGCAGCAGCTGGGCGGAACGGCCGAAGTCATAGGACCCGTCCATCCATCCGATCAGATAAAAGTCGTGTTTGTTGGAGGCCAGTTCATCAAAGAAAATGGATTTGGGCTTGACATCCAGGTTGACCGCAAGGCCGATTCTGGCCAGGTATCTGGCAACGGCTTCACAGATCTGTTTGTCATTGACATACCGGTCATTGGGTCCGGCAATGGTGATCTCGAACCCGTTTTCATAACCGGCTTCCTTGAGCAGGGCCTTGGACTGTTCAGGATCATAGGGCAGCCGCTTCAGATCAGGATCATACCCGATGGTGGCGGTATCGGGTACCTGGGCGGTCGCAGTGGCCTGGCCCCGCATCACCGTGGATACAATTTCATCTTCATTGATGGCCATGGCAATGGCTTTTCTCACCCGGATATCGGCAAACGGGGTGCCGGGTTTGTTGCCGATGTCCATGTAGATGGCCCGGCGGGCAGGCCTGGAAACCACTTCAACTGCCGGGTTTTTTTTGATCTGATCGATCATGGGGATGGGCACGCCGCTCAGGATATGGGCCTGGCGGGTGGCAATGGCGGCAAACCGGGTGGCAGCTTCTGTAATGGGTTTGATCTCAACGGTTTTGAACACAGGGGCCCCTTCCCAGTAGTCGGGATTGGCTTCCATCTTCACATAGGAGCCTTTGACCCACTCCACAAATTTATAGGCCCCGGTACCGATGGGCTTGGTGTTGTAATCGCCGGAATCACGTTCCAGTGAGGATTCCTTGTCCACAATAAAATTCTGGTGCATGGTTTCCGCAAACCAGGGTACGGGTTTTTCAGTTTTAAAAATCACGGTAAAATCATCAGGGGTTTCAATGGAGGCAATGGAGTTGGCAATGTTCAGGAATTTTGAGAACTCCGGATCTTTCATGCGCTCAAAGGTGAATTTGACATCCTCGGCAGTAAACGGGCTGCCGTTGTGAAATTTCACCCCTTTTCTGAGTTTGAACTCCCAGGTCAGGGCATCTTTGCGGGCCCATTCAGTGGCCAGGGCCGGTGCCAGTTTTCCTTCCGGGGCCGGTCTCTGGAGCAGGCCGTCAAAAAAATTGGCCATGTAGGACAGGTTGGCATCTGAATTGTAACTGTGGGGATTCATGCTCTTGGGCGGGGAATCCACGGCAATCACCAGATCGGATTTTGCCAGGGCCATGCCGGGCATCACCAGGATGGCGGCAAGGATGAAGGTCATCAGTTTGTGTTTCATGTTTTTTTCTCCTTTAATTGGGGTTGATGGACAAAGGGGGTGCATCCTTTTTTGTATACAGGTGACAGGCAGCGGTGTGGCGGTCGCCGAACCGCTGCATGACGGGTTCCTGTTTGTCGCAGATATCCATGCGGTCCGGGCACCGGGTGTGAAACCGGCATCCGCCGGGCGGGTTGATGGGGGTGGGCACATCGCCTTTTAAAATGATCCGCCGGGTGCGGTGTTCCGGGTCAGGCACGGGAATGGCAGACATCAGGGTCCGGGTATAGGGGTGTTTCGGGTCTTTGTACAGGGAGGCATAATCAGCTGCTTCCACAATTTTGCCCAGGTACATCACAATGATGCGGTCGCAGATGTATTCCACCACAGCCAGGTCATGGGAGATGATGATCAAAGACAGGTTGAAATCGCGTTTCAGGCGTTTGAGCAGGTTGATGATCTGGGCCTGGATGGAGACATCCAGGGCAGACACGGGTTCATCTCCGATGATCAGGGTGGGATCCAGTGCCAGGGCCCTGGCAATGCCGATGCGCTGGCGCTGGCCCCCGGAGAACTCATGGGGATACAGCTCTGCCTGGCCCGGGGAAAGCCCCACCGTATCCAGAAGAAAATCAATGCGCGCTTTGCGCTGCCGGCCAGTGAACATATCATGGACATCCATGGGATCGGAAAGGATCTGGTGCACCGTCATTCTGGGGTTTAAAGAAGAATAGGGATCCTGGAATATCAGCTGCATCTGCCTGCGCAGGGCCCGCACCCCGGCCCGGTTCATGGCGGCCATGTCCGTGCCTTTCCACTGCACGGACCCGGAAGTGATGGGGGTGAGCTGCACCATGGCCATGCCGGCAGTGGTTTTGCCGCAGCCTGATTCTCCCACAATACCCAGCGTTTCTCCGGGCATGATGTCAAAACTGATGCCGTCCACTGCATAGACATGTCCCACCGTCCTGGCCAGGATGCCCTTTTTGATGGGAAAATGCACTTTCAGGTCGGTGACTGCTGCCAGCGGGGTTTTCATGGGGGTGTGCCTTTCGAGTGCAGCCAGCACCTGACCTGATGTCCGCTGCCCTGGTCTGTCAGCTCAGGAAGATGGGTTCTGCATGTGTCCATGACCTGTGGGCACCGGTTGCTGAAACGGCATCCGGCCGGCAGGTCGTAGAGGCTGGGAATCATGCCCTTAATTTCGGTCAGATCCTCATCCATTCCCAGGGTGCGGTGCCCCAGCACGGGAATGGAGGCCAGAAGGCCTCTGGTGTAAGGATGAAGGGTGTGCTTGAACAGTTCCCGGGTGCCGGCCTGTTCCACCACCTGGCCTGCATACATCACCACCACCTGGTCTGCCATTTCCGCAATTACCCCGAGATCATGGGTGATGAGCTGGATGGCTGTGGAGAATTCATCCTTGAGCCGGTGCATCAGATCCAGAATCTGTGCCTGGACCGTCACATCCAGGGCCGTGGTGGGCTCGTCCGCAATCAGGATTTCCGGGTCACAGGACATGGCCATGGCGATCATGGCCCGCTGGCGCATGCCCCCGGACAGCTGGTGGGGATACTCATGGACCCGTTTGTGGGGTGAGGGGATCTGGACCCGCTCCAGCATGTCAACAGCAGCATCCAGGGCCTGCTTTTTGCTGTATCCCTTGTGGAGCCGGAACATTTCTGAAATCTGGTTGCCGATGGTGTACACGGGATTCAGAGAGGTCATGGGTTCCTGGAAAATCATGGCAATGCCCGCGCCCCTGATCCTGCGCAGTTCCCTGATGTTCAGGTCCAGCAGGTTTCTTTGGTGAAACAGGATTTTTCCGTCCACCACCCGTCCCGGCGGGGTGGGAACCAGTCCCATGACAGACAGGGCGGTGACACTTTTGCCGCACCCGGATTCACCCACAATGCCGGTGACCTTACCCGGAGTCAGGTCAAAGGAGACCCCGTCCACAGCCCTTGCCACTCCTTTTCGGGAAAAAAAATGGGTTCTCAGGTTGTGTATGGAAAGAACGGGTTCCAAAGTGTTTTTGTTCACGGCTGTCCCCTGCACAAGATTTGTATTAAAAAAGGGTTAGCACACATCCGGATAAAGGGTCAATAAAAAAATACAACATGGTTTAAAAAAAAATTAAACCATTTTTGGGCCCTTGTGCTTTTGCCGGCTGCTTTCCGAATTTTCACTGGTTCCGGCGTGTTTTCTCTGCCAGGGAAGCCGGATTTAATGAAAGGTTAATCCGGGAATGTCCATGAGTTGTGACAGGGCCTGGTCAAATGCCGGTCCCATGCCATGGAAAACAAACAAAGACCGGATATAGTCATGAAACCCTTCAGGGGTGTTTATGTCATCCGTATGCCGGGCCGCTGTCCGGCATTTTTCCACCTCATGGAAAAACAGATCCGTGATGCCCGGTGCATTGGACAAAAATCCTTCAATGCTGAGCTGCTCCCATTCGTTGTGAAAGTAGTGGCGCCGGTCCGAAGTAAAGCTGACCTTGGGGTTTTTCCCCTGGGCATCCTGGATCTGGAACTGAAAATAGGTGCACCGCTTTACCACCCGGTGCAGGTGCTGGTCCGGAAACTTTAAAAAAGCAGATACGGCATTGGCAAAATACCGGGCAAACAGGTCTGCCCTGCGGGGGGATGCGGTCCGGGCTTCGGTTCCGATGTTGTTTTTCAGGCTTTCCTCCAGGCACCCCTGGCAGATATAGGTTTCAAACCGGTTCCCTTTGCGGCAGTTTTCCAGAAACAGTTTTTTGCGCTCTGCCACCACATCATGGGTAAAGGCCATGAAAAACCGAGCTGCCTGGTCATCGGATTCAATGGGGAACTCTTTCATCATATACAGGTCCATGGGTATGAAAATCCCGCTGGGCCGCTCCTTGATGATGATTTTGGTGCCGCCCAGGGCTTCCAGGGCTGCCATGACCAGCTCAAAATAGATATAGTCGAAATGCGGGACAATCCGGCCTTCAAACCGGCGGTTCCGGTTGTTTTTTAAAATTGCGGGGATATCATGGTGGTTCAAGGGCTGGTAGTCATAATCCGCCAGCACCTGGTTGATCTCTGTGATTTGAAAGTTCAGCGCCAGAAGCACAGATGCAATCTTGTCTTTTCCCGGATGATTGATTTTGTGTTTGAGCAGTTTTGTCAGATAGGTGTTGGAAATTCCGGATATTTTGCTGATCTGGTTGATATTCAGATCACTTTTTTTGATGATGTTGACCAGGGTGTCAGGAAAATTGCGCATGGTGCAGGGCAAATCCTTTATATATAAGGCTGAATAATAAAGTTTTTTTTTAGTTGGCCATAGAGTTTAATAAAAAATGTAACAAAAAGCAAGGTGCTGTTATGTGAACAATACGCTCAAGAGCAAAGCATCAGAAATAATTGCATGTTTTTCTTGACAAAGAACAGATTCCCGTTTTACAGAAGCGGTATAATATATAAGGCGTAAAAACCAATCAAAATTTACTGCACTCATTGAAGCAGGATTTCAGAACCGGAACCATTATCTATCAACACGATTACAGGTGGTCCGTCAATGAAAGAAAAAAAAACAGAACGCCGCTGTGCAAAACGTGAAAGTTTCGATCCCATGGGTATAGGAATCGTTCATTCCGGTGATGCGGAGCTTTATGCTGAAACCCCCGTCATTAGTAACAAACAAACGCAATATGTTGACATTCTGAACAAAAACGCATGTGGATTATGTATTCGCATAACAGGAACAATAAATATATTACATCCTGGCAGACCTTTTTCCCTTGAAATGTACAGAGGTCATGACAAACCCTGGGAAATATATCGGTGCCGCGTTTTGTGGGCCCATCAAGAAGACGTATCTCAGGGTATTTCATTATTAGGATGCCGGTTTGAAAAAACAGATACTGACAAAAACTGGTGTCTGAAGGACAAAGCCGTCAATGCGCCAAGTCCGGAGGATTATGGTTTTTTAAAAGCAACCCATCTTTTTAAATCGATTGATCGTGGTGGACTGTGTCCGTTTTTGAATACATTGCGTTTTCGTAAAGTGAAATCCGGTGAACTTGTCATGAAACAGGGAGATGAAGGTGATGCCTGTTTTGTTATTCAAAAAGGAATCGGCATCGTTTTTATTCAAAAGGACATAAAAAAATACCAGATTGCAAGGGTCAAACAGGGGGAGATTATCGGGGAGATGGCTATCTTGACTGGTGAGGTCAGAAATGCCAGTGTGATTGCTGAAACAGATATGGAACTGTGGTCCATTGATAAAACAAGATTTGATGAGATCACGCAGAAATATTCGGATGTGAGAAGTTTTTTGACGGAGCTTTTAACAGAAAGATTTGTATCAAGAAAAAAGATTGCTGACAGAGGAATCGGGAAATATCTGATTCAGCACAAAATCGGAACAGGGGGATATGCAATTGTCTATGGCGGGATACATGCACTTTTAAATATGCCGGTGGCCATTAAAATGATGAAGCATGACATGGCCATGGACAAGGATTTTCTGCATAATTTCAGGAACGAGGCCAGAACCATTGCCCGGTTCAATCATAAAAATATTGTCAAGGTCTATGATATCGAGGAAAGATTCCGAACCATCTTTATTATTATGGAACTGCTGGAGGGGGCTACCCTTGAAGAAATTCTGGAAACCAAGGCGGTTCTGCCTCATTTCAAGATCATTGACTATCTGATTGAAATATGCGCAGGCCTGGCCTATGCCCATACCGCAGGCATAGTGCACCAGGACATCAAGCCGGCAAACATTTTCATAACAGCTGATGGCACAGTGAAAATCCTTGATTTCGGCCTTGCCTGTCCCTGTGCATCTGAAAATGTGGATATGCCCGGCACGCCATTTTATATGTCCCCTGAACAGATTGAAATGGAATCCATTGATGAACGCTCAGACATCTATTCCCTTGGAATTATGGCATATGAAGTTCTCACCGGCAGGCGGCCGTATCCTGAAAATGACCTTCTCAAACTGATGAATCTTCATGTTGAGCAGGATATACCGGATCCCTGGGATCTCAATCCTGACATCCCCAAAGAGTTGAGAAGTTTTATACTGAAAGCCTGCAGCAGGGACAGGTCGGATCGTTACAAAAATATGGCCGAGATTCTTGATTTTTTGAAACCGTTAAGAAAAAATTCCTATCCGGTCAGAAAGTCTGCAATGACTGAGAAGGTAAAAATGACCTCATTATTTCTGTTTTCCAGAGACAGCCAGCAGCTTGAGTTGAACAGGCTGCTGGAAGAATTCAGTACAAAAGCCCAGAAAATCGGCGTAAACATCAAGGCCGCTGATTTTAATGATATCAACCTTGGTTCCTGACAGCAACGGCAGGAATTATTCCTGCCGTTGCTGTGCCGGAAAAAATCAGAATAAAATGCTTTTCCCCGCTTTTTTTATGTGGTTTCTGAAAATAACCGGGTGTTGTTTTGAAAATTCTGCATATTATCCAGACCAGGTGAACTCCTGAAAAGGCACCTTCCAGACCATTCTGCCGCCGGTTTCAGAGCAGAGCACGCAATAAAAGGTGGCAGATTCCGGGTTGTTGTGGTATTTTGCCTTTTTGTATTAGGTAAGGAAAGGCAATGAAACAGGGAAAAAATTTTGTAACCTCAGGCATATTTGTCGCCCTGGTTGCCCTGGCTGTGGTGGCGGGATACCGCAATCTTTCCTATAACTGGCAGTGGTACCGGATCCTTTCCTATTTTTTTTCCATTGAAAACGGGCAGTTTGTCCCAGGGATCCTGCTCCAGGGCCTGTGGGTCACAGTGAAGATATCGGGCATCAGCCTTTTTTTGGCTTTGGTCATCGGCATGTTTTCCGCCTTTGCCCGGCTGTCTCCTTTTGTTTCACTGCGGGTGCTGGCCTGGTGCTATGTGGAAACCATCCGCAATACCCCGCTGCTGATACAGATTTTTGTCATATATTTTGTCATATCCCCTGTTCTGGGCCTGTCCGCTTTTGTGTCAGCCGTCATCGCCCTGAGCCTGTTTGAAGGTGCGTATTCATCGGAAATCATCCGGTCAGGCATTGTTAATATTCCCAGGGGCCAGTTTGAGGCAGCCCAGAGCATAGGCCTGCCTACCTCTGTGATCTATTCCCGGGTGGTTCTTCCCCAGATGCTGCGGCAGACCCTGCCCATGCTGGCCGGTCAGAGTGTGTCTCTGATCAAGGATTCCGCTCTGGTCAGCACCATTTCCATTTATGATCTGACCATGCAGGGCCAGAAAATCGTATCAGAAACATTTTTAACTTTTGAAATCTGGTTTGCTGTGGCATTATGTTACTTGTCAATTACCATGACACTTTCTTTTATCATCCGAAAAGTTGAGCACCGGATGAAATATGTTCATTGATTATTTTTCAAAAAGGAGGTCCCATGAAAAAAATCGCATTGGTACTGCTGGTATTTTTACTTATGTCTTACAGCACCGGCCTGGCCGGAGAAATAGGCAGTCAACTGGCAAAAGAGAGTATTATTGAAAAAATTCAAAAAACCAAAGTGATCCGGGTGGGCATGTCCACGTTTGTGCCCTGGGCCATGAAGGACAAGCAGGGCAGGCTCGTCGGGTTTGAAATCGATGTGGCCAGAAAACTGGCAGAAGATATGGGGGTTGCCGTGGAATTTGTCCCCACTGCCTGGTCAGGCATCATCCCTGCTTTGATGACCGGCAAGTTTGATGTGATCATCGGGGGAATGGGCATCACCCCGGAACGGAACCTGAAGGTGAATTTCACCATGCCCTATGATTATTCCGGCATGTCCATGGTGGCCCATCGGCAAAAAGCAAAAGGGTTTTCCACCCTGGCGGATTTTAATAAAAAAGAAGTGGACATTGCCGTGCGCATGGGTACCACAGCGGAACAGGCTGCCAGAAAGCACATGCCCCAGGCCAGCCTGCGGCTGTTTGAAAACGAAAGCCAGGCCCTTCAGGAACTTAATCTGGGCCGGGTCCATGCCGTGGTGTCATCAGCCCCCATGCCGGCTTTCCATGCCCTGAAATACCCGGATAAATTATTTGTCCCCCTTGAGGAGAATTTTACCAAAGAACCCATCGGCTTTGCCATCCAGAAAGGCGATTATGATGCCCTTAATTATTTCAACAACTGGATTATCAACGCCAAAGCCCAGGGCTTTTTAAAAGAGAAAAAAGCATACTGGTTTGAATCCAGAAAATGGGAAGGCCTTGTTAAATAAACGGGTAAGGCGGTTTTCCCTGGTGGATCTGGCAGTGGTCATAGCAGTGGCTGCTGCTGTTGTCTTTTTTTTTCTCCGTGCGGTCCGGGTCCTGGATTATCAGTGGGAATGGGAGGTCATTCCCGGCTATTTTCTGTTCCGGGACCCGGCCACGGGCCGGCTGCAGCCCAATATGCTTTTACTGGGCTTTGTGACCACCATAAAGCTGAGTGTCTGGTCCATGGTGCTGGGGTTTGTTCTGGGAACCCTTTCCGGTATCATGAGTGCCAAAGGGGGCTTTCTCAGCCGGTTCATCAGCCGGTTTTATGTGGAAACCGTCCGGAACATTCCCTCTCTGGTGCTGGTGATCCTGTTCTATTATTTTGTCTCCAGCCAGTTTCTGGATGCCCTGGGACTGGATATCTGGCTGCGCAGCCAGTCAGATACCCTGCGGGGAATGGTGTCCTTTTTCGGGGCGGATTCCGGCCAGATAAATGCATTTGTTTCAGCAGCGGTTGCCCTGGGTATCTATGAAGGGGCATATATCTCTGAAATCGTGAGAGGCGGCATCAACAGCATCCCGGCAGGCCAGTGGGAAGCAGCCTCATCCATCGGGCTGTCCCGGTCCAAAACCTTCCGCCTGGTGGTGCTGCCCCAGGCGTTCAGGCGGGCCGCCTTTCCCATGGCCGGCCAGTTCATATCCACTATCAAGGATTCCGCCATTGTGTCGGTCATCTCTGTCCAGGAGCTCACCTTCCAGGGAATGGAACTCATGGCCGCCACTTTTCTGACCTTTGAAATCTGGATCACCATCACCCTTTTGTATTTTATTCTGACCTTTTCTCTGTCCCGGTCCATATCATTTTTTGAAAAAAAGATGGCCATCCGGCAGTAATTCCCTCTGTCAGACACCCTGCTCACCGGGAATCTCTTTTCAAGACATTTTGCCCTCTATGTGCATCAGTTAAAATTTTCATGTTTTTTTCTGTCACACGATGCCTTTTGTATGGCCTGTGTCAGGGCCTGGATTTTGGGGCCGTCCTTTTGCCACATCCGGCAGGAATCCACCAGAAATCCGCTTTCTTTGACATCTGCGATCTTGTCCGGCAGAACCATGGGCTGTCTGCGTTTTTCAGTGAGCCATCCATGGACCATCTCCTGGGCCATGGCCTTGGTCAGGGTGCACAGATGGGTGCAACCCCTGATGCCCCCCATGATCTCTGCCACTTTGCGGGTGAACCCGGGTTTGATCTCCAGCCCTGCCAGCAGGGGGACCCGGTCCAGGGTGGTGCGGCATTCTGCCATGGGAATGCAGGGCATGTCCGCTTCGACTTCGACAATGCGCAAGGGGTCCGGTGCCACCAGGCAGAACAGGCGGAGGTGGTGGATGATGCCGGGTTCACGGATCCCGCCGGTGATGTCGAATATTTTCACATATCGGGTGTCGGTGAGTTCTCCTGAAACAATAACCTGTCCGTCTTCCCGGGGGAAGGTGGTCATGGAGATATCCCGGGTGTGGATCCGGGGAAGATCTTTTATAAGTTCTGCCAGCATGTCCGCTCCTTTTTATTGACATTCCAGAAGGAAAAAATTATGAGTTTTTAATGGTGAATGGTTATGTTATCCTATAATCACTGCTTATAGCAAGGGCATGTGTGATGTTGCCGAGAGACAGTGCCAGATATGCAAAAATCGTTGAATGGTCTGAAGAAGATCAGTGTTATGTCGGCAGTGCGCCGGGGTTGATTTTTGGCGGGTGCCATGGAGATGATGAAAAAAAAGTGTTTGAAGCGCTCTGCCAGATTGTAGAAGAGGCGATAGATCTGTACCGGAAAGATAACAAATCGTTGCCGCCGGCGACTGCTGGACAGGATCTGGCAAATCGCCTGCAAAGTGTTGCATGATATGACGTTTAAACGGTGTTTTCGATGTGATAATTGGCTGAAAAACTTTTAAATTCCATATGTAAAACAACAAGGAGGGCTGTATGGCCTGTATGATAGATGAAAAAAAGATAGAAGAAACCATTGCATTTCACGGGCATACCTGCCCGGGGCTGGCCATAGGGATCAGGGCTGCGGAGCTGGCATTGAACCGCCTGGATTTTGCCCCGGGCGCCAATATGGTGTGTGTGACCGAAACCGACATGTGCGGGGTGGACGGAATCCAGTATCTGACCGGGTGCACCTTCGGCAAAGGAAACCTGATTCATAAAGATTTCGGCAAGCCCGGGTTCACCTTTTATGACCGGGACAATGAAAAAGGGTTCCGTGCCCTTTTTCAGGACGATGCCGTGGATGCGCTGGCACCTGCCGGGGGATTTGCAGACAGAGAAGACAGGACCCGGGCCATCATGGCAGCGGATCTGGGTGCCCTTTTTCAGGTGGAGGGTGTCATGGCGCCGCCGGTGCGGCCGCCCCGCATCCTGGAGAGCATGCGCTGCCAGGAATGCGGGGAAAAGGTAATGGAATCCAGGATCCGCAGGTTCGGGGGAAAAGACCTGTGCATTCCCTGTTTCCAGAAGCATGAGCAGAAAATCTGATGCCCGGCCTTTATATGAAACTGGTTGAATTCCTTAGCTTGCGGCTGGTTCTCCAGGAGGCAGCAAGCCGAAAGTCTGGTCCTTCAGGCTATGATTTTTGGTATCCATGTTTTTGTACCTGTCGGGACATGGTGGTTTGAAACAAAAGACAGGCTGTCAGGTTCAGTCCGAAGGCAGGGGAAACAATACAGATACCCGGGTATAGCCGTCGCAGGGCGGTCCCGGCAGTCTGCTGCACCCCTCTATGCTGCCCGGACAGACATCAGTGTCCCCGGGCAGGCGGCTGCAGCGCCGGGAGGTCATGGAGATTTTAAAGTGGTACCGTTCTGAAAATATTTTCATGCGCAGCAGGTCTGCTCCCTTGCCCCCGGCATTGAAATCATAGGGCTGCCCCGAAGAATACTGCAGGGTTTCCTGGGTGGTGAAAAACCCTTCAAAGATACGTTTCTGGGCTTCCGGGGTAAGCCCTATTCCCCTGTCCTGTACAATGAATTCCACCCCCTTTGCCGTGTCCTGCACCCGGACATGGATGTGTCCGCCGTCCGGGGTGTTTTCAATGGCGTTGCGGATAAGCCCGTCCACCACTTTCTGTAAGGGATCAATGGGAATGCGGATGGGAGGAACAGAAGACAGGCTGGTTTCCACCGCCACATCGCGGTGGTTGAACAAGGGCCTGGTTTCGGTCATGCGCTGTGCCACAAAACTGTCCAGGTGCACCTGTTTTACTTCCAGGTCCCGGGTGGAAAAAATATCATCCAGCTTTTTTCTGACTTTTTCTGTAACCCCTGTTTCTCCGGTTTCCCGGGCGATCAGGGCTTCAATGACATCTTTGCACTGGTCAAAAATAAGGGTGTACACGGGTTTGTGGGAAAAAGATTTTTTTTCCACAATATCATAGACTTCATTTTCAATGCCGATAAGGCGTTTGAGGTTGCGCTGCATACGCTCCAGTGTGGGCTGCCAGGTTTCTTGGGGCAGGCTTTCCAGTCTGCGGGACAAAATTTTTATGGAACTGAGCAGTACTGCCACCGGGGTTTTGAGTTCATGGGACAGGTGGCTGATCATTTTGTCTTTGGCTGCATTCAGGCTTTTCAATTCCTCATTGGCTTTTTTCAGTTCTTCAGAAACCCTGGCATTTTCAATGGACAGGGCAACCGTTGCTGCGATGGTGCTCAGGGTTTCAAGATCGGTCTGGTCAAACACCCCTTCTTTTTTGTTGTCCACCGAGATCACCCCGATGATGCGCGTGTTGGTGTGCAGCGGCACCACCATCACATTTTTTACCTTGTATCCGATTTTCTGGTTTCTGTTCTGGTGCAGTTTCTGGTCATCAGGCAGAGAGGTCATGATAATGGGCTTGCCCGTCTTGACCACCTGGCCGGAAAGGAGTTCATCCACCTGGAACCGGATTTTTTTGACCCGTTCTCTGGTGGTGGGATCGTCATGGGCCATGCTCAGTACATAAAATTCCTTTTCATTTTCATCCAGAAGCATGACATTGGCGCCCTGGGTGCCGAGCAGCTCCTTGATTTCACTGCTGATATATTCCAGCAGCTGGGGCAGCCGGGGATACTGGGGCAGGGCCTGGCTGATGCGGTTTATGGCGCTCTGGTTCCGGTCAATGCGCTTTTCCATGGTCACATCCCGGAACACCATGACCATGCCGGCAGGTTTCAGGTCCTCATCTCGGTCAATCCCCACCCGGACCACCACATCCAGCAACTGCCCTGTTTTGGTCAGACGCCTGGTGTTCATTTTCAATACATTTTTCCCGGAAGGCAGGGTTTTGATTTTTCTGGCAAGCTCTGAGCGCAGATGCAATGGGATGTATTCTTTTCCCCGGGTGCCTTTGAATTCTTCCAGGGTCCAGCCGAATGTCTGGGTGAATGCAGGGTTCAGATAGGTGATCATGCCTGCGGCATCCCGGATGAGCACGGGGTAGGGAATGAACTTTAAAAATTTTCTGTGGTAGTCAGCGGCAACCCGGTCTTTTTCCCACAATGATTCCTGGTGCCGGAGCTGGTTTTCAAGATCCTTCACCTGCTTTGCCAGTGACGTCTGATTTGGTTTTTCTGTCATGGGATCCTTTTTTTACACAAATAATACCAGGCTGGCCGCCATTACAGCCATGCCCGCCACCACCCCGTACATGGCAATGTGATGCTCCCCGTATTTTTCCGCTGTGGGCAGCAGTTCGTCCAGGGAAATAAACACCATGATACCGGCCACTGCGGCAAACAACAGGCCGAACAGGGTGTCGGTGGCATATCTGAGAATCAGAAAATATCCCAGCAGCGCCCCCACGGGTTCGGCCAGGCCGGATAAAAACGACAGACCAAAGGCTTTTTTCCTGCTGCCTGTGGCATAAAAGATGGGAACGGACACGGCAATGCCTTCAGGAATATTGTGAATGGCTATGGCAAGGGCTATGCTCATGCCCAGGGCCGGGTCCTGGAGTGCACCCACAAAGGTGGCAATGCCTTCGGGAAAATTGTGGATGCCGATGGCCAGGGCGGAAAACAACCCCATGCGGTGCAGTTTTTTTTTCTGCAGTACTATATCCTGGTCTGGAATTTCTTCTACATTCCTGAGTTCATGGGGATTTTCATAACCAGGGACCAGATAATCGATCAGCGCGATCAAAACAATCCCGGCGAAAAATGCCAGGGTGGTCATCAGATACCCCTGAAAGGAACCAAGCGCGGTTTCCAGTGAGTGCCTGGCCTTTACAAAAATTTCCACCAGGGACACATAGATCATGACCCCGGCGGAAAACCCCAGAGAGGCAGTTAGAAAACGGGTGTTGGTGCGTCTGGCAAAAATGGCCAGACCGCTGCCGATGCCGGTTGACAAGCCCGCCAGAACGGTGAGGGAGAACGCAAACAAAACCGTTCCGGTATCATATGTCATTGGATCACATCTCCTGCAAAACGGTGTCAAAGCAAAAATGCACACAGCAGATTATATGCACTGCCCGGGGCATCTTAGGTCCAGCTACTGGTTGTAATAGTTTTTACAGGGCAATGTCAATATGCATTCCGGTACCCGGGGCTGAATCCCGGCATCATGTGTTTTTTTCCCACGGTCCGGCCCTGGACAAAACTGTCCAGAAACTTACGGACATTGCCGGTGACAAAGGAGATGAGATGAATGTTGTGTTCTGATATCAGGTCTGCGGGTTCTCGGGAGATGGCACCGCACACCAGGGTGTCAATTTCCAGTGATTTCAGGGTAGTGATAAGGTGCACAGGAGATTCCGGATCAAAAGGCGTATAAAACTGTCTGGTTATATGCCGGTTTTCAATCTGGACCACCAGCAGGGTGCGGGCGGAATCAAAAACCGGTGAAATCCGGTTTCCCCATATGGTGACAGCAATTTTCACAAAAAATCTCCAGGTACAGAATTGGTATGCCATTGTGCTGCTGCACCTGACAGATGCAAAGCCTGTGCCTGACTAAACAGGGGTGCGGGGGCGGGTTTACAGATCCGACAGATTTCCTGTGTGGCAGGCAATCCTGCAGTTTGAAAACAAATGGCGAAGGCGGTCATCCCTGGGGGCAGGGTCGCAAAAAAAGGACCTGTCCGCAGGCATGGGTTGCATTTATAATTTTATGCCCAGTTTTTTTATCCGCCGGAACAAAGTGCTTTTGTGGATCCCCAGGTCTTTTGCAGCCGCATTTCTGTTGTAATTGTTTCTGGCAAGGGCATCAGATATCAGATTGATCTGTGCGGTTTTCACGGGGTCATCCGAGGGTTTGCCGGAGCAGGCCGGCTTTGCGGCAAGAAATCCGGGCAGGTGTTCCCAGGTGATGGTACCTTCCTGGCACAGGACAAAGGCATGCTCGATAATGTTTTCCAGTTCCCGGATATTGCCGGGAAAGGTGTGGGACATAAGCGCTGCCAGGACGGCCTGATCAATTCCCTGGATAAACTTTCCCTGGCGCAGGTTCATCTTTGAAATAAACCGGTCCACCAGCAGGGGGACATCTTCCATACGGTGGCGCAAAGGCGGCAGGGCAAGCCGCACCACATTGACCCGGTAGTACAGATCCTGTCGAAACTGGTCGGCAGCCATAAGCTCGGACAGGTCCTTGTTGGTGGCGGCAATGATCCGGATATCGGTTTTTTCCTTTTCTATACCGCCCAGGGGGGTGTATTCATGTTCCTGGAGGACCCGGAGCAGGCTCACCTGGAAGGCAGGACTGGTATCTCCGATTTCGTCTAAAAAAATGGTGCCCCCGTGGGCCAGGGCAAACTGGCCTGGCTTGTCTTTGACCGCATGGGTAAAGGCCCCTTTTTTATATCCGAACAGTTCGGATTCAAGCAGGGTGTCGGGCAGGGCCCCGCAGTTGATGGCCATGAAGGGTTTGTCTTTTCTGGGCCCCATGTTGTGGATGGCCCGGGCCAGAAGTTCTTTGCCTGTGCCGGTTTCCCCCTCTATGAGAACGGTGGCGTCTGAGCTGGACACCTGGGGCAGGATGGCAAATATTTTTTTCATGGCACTGGCGTTGCTGACAATATCTTCCACCTGGAAGCTGGCAGACAATTCCTTGCGCAGCTCTTCCACCAGTGAGTGGTCCCTGAAAATTTCCACCCCGCCGATGACATCATTGTTTTTGTCTATGAGCAGGGAGGTGGACACGGATATGGGAATTTTTTTCTGCTGGCTGTTGATGATATATGCGGAGGTGGAGACATAGGGTCTGCCTTCTTCCATGGTCTTTTTCAGGGCGCAGTTCACCTCGCACATATTGGACCGGAACACCTCCCAGCAGTGGCGGCCGATGGCATCTTTTCTGCTGATACCGGTGATTTCTTCGGCAGCCCGGTTGAAAGAGGTGATCTCCCAGTTGTAGTCAATGGTGAATACCCCGTCGGAAATGCATTCCAGGATAACCTCGGTGGTTTCCTTGGTCAAAGGGCCGAATATTTTTTTTGGATGATTCATGCGTTGTTGCCTGCAGGTTATATGGGTTGGTTTTTT
>DATFKQ010000006.1:0-5875 GCA_035268565.1 Desulfotignum sp. | reverse complement strand
GCATCTGAACATAGAGTTGTTGACAAATACCGAACTTCTGGAATTGGATGGTGAACAGGGAAATTTCACGGCCAGAATAAAAGAAAAACCGCGGTTTGTTGATATATCCAAGTGTACCTCCTGCGGGGAATGCACCAAAGTGTGTCCGGTGGATGCCCCCAGTGAGCATAATGAAGGGCTCAACCAGCGCAAGGCCATTTTCAAACAGTATGAACAGGCCATACCCGGGGCCTACGGCATTACAAAACGCTCTGTTGCACCCTGCAAAGCCACCTGTCCCGCCCATGTGTCCATCCAGGGATTCATCGCCCTGATGCAGCAGGAAAAATATGCAGAGGCGTTGAAACTGTTCAAGCAGGAACACCCGTTTCCCGGGTCCTGCGGCCGGGTATGTCACCACCCCTGTGAGGCGGTGTGCACCAGAGGTGATGCAGACCAGCCCCTGGCCATCCAGTATCTGCACCGGTTTCTGGCAGACCTTGATTTTGAACAGGAATCTGCCTGGATCCCGGACATTGCAGAAAAAAGAGATGAAAAAGTGGCCATTATCGGATCCGGCCCGGCCGGACTTACGGCAGCCTATTACCTGGCCCAGAAGGGGTACGGGGTCACGGTGTATGAAAAACTGCCGGTCAAGGGCGGCATGATGGCCGTGGGTATTCCGGAATACCGGCTGCCCAAGGCGGAGCTGGAAAAAGAGATCGCCGTGATTGAAGCTGTGGGCGTGGAGATCAAGACCGGGGTGGAATTCGGTTCAGACATCACCCTGGACAGCCTGAAAAAAGACGGGTTTGCATCGGTGTTCATGGCCACGGGCCTGCACGGATCGCGGTCTTTAGGTGTCAAAGGAGAAGACCTGAAAGGGGTTCTGGCGGGCACCACCTTTTTGCGGGATGCCGCCATGGGCAGGGCGGACAAACTGTCCGGCAAAACCATTGTCATCGGCGGCGGCAACGTGGCCGTGGACGTGGCATTGACTGCACAGCGCCTGGGATCCGAGGATGTCACCATGGTGTGCCTGGAAAAGCGGGAAGAAATGCCGGCCTGGGATTATGAAATTGAAGAGGCCCTGGAAGAAAAAATCAATATCGTGAACAGCAAGGGACCCCTGCGGTTCTACGGAGATGAAGCGGGAAAGGTCACGGAAGTCTCTTTCCAGGAATGTACTGCAGTGTTTGATGAAAACGGCCGGTTCAATCCCCGGTACGATGACTGCCAGCTGATCACCCATGAAGCAGATACCGTGATTGTGGCCATCGGCCAGATGGGGGAGACCGGCTTTGCCAAAGATCAGGGCATTGCCCTGACCCCTCCGGGCGGATATGAGGCAGATCCTGTGACCCTGCAGACCCCTGTTGAGTGGGTGTTTGCCGGTGGAGATGCCTTTTACGGCCCCAAATCCGTTGTGGATGCGGTGGCATCGGGCAAGACTGCGGCAGAAAGTATTCACCGGTATATCAACGGCCTGGACCTGGCAGAAGGCAGAGAAAAATCCTGGGATTTTGAAAAACCGGAAATCGATAATGTACCGCAGATAGACCGGGTGACACCGGAAAAACTGCCGGTGACACAAAGAAAGGGCAATTTCAAGGAAGTTACCCTGGCGCTGGCCAAAGAACTCATTGACCGGGAAGCGGCCCGGTGTCTTTCCTGCGGCATCTGTTCCGAGTGTTACCAGTGCGTGGAGGTGTGCCTTGCCGGGGCTGTGGACCATGACCAGGTGCCGGTGATAAGGGATGTCAGCGTGGGCTCGGTGATCATGACCACAGGTGCCACCACCTTTGATCCCTCCGGTATGGATGACATCTATATGTACAAACGGTCCAAAAATGTCATGACATCTCTGGAGTTTGAAAGGATATTGTCTGCCGGTGGTCCCACCATGGGCCATCTGGTGCGGCCGTCTGATGAAAAAGAACCGGAAAAAATCGCCTGGCTTCAGTGCATCGGTTCCAGGGATACCAACCGGTGCGGCAACGGGTACTGCTCTTCGGTATGCTGCATGTATGCCATCAAAGATGCCATGATTGCCAAGGAACATTCGGAAAAAGAGCTGGATGCCGCCATCTTCAACATGGATATGCGGACATTTGGCAAGGATTATGAAAAATACTATAACCGGGCCGCAGACCAGGAAGGGGTCAGATTCGTCAAATCCCGGATCCATTCCGTGGTGGAAGAACCGGGCACCGACAACCTGATCCTCAATTATGTGGATGAGTCAGGCACCATGCAGCAGGAAGTGTTTGACATGGTCATTTTGTCTGTGGGACTGACCATTCCCAAGGAAAGCGTGGACCTGGCCAACCGTCTCGGCGTGGACCTCAATCCCTATAACTTTGTGAAAACCAGTACCTTCAATCCCCTGGAGACCAGCCGTCCCGGTGTGTTTGTGTCAGGCTCTTTCCAGGGCCCCAAAGATATTCCCTCATCTGTTACCGAAGCCTCTGGTGCGGCCTGTGCTGCGGGCAGAAACCTGTCACCTGCCCGGCACACCCTGACAAAAACCGTGTCCATGCCCGAAGAGCGCGATGTGCTGGGAGAAGAACCCCGGGTGGGGGTGTTTGTGTGCAAATGCGGCATCAATATTGCCGGGATCATTGATGTGGAAGAGGTGGAAGCCTATACCAAAAACCTTCCCAATGTGGTGTATACCGGTGAAAACCTGTTCACCTGTTCCCAGGACACCCAGGTGTCCATCAAGGAACTCATCAACGAGCACCAGCTCAACCGGGTGGTGGTGGCATCCTGTACCCCCAAAACCCATGAGGGTATTTTCATGGACACCCTGGAAGAGGCCGGCCTGAACAAATATCTGTTTGAGATGGCCAATATCAGGAACCAGGATTCCTGGATGCATTTTCATGAACCGGAAAAGGCCACTGCCAAGGCCAAGGATCTCATCCGCATGGCTGTGGCAAGGGTCAGCACTTTGGGACCTTTGCATGACAAGCGCATTTCCATTATTGACAAGGCCCTGGTCCTGGGCGGGGGGATTGCCGGCATGACTGCGGCAAAAGGCCTGGCTGACCAGGGATTTCATGTGACCCTGCTGGAAAAAGAAGATACCCTCGGCGGTCTGGGCAGGCGGCTGCACCATACCATTGAAGGAGATGATGTCCAGACGTTTGTGAAAAAGCTTGTGGAATCAGTGGAAACCCACGAACACATTGAAGTGCTCAAACAGGCCCTGGTGGTGGAATTCGGCGGATATAAAGGCAACTTTAAAACCGAGGTCCTGGTGGGGCCTTCCATGAAACAGCGCAAGATAGACCACGGGGTCATGATTGTGGCCACAGGTGCCACAGAATACCAGCCCACGGAATACCTGTACAGCGAGAGTGAATCCGTGGTTACCCAGCTGGAACTGTCCGACATGCTGGCAGAACAAAAGGTGGGCAATCCGGACCGGGTCATCATGATCCAGTGCGTGGGATCCAGAAACGAAGAAAATCCCAACTGTTCCCGGGTCTGCTGTCAGAACGCCGTAAAAAACGCCATTGCCATCAAGGAAACCAGTCCGGATACAGATGTGTTCATCCTGTACCGGGACATGCGGACCTATTCCATGCTGGAGGAGTTCTACACCAAGGCGAGAAACATGGGGGTTATCTTTTCCCGTTTCAGCCAGGATGATCCGCCCACAGTGGAAAAAGACAGTGACGGCAAACTGTCCGTCACTTTCCGGGACCATGTACTGGGCCAGCACATTGAAGCAGCAGCCGATATTGTGGTGCTTTCAGCAGGGGTCACCGCTGCCGACACCAAGGAATTGTCCACCATTATCAAAGCCCAGCGCAACCCGGAAGGATTTTTCATGGAAGCCCATGTCAAGCTCCGGCCGGTGGACGGAGGTACTGAAGGGGTGTTCATCTGCGGCACGGCCCACGGCCCCAAACTGATATCTGAAACCGTGGCCCAGGCCATGGCAGCAGCTTCCCGGGCCACCACATACCTGTCCCAGGAATACCTGACCCTGTCTTCGGTGGTTGCTGAAGTCAACCAGGCCAATTGTGCTTCCTGTCTGGTGTGTGTGCGGTCCTGTCCATACCATGTGCCGGTGATCAACGAGATGGGGGTTTCCTACATCGATCCGGCCCTGTGCCAGGGATGCGGGGTGTGCGCTTCTGAATGTCCTGCCAAAACCATAAAACTTAACTGGTACGAAGACGACTCATTGCTCAGCAAGGTGGAATCCCTGCTGGAGGGGGAATTATGACAAAAGAATTTGAACCGGTGATACTGGCGTTCTGCTGCAATTACTGAGGGTATTCAGCTGCGGACCTGGCAGGTTCCATGAGACTGAAGATCCCGACAGATTTTAGAATTGTGCGCCTTCCCTGTACAGGGAAAATTGATATCATCCATATTCTCAGGGCCTTTGAAAAAGGCGCGGACGGACTGTATGTGGTGGGATGCATGGAAGGGGACTGCCATTTTAACGAGGGCAATTTCCGGGCAAGAAAACGGGTTGAACAGGCTGCCGAAATACTGGACAAGATCGGGGTCGGCGGAGAGCGGGTGAAAATGTACAACCTGTCTTCGGGGGAAGGTCCTTTGTTTGCTCAGTATTCCATAGAAATGGTCAACAGGATAAAAGAACTCGGGCCAAACCCTGTAAAACTGGCCAAGCAACGCATGTCAAAAAAGGCTGATGCTGCCTGAAAATACAACAAATAACCACCTAAGATGAGGTAACCATGATAATAGCAGAGAAAAAACCCATTGAGGAAATTATCCAGGAAGTCAAGGATTTTGACCGGATCCTGATCCTGGGGTGCAACGAATGTGTCACCGTGTGTGAGGCAGGGGGTAAAAAAGAGGTGGAGGTGCTGGCATCGGTGCTCAGGATGTATTTCATGGCCCAGGGCCAGGAAAAGACCATTGGCGAGCGTACCCTGGAGCGCCAGTGCGACCATGAATACTTAGAGGAAATCAGGAATATTATTGACGACTATGATGCTGTTGTATCCCTGGCCTGCGGGGTGGGGGTCCAGTTTGCCGCAGAAAAATACCTGACCACGCCATTGCTTCCCGGTGTGAACACCATCTGTTTGGGGGCCAATGAAGACAGAGGCCTGTGGACGGAGCGGTGCCAGGCCTGTGGGACCTGCGTGCTGGCCCGCACCGGGGGCATCTGCCCGGTATCCAGATGTGCCAAGCGGGTGTTGAACGGCCCCTGCGGGGGGTCCACCAACGGTAAATGTGAAATATCCAAGGATACGGACTGTGCCTGGCAGCTGATCATAGACCGGTTGAAAGCCCTTGACAAAATGGATGATTATGAGAAGGTAGCCCCTGTAAAAGACTGGTCCACTGACCGGGCCGGCGGCCCCAGAACCGTAACCAGGGAGGATGTGAAGATATGAGCGAATATGTGAGCAACAGCAGGCTGGAGCGTGTTTTAAAGGCAGGGCACTTAGGGGTTACTTCCGAGTGCGGGCCGCCCCGGGGCAGTGATGCAGAAGAGGTCACAAAAAAAGGCCTGCTCATCAAGGACCATGTGGATGCGGTGAATGTAACAGACAACCAGACCGCCATGACCCGCATGTCTTCTCTGGCCGCCTGCATCCATTTAAAATTGCAGGGCATCGAGCCGGTGCTTCAGATGGTGACCCGGGACAGAAACCGGGTGGCCCTGCAAAGCGACATCCTGGGAGCGGCTTCCTTTGATATCCCCAACATGCTGTGCCTGTCCGGGGACCACCAGAGTTTTGGTGACTGTGCCCAGGGTCAGAACGTTCATGACCTGGATTCCATGCAGCTGGTGCAGACCGTGCGCCACATGCGTGATGAAGGCAAGTTTCTGGGCGGGGATGACATCAAGCAGCCCCCGAAAATTTTTGTGGGGGCCGCAGCCAATCCTTTTGCAGAT
>DATFKQ010000005.1:0-2941 GCA_035268565.1 Desulfotignum sp. | reverse complement strand
CGTTGGCTGCCATCTCAAAATAGGTGTCTTTTTCAAAGCCCCTGGCCGCAATCACATCCCAGATAAGGTTGATGACATTTTCCCCTTCACAGGTCACTTTCATCTTGACCATGGGGTTGTACAGCAGGTACCGCCGGTCCTGTGCAGAGGCACACCGGAAATAATCAGCAGCCCGCAGCGAAAAGATCTTCATGGCAGCCAGGCGGGTATAGGCATCCACAAAAAGCCTGCGGATATGGGGAAAATCAGTGACCCATCTGCCGTAAAGGTTCCGGCCGGCCGCATGGTTGAGACCTTCATAAAAAGCATGGGTGCAGATGCCGATGGATGCCCACCCCAGGTTGAATTTTCCCACGTTAATGGTGTTCAGGGCACTGTCCCAGGCAGCCCGGCCCGTGGACATGATGTCCGCGTCGGTCACAGGATACCCGTTCAGGGCATATTCTGCCACATACCCTTCCCAGTCCACCACGTTCTGAACCAGATCATAATTGTCATGGCAGGGATCGGCTGCAAAAAAGACATATGCATCGGTTTCCGAATTTTTGCCAAAGGTGGATACAATGCCTGCCTGGTTGGCATTGCCGATATAGTATTTGCCGCCGTCAGCCACATATTGTCCTTCTCCCAGGGGGGTCAGTGCCATGTCAGATGCGTAAAGATCTGCACCATGGTCTTTTTCAGACAGACCAAAGGCAAAGATGTGGCCCTCTTTTAAAAGCTGTGCGGTTTTTTCCTTGATGCCTTCGTTGTCTCCCATCCAGATGGGACCCAGTCCCAGAATGGATACCTGCCACGTATACCAGTGGGCAAGGTTGTAAAACCCCAGAATTTCATTGAAATCACAGATCCGCCGGGTGTCCCATCTGGCGTTTTCATTGTCCCCGGCGTATTTTTCCGGGGTGAGCAGGGTGGCAAAGATCTGGTTTTCCTTTAAAAAATCCAGGAAATCCTGGTACCATACCCGCTGGTGAAAATCCTCTTTTAATCGTTTTTTGCCCCGGTTTTCAAAATAGGCGATGGTTTTTTCCATGATCTGCCTGGATGCAGCATCCAGGTGGTCATAGGCGGCGGTCTTTGGATTGAATAAAATCATGCCTTGATTCCTTTATCTGAATTGTATGCAGCTTATTTTAATGTAACCCGGCCCAGCCGGTGCATGGCCAGACCGGAGCCCACAATGAGCAGACCTCCGGCAAAAAGGTGCCAGGAGACCGGTTCCATGAGAAAAACAATACCCACCACAGCCGTAAAAATGGTTTCACTGGACATGTAGGCAGCCCCTTCAAACCCCCTGCAGAAGAAAAACCCCTGGTTCATGAGCAGCTGGGCTGCAACAGATACCGCGATAATGCCTCCGATCATGGCCCATTCAACAGCAGACGCCGGCAGAAAGGGGTGAGAAAGGCAGAAGGGAAGGGTGGCCAGGGTGCCCATGATGCAAAAATAAAAATAAATAATCACCGGTCCGTTGTGTTCCCGCAAAGACCGGATGATGGTGACAGTGAATCCTGCCAGCAAAGCCCCCATAATAGCCATGGCCTGGCCCAGGGCATTGGTGGAAAGTCTGAAATCAAACAAAATGGCCACCCCTGCCAGAAGCACGGCAATGCAGCCTATCTGCAGATTGTTTACCTGTTCTTTGTATATGAGAAATCCGAACAGGGCGGCAAAGGCGGGATAGGAATAAAACAGCACCACTGCTGTTGACATGGGCAGGGTGCGCAGGGCGGAAACCACAAAAAAAAACGCCAGTGATCCGGAACAGCCTCTGAGGATGAGCAGGGGGATTTTGTGTCCTTTAAACGGATTTTTTCTGCGGTTGAAAACAGTGGTCAATACCAGGATGCCGCCAAAACACCGGACAAACCCCAGGTGCCAGACGGTGTAATGGTCGGGCATCAATTTTACCAGAGTGGACATGATGGTGAACAAAAGGGCTGCAGACAGCATGAACAAAGGTCCGGCGATCCGGGCATCCATGAGAACGGTGCGGGTTGTAGATGGCTGCATATGTGAACGTCCTTGAGATTCATGGTTCCGGCCAGATGTGTAAAATAGACCCCGCATCCATATCTGTCAAACAAATTTTAACATCCCCGGAGTTTGGGACCCTGAAGATTTTTTCATTGGATACCTCTCAAATCGGTGGTATGTTTATTTAATGTTAAATCTAAAATAAAGTGCAATTACATTTTTTGCTGAATACCGCATAATTATACCAAAAGGGCTGTATGGATGTAACCCGGTTCAGATTCAAAACGTTGCAGGCAAGACTGCTGGTGCTTTTGCTGATCCCCGTGGTGGTGATTCTCCTGGTGGGCGGGGTGGCCAGTTTCTGGTATGCCAGGGGCATTATGCTGGACCAGTGGAATGAATCTGCTGTGGTAAAACTTCAGCGGGCTGCCCATTATATCGAGATGCGGCTGCTCAAACCCGTGGATCTGCTCAATGCCCTGTTCCAGGCATCTGAACGCACTGCCGCCATTGTCTCGCCGGAACAGGTGACCGGTTTTCTGCAGGTCATGGAGGGAGTGGTGTCTGCAGAATATGACCCGGCAGATATATCACAATCTTTCAGGAACAGGGAAATGCCGGGCATGGGCCATATGGACAGAATGAATGCTGACATGCAGCCGGGCATGTGGTTTTCCCGGTCCAAAATCGCCAGTGTGTCCGGGCCCAGTTACCAGGCAGGCAGAGACGGACAGACCGTGACCATGCGCATCACCCTGTCCGGCCCGTCAGAAGAGGTTCTGGGGTATCTTGCCATCCGGATGCAGTTTGGTTATCTGCTCAAGGATATACTTGCTTTGGGGTGGTGGCAGAGTGACATGGCCTGTATTGTGGATGAAACCGGCACCTATATGGCCCACACCAACATGGCCATGACAGACCGCCGCTCTCTTGGCGGATCTGACGATCCCCTGGAGCAGGCGAT
>DATFKQ010000004.1:0-51730 GCA_035268565.1 Desulfotignum sp. | reverse complement strand
GACACAAAAACAAGTGTCCGGGGAGAAAAAAGCAGGTCAAATACCGCAAGGATGCTCTCAATCGCCTCCTGTTCCGTAAATGAATGGGCGATCCTGGTCAAAAGATCAAACGCCATGGCATATTCAGACAATTTTTTTCGGGCCGCCTGTATCTCTTTTTCCAGCAGGGCTGTATTGTTGTTCGCTTCCGGCATTATGGGCATTTTCATCCTTTTTGGTATAATTGCATTTTCAGCTGTGGTTGGTCTGATATCCCGTTTATCTGCCTGCTGTCCATTCCAGGGGATACCGGCCCCATTCATGCACGGCTTCGGATATAGCCGTCAACACGTCATCCGGCACTTGAAAAGGTATCTCCCCGTGGTTGTCAGACAATATGAACCCGCCGCCGGCACCGGCTTTGGCAATTGCCTCTTTCACCCGGGTTTCAGCATCTTTTGCAGACCAGCGGCACATCTCGATCCCGTTCAAGTTCCCGATGACCGAAATTTTGCCCCTGCAGGCGGTTTTTATCAGAGCCAAGTCTTCATGACAGCTCACTCCGACAGCAGCAGTGCCGGTGGCGGAAATATCATCGATTATGGGCAGGCACCGGCCCGAGGCCATGTGTGTGGCAGTGGGTCCGTTGATCTCTGCCAGGGTCTGTTGGGCTACGGCATACCCGGTTTTAAGGTACATCTCCCTGGTGGTGATGGTGGTGGAAGAGACCGGATCAAAATAGCAGATGGCGGTGGCACCGGCCGCCAGCTGGGCATTGGCCCATGCCGCACAAAAGGCCTGGTTGAGTTTCATCAGGTGTGCGAACAGATCCGGATCGTCAAACATCAGATCAAAATACCTGTCAAACCCCATCTGCATCACCGGCAGAGAAAATGGGGACATCACAACCCCGATGATGGGCACGGCATCCTTTACCCTGTGTTTGAGCCTGTGTATTGCCGTCAGCACTTTTTCCAGGCATGGGGTGTTTTTCACATCCGGCACTGCCAGATTTTTTATGTCCCCTGCTTTTTTGATAACCGGTTCGCCGGAATTGGGGGGACCGTCGTCAATAAAGACCACCTCCCCGCCGAATGCCGCAATTTCCACAGGGGCATAAAAAAAGCCGTAAATACAGTCATGCCTGTATTTTGCCAGCAGCCGCATCTGCCCTTCCACCACATTGTCCGGATCTGAAAAATAGGTTTTAATGGGCAGTCCCACCTCTTTTGCGCCATGCAGTGTGGCCAGCAAAAAAAACGGGACCCGGTCCGGTTCCTGATGATCAAGGGTTGTCAGAACCCGCTGCATTGATGTGACAGATCTCTGATTCATGCCATACCCTCCATGATTTTTTCGATGACAGACACAGCATCTGATGCATCCCTGCACATGGCATCAGCACCCACTGTTTTCCATAACTGGTCATCAAACCGGAACGGTGCCCCGCCCGCAATGAGTTTCACATCACACCCGAGACGGTCAAGTTTTTGTTTGACAGTTCTTATTTTCAACGCCGAGGGCAGCATCAGAACAGAGATCAGCAATATGTCGATGTTATCTTTTTGTACCTGTTCCACCAGGTCATCCACTTCCATCACTCCGTAGTCTGACAAGTCGAATCCGCTGGCCCGCAAAAAGGAATAAACCATGATTTTTCCCAGTTTGTGATGGTCACTGAGAATACAGATGGCCATTCTGGGCTGGTTTTTTCTGTCAGGATCTTCCGGCGGCAGAATCTCGTCAATGAGATCTTCACAGATTCTGCCGGCCATGTACACCTGTGACAATGCAAATGTCCCCTCCTGCCACCCGGTCCCAATACGTTCAAGGGCCGGCAGCACCACATCTTCTGCAAATTTTATGGGAGCGGTATCATGGCCGCGCTTTTGTAAAATCTGTTTTGCCGCCAGCCTGTCCACATCCAGCAGTGCCCGGGTGAAATCATCCACAGTTTTATCTGTCATGTTCCAGTATATCCTTTATCCTTTATCTTTTGTCTTTTGGCTTCATCCAGCACCTTGCGCACGGCACAGGCCAGATCCGACATCACCACCGGTTTCATGAGAAGATGTTTTATTCCGGCATATTTAGCTGTTTCTTCGCTGATCCGGTCGCTGAACCCGGTGCACATGATAATGGGAATATCCGATCTGATGGCGATCATTTCTCCAGCCAGTTTGGCCCCGGTCATGTGGGGCATGGCCATATCAGTGATAACCAGGTCCACCCTCTCAGGATCTGCCTGGAACCTATCCACGGCCTCGAGACTGTCTGTAAATGAAGTGATTGTATAGCCCAGTTCCTCAAGGATCTGGGTTTGAAGCTGGACAATGGTTTTTTCATCATCCACCAGCAGGATATGTTCATCACCTCCGGGTAACGCTGCTTTTTCTTTTTCCAGGCCCGCTTGAACCAAAGATGCTGCCCCGAGTTCCGGTGTTTGGCCCTTACCCCGCCAAGCCCCGGAAATCTGATCCAAAAGCAATTGGTTTATTTTTTTTACATAATCCATATTCATACATGGTTTTGACACATGGTCAATATATGAATCTTTCTGCTGCAGCTCCTTTATGGATTCCAGAAACTCAATATTACCGGAAATAAACAAAATGGGAACGGTTTTGTTTTTTTCCCGGATATGCCGGTATATATCCATGCCGGTGAAATTTTCCGGCAGGATATAATCCAGACTGATGAGGTCATACTGGTTTTCAGCCAGCAGATCCATGGCAGCCGGACCGTCTTCTGCGGTATCCACGGTATGATGACAAGGTGCCCGGGACAGGATCCTGGACTGGATATCTGAAATGGCCGGCTCATCTTCCACCACCAGGATATGTTTATTGGTGATAAATGTTTCAATGCCGGCGCCTGTGATCTCATCAGGTGTCAACTGCTTTTTGATGACCGGCAGGTGTATGGTGACTGTTGTTCCTTTCTGCAGTTCAGATGCAATAGACACGGATCCGTTATGCTGCCGGATATAGCGTTTCACATTGGCCATACCGTATCCTGTGCCTTTGATGCCGGCGGCATACGCGCCCTGGCTGTCTTTGCTGCCCTTGAGGGTAAAGGCGGGCTCGAACACCTTGTCAAAAAAAGTTTTCGAAATACCGCACCCGTTATCTGCAATCTCCAGGACAATCCATTTTTCCTGCACACCTGCCCGAATGACAATTTTGGGCAGCGGGGTCAGACTGGTGGCATGGACAGCATTCTGGAAAATATTTACCAGGGCATGTTCAATCATACCCGGGTCAGCCAGCAGAGCAGGAAGATTTTCAGCATATTCTGTTTTGATATCAATGCCTTCCAGATCCTTTTTCAACAGGTTCAGCACCAGATCGATTTTCTCATCAATATCAAAAAATTCCTGTTTCGGCTCCTGGTCTTTGGCAAAGGCCACCAGATTTCTGGTGAGGTTTTTCCCCCGGATGGTCTGGTCGAAAATCAGCTGCAAAGATTCTCTGGTCTGTTCATGGGGGCAGTCCAGCATGGCCAGTTCGGCCGTGCCCATGACCACTCCCAGAATATTGTTGAAATCATGGGCCATTTTTCCGGCCACCTGTCCCACCAGCGCCAGTTTCTGTGCTTCCGCCGCCAGGGTCAGGGCCTGTATTTTTTCGGCCTGGGCTTTTCTGAGTTCAGTGATATCTTCACCGACACAGACAATTCTTTCCAGAGAGCCTTTGGGGTTGGTTATCCCATCAAAAGATCCCTGATAATTATGGATACCCCCTCGTGTATCCTTGAGCCGATAGTTGAGAAATACGCTGGATAACTTTTTTATTTTCGCATTTTCAAAGTTTCCCACCAAATAAGGGATGTCTGCTTCAGCCACCATGGTGAATCCTGACTTTCCCATCAGTTCGTGTGGTGTATACCCCAATTTTTCGTGGGACGGGCTGGCAAAAATATAATTACCGTCAGCATCATGGATGGAAACCAGAGCACTGGTATGTTTTGTAATCTGGGAAAGCAGTTTCTGGTTTTCCTGCAGCCGGTTTTCCGCTGATTGGCGCTCTTTGACTTCTGCCTCAAGGCGGTGTTTTGTCTGTATCAGCTGTGTTCTTTCGGTTTCAAGACCTTCCGCCAGTTCCTCTTTTTTCCTGAACAACTGAAACAGCCCTTTTACCAGAGTTGATACGGAAACTGCAGTAATGGCATTCAGCACAATAAAATTTACTCCTGCAGCTGCCATGGCCTGGGGACTGGTAAAAAAAACAAAATCTTGTTCCCATCTGTCCGTTAAAACCAGGATGCTGATGACGGCCAAAGACAGGGCATTCATTATAATTGCGGCAACGGCGGCAGTGTTTCCCATGAGCACCCCCGAGATGACGGCAAAGGCAAACAGCCAGGCCGGACCGCCGCTCAGGGGACCAACCGATATAATGATGGTCATGCCGATGACATAAAACATCAAAAGAGATACCGTCGCCCTTATTTCATAACGGATGCGGTGGACAAACAGAAAAATCAGACAGAGGACAAACCCCAGACTGTCAATAAAAGCAAGGCCCCAGGCATTTTTCTTGACAATCAATGTTGCTGCAGCGCCAAAGGCAAAAATACCGGTGGCAAGCCCCACAATCAGAATAGAGGACAGGATGTTGGCCCGCCACCGTACCAGGCTGTCCTTTTCAAAGGAATAGGGCCAGGCAATCCGGTGTGCCACCGATTGTTGAAATCCCAGGAACTGCTCCCATACAGAAGGCTTTTGCCCAAATTTATGCATGGTTCATCCTTTTCACCTTACCGATTCTAAAAGCTTGCGCACTTTACCGGCAAGTTCGTTTTTGGAAAACGGTTTCTGGATGAACCCGGCATCCCTGCCTTCAATGTTCTGCAGGGAGATGACATCTGCGGCATAACCGGACATGAATAAAAACTTGATATCCGGATGTAGATTTTTCAGTTCTCCGGCCAGGTCCCTGCCGTTCATCTGCGGCATGACCACATCGGTCAAAAGCAGATGAATGGGTTTTTTGTAGTTTTTTGTCAGGGCCAGCGCTGCATCCGGTGAACCGGCTGACAAAACATTATATTCCAGGCGTTCCAGCATAATACAGGTCATTCGTAAAATTGCAGGTTCATCTTCCACCACAAGAATGGTTTCATGACCTGTATCTTCCGGTGCCTGCAAAGCAAGGGATGCTTCATGGACACCTTCGTCTGTCATATGCCGGGGCAGATACACCATAAACGTGCTGCCCTGTTCCGGCGTGCTGTCAACCGTAAGAAAACCCTTGTTCTGCTGGACAATGCCGTACACTGTAGCCAGCCCCAGGCCTGTGCCTTCCCCCGCATCCTTGGTGGTGAAAAACGGCTCAAACAGGTTTGCCAGAACATGTCTGTCCATGCCGCGCCCATCATCTGTCACCGCCAGCATCACAAAGTCTCCCGGAGAAACCCCTGGATGTTCCTGGCAGTAAGCCTGGTCAAAGGATGCGGCCCCTGTTTCAATGGTGATTTTTCCCACATCTGCAATGGCATCTTTGGCATTGACACACAGGTTCACCAGAATTTGATCGAGCTGGGAAGGATCTGCCTTAACCGTTCCCAGATCTGTGCCGGGGTGCCAGGCCAGGTCGATGTCCTCTCCTATGAGCCGGCGCAGCATACTGAGCATGCTTTCCACAGTGACATTCAGGTCCAGCACCTTTGGCGCGATGATCTCTTTTCTGGCAAAAGTAAGCAGCTGTCTGGTCAGATCCGCCGACCGCCGGCCTGCAGTGAGCACCTCCTGTAAATCTTTATGCAGCGGTCCGGAGGGGTCTGTCTGATCCATGGCTGCCTGGGCATAACCCAGGATCACAGTGAGCATGTTGTTGAAATCATGGGCAACCCCGCCGGCCAGCCGGCCGACGGATTCCATTTTCTGGGCCTGAATCAGCTGTATCTGGAGGTTTTCTTTTTCCGCTTCTGTTTTTTTCCGCTCTGTAATGTCTTTATAATTACCCAGAATGCCCTGGATGTCCGAATCATGCAGAAGGTTGGTTCCAGTGAATTCTATCCACTTATAGGTTCCGTCACTGCACCTGTACCGGCACTCAATGGTACCCGAAGCGTCCGGTTTTTGGAGGATTTCGGCAAATAAATGCTGGGCAGGTGCCAGGTCATCCGGGTGTACATTTTTCCAGGTAACCTCTCCTACCACCTCCTCAGGTTTCCACCCGAACCATTTTTCTATGTTCGGGCTTTTGTAGCGGTTGATGCCGTCCTGGTCTATGATCACAATCACATCCCCGATATTGGCAAGCATTTTGCTGTGCATGGCTGCATTTTTTCGCACCGCATCTTCCGCCTGTTTCTGGTGGGTAATGTCCTCCACAATACCCACACAGCCGAAGGATTTACCGTCTTTATCCAGCAAAGGCGACACATATACTTTCACCGGAGTGGATTTTTCTGCGGTAATGCTGCGGTAAATCCCTTCATAAAAACCAGCATGGCCGTTCAACGCCTGGCGCAGCTCTCTGACCAGTTTTTTATCCGGCAGGGTGAGCATGTTCAGGCCCACCAGCGCATTTCTGGATGACCCGATAATATTCACAAAATTGTCATTACAGTCAATAATGGTACCGTCATTGTCGAAATGAAACACCCCAAGAGGAGACTGTTCAAACAAAAGCTGATACCGCAGTGCGTTTTCCTTGAGCGCTGTTTCAGTATGCCTGCGCTGGGTGATGTCGGTGACAAACCCTAAGGTACCAACGAATGCGCCGGTGTGTTTGTCAAACCTGGGACTGGCATCAATCAGAACCGGCAGTTTTTCACCGCTTTTGTGCTGCAGAACCATCTCATACCGGTCTGTTTTACCTTCAGCCCGCCGTCTTTCCGCTTCCTGCACCATGTCATAATGAGCAGGGGGAATGATGTCCAGCCATAACCGGCCGATGATCTCTTCGGGCCGGTACCCCAGCATTGTCACAAATCCGGGATTCACAAAGGTGACCGTTCCCTGGATATCTGTCAGTACAAGGCCGTCACTCATTGCTTTGACAACATCTTCATGGAATGTGCTGATACCGGACAGTTCTTTTTTAAGCGTTTCGTACTCTGAAGCAATCTGTTCCAGGTCGCGAACCTGATTTTTTAAATCTGCATAACTGCGTTTGGGCATGTATTTTCACTTTTCTTTTATCAATTCAGTATGGTTATTAAAATCATCGTCATCGACACTTTCCAGTACATTCTGAACCTTGACCGCAATATCTTTCATGGAAAACGGTTTCTGGATAAACTGGACACCCTCATCCAGAACACCCTGATGGGCAATGACCATGACCACCGTTTGTCCTGCGGAATTCGGGTCTGAAAATGCAATTGTCAGATCCGGGTGTATCGCGTTCACAGATTCCAGAAAGACCCACTTGACAAGGTTCTGGTCCTGGATCTGGGACAACTGGATCATCAAAAGAAACAGGTCATGCTCTATATGGGCTGATTCCATGGAAGGCCTCTTTGTTTTTCCTCTTTGTTTTTCCGGGTTTATGCGGTGCTGGATTTAATTGTTTTCATCACCATATATGTCTATATCCGGATAATATTTTTGTGCACATTCCTGGCAGATACCATGGCTGAAGCGTGCCTCGGAGTTTTCCTGGATATAGGCCTCAACCTGGTTCCAATACCCTTTGTCATCCCGGATTTTTTTGCAATGGGAACAGATGGGCAAAAGCCCGCTCAATTGTCTGACACTAGCCAGGGATTCTTCGAGGGCTGCCTGTGTTTTCTTTAAATCCGTCATGAGACGCTGTCGTTCGATGGCATGGCGGATGGTCCGGACAAGGGCATCAGCAGACAATTCCGCTTTAAACAGATAATCCTGGGCACCGGCCTGAACCGCTTTCACCGCCAGATCCTTGTCCCTGTTGCCGGTCATGATGACAGCGGGAATATAGGGAAACTGCCGGTGAAATGACAAAAAAGTGTCCATACCCACACTGTCGGGAAGCTGCAGATCAATGATGGCCGCATCCACCGTATTTTTTCCCCCGACAGACAGTGCATCTTCAAAATGGTCACAATGAAAGATTTTAAACAGGATGTCATCCGCATCTTCCAATGCCTCTTTCAACAGAAAAAAATCATCAGGGTTGTCTTCAATTACCAGAACATGGATGGTTTCCATTTTTTCACCTTTCTTTGCGGGGCAGTTTCACCAGCTGCAGCCAGAATCCTTCAATCTGTTTGATGATTTCAGAGAATTTCGTAAAATCAACCGGCTTGGCAATATAGCAGTTGGCGTGCAGTTTATAGGAACGGCAGATGTCCTCTTCGCTCTGGGAGGTGGTTAACACCACCACGGGCAGGTCTGTGAGATCCGGGTCATTTCGAATCTCCTGCAGCACTTCCCTGCCGTCCATCATTGGCAGGTTTAAATCCAGAAGTATCAGGTCCGGCCGCGGCTTGTCCGCATATTCCCCCTGGCGGCGCAAAAATTTCATGGCATCCATGCCGTCATACACCACATGCACATAGGTGCGCACTCTGGAATCCTTTAACGCCTCCATGGTCAGTTCCACATCATCCTCGTTATCTTCCACCAGAAGAACCTGTGCCGGTTTTACATTCTCCATGTCTGTCATTTTATCAGCTCCTTGGTTTTGGGCAGGGTAAAATAAAATACTGATCCCTGCCCTTTTTGTGACACAACCCAGATCCGGCCGTTATGGCGCTCCACGATCTTCCTGCACAGGGCCAGGCCGATACCGGTTCCCGAGTATTCCCTGCGGGTGTGCAGCCGCTGGAATATCATGAAAATTCTGTCGTGAAACCGGGGTGAAATACCGATGCCGTTATCTTTTACAAAAAATCGGTATACATCCCCATCTTCCTGACATCCGATCTCAACAGCAGGATGCCGGCTTGTATTATATTTCAATGCATTGGTCACCAGATTCTGCAGCAGACTGAACACCTGGTTGTTGTCAACAACCAGGACCGGAAGCTCAGAATAATTTACAGCCGCCTGTTTTTCCACTATAACCGGCTGCAGATCCCGAACCACTTCTGCCACAATCCGGGTCATATCGGTTTCTTTGGGCACCAGATTCTGGGCATTGACCCTGGACAGGGTCAGCAGATCATTGATCAAGCCCTGCATGCGATGCCCGGCATTGACAGCCCGTTCAATATAATGGGTGCCTTTTTCATCCAGATGATCCCGGTACCGGGACTGCAGCAGCTGCAAAAACCCCACCGCAGCCCGCAGCGGTTCCTGGAGATCGTGGGAGGCCACATAGGCAAACTGCTGCAGTTCCGCATTGGACCGCTCCAGATCAGCCAGTGTTGATTCCAGCTGTTCTTCTGTGTTTTTCAGGTCTGTGATGTCAACAAAGGTGGCCAGAAAATACTCGGGAAAAGCGGTGCCGGAAATGATAACGCGCCTGGTATCCCTGTTTTTGCAGGTCACCAGGTATTCAATGGGATCAATGCTGTCTTGGGTTCCCTGCACTTTTTTCACCGCTGCATCCCAGGTATCGATCACCTGCTGCCGGTATGCCGGATCAGGATAGGCCGCCTGCCACCAGGCATCAAGGGTGGGAATATCTGCGGTGGTGTAGCCAAAGGTCTGGGTGAATTTGGTGTTGCAGTTTACCATTATCCCTTCATCGGAGACATAACACATGGGAATGGCTGCCACGTCAAACAGGGTCCGGAATTTGGTTTCACTTTTCTGGAGGGTCATCTCTGCCTGTTTACGTTCCTGGATTTCCTGCTGTAGGTGCCTGGTTTTACGGGCCACCTCTTTTTTCAGAAACCAGATACCCAGGCCGGCAATTATAAGAACAAGAGGCACCAGAACGGCGAGCAGGTACCGGGCCACCTGCTGCCAGCTGACCTTAGGCCCGGGCAGAATGGGGCCGAACCATTTATCGTACAGGGTATTATACATGCCGCTGGCAATCACAATGGCCAGCCCTTCATTCAATTTTGCCAGCAGTTCCTTGTCCCCTTCCTGCACCGCAAAACAAAATTTCTGCTCATACCCTGACAATGGTCCGGGTATGGGTTTTAAATTGGTTTCCCGCACGGATTTCACACTGACCACATTGGTGATGCCCAGTTTCTTGAGCAGCTGAAATCCCACCAGCTGGAGCATGAGCACGGCATCATGTTTTCCGGATGACAGCTGCATCAATGCATCTTCATAGGTATCGGTCAGAATCAATGTGCCTGCCAAACGGTTCTGCAGGGCATATTCATGGGCATTGTCACCCTTCATCACAATCACGGCCTTGTCCTGCAGATCCGCCTCACTTGTAATGCCGGTTTCATCCTCGCGCACAAACACCGTACCGTGCAGCCGCATATAGGAGGCGGAAAAATCGAACACCTTGTCCCGGTTTTCAGAATAGGAAACAAAAGGCAGCACATCCAGCCTGCCGTCGGCCAGCTGCTGTTTGATGTCATGCCAGGGCCCTGTTGTCATATCAAGGGGCATGCCCATGGTCCGGACCACTTCTTTGAGCAGATCCACGGAAAACCCGTCAGCTGTGCCGTCACTGCGCACCAGGGCAAACGGCGGATAATCCAGCTCGCTGGCTGATTTGATGATCCTGCCGGCACCTGAAGGCTGGTCTGCTGCCCGGGCAGGCACAACCACCAGAACCGGTATCACCAGCCAGAATACAAAAAATACTTTTACCATTTTCGATATCTGCATAAAACGCTCTCAAGTCTTATCCTGTAACGCCTTATGCAGGGCATTTTTCAATTGAACCAATGCATATGGTTTGTGTAAAAAAACCTGGAATTTTTCCGGGTGATCCTGGTTCATTGCCTGGGTCTGGTCATGGCCGGAGGCCAGAATCACGGGCAGATCCGGCTGGATTTTGCGCAGGGCCATCAGGGTTTCCCATCCATCCATATCCGGCATGGTAAGATCGGTTATCACACAGCAGATACTGTCCTGGTGTCTGCGAAACAAGGCCACAGCCTCGGGGCCGCCCGCAGCGGACAGGGGGGAAAACCCTAACCGCTGGAGCATGCCCACACCAATTTTTCGCACAGCCTCCTGATCATCCACCAGCAGCACCGTACCGCCTTTTGCTTCAGAAGGCCATAGACTGACTGCAGCAGACGGGGGGGGAACCATATTCTCCTGCACCGGCAGTAAGATGCGTACACGCGTACCACAATCTTTTTTGCTCTCTACACAAAGGGCCCCATCCCAGGACTTTACCCATCCCAATACCACTGAAAGTCCCAGGCCCCGGCCCGTGAATTTGGTAGTGAAAAAGGGATCAAACAATTTTTCCATATCCTGGTCGCCTATGCCGCACCCTGTATCTGATACTTCCACGCAGGCATACATTTTTGCACCGGGCTGCCAGTCAATAGGGGCGGTGACAACTTTGGGAATATCAGATACCGACAGTATACTTGTGGCCAGTTTGATCCGGCCGGTCTTGTCGCCGATGGCTTCTGCAGCATTGGTAATCAAGTGGCTCAAAATCATCTGCATATTGTTTGCATTTGCCAGAACAACCGGTCCCACAGACATGAAATCTGTTTCCAGCACAATGCCCCCTGGCAGGGTGGGCCGCAGTATGGGAAGATATGACAGGCAGAATCTGGATAGTTCCAGTTTGCTGGTTTCGCCCTCACCCTGTCCCAGATAGGTTAACATCAACCCGCTGATTTCTGCAGACTTGCCGGCTGCGTGCATGGCTGCAGTCAGATTATCATGATACACCGCATCAGCCGGGGAATCCTCCAGGGCCATTTCCAGATTGCCCATGACCACATTGAGCTGGTTGTTGAAATGGTGCGCAATGGCACCGGCCATGCGGCCCAGGCTTTCCGCTTTCTGGGCATGCTGGAGTTGTCTGGTCAGGGCAATGCTTTCTTGTTCCAGTTTCTTGTAATCAGATATATCCATGATATTGCCGATGACCTTGGTTACCCGGGTGCCTTCCACAACCGGCAACCCCATGGTGCGGATCCATACCCTGCGGTTTTGGTATGTTGTGATACGAAACTGCATGTCATAAGGGGTTTTATCTTTTATACACTGCTGAAAAGCTTTCCACACGACTGGCTGGTCTGCCGGGTCGTAACATTTCAGGCTGGTTTCAGACGAACACTTTTCATGATTGCCGGGATCAAGCCCATGGATGCGATAGGTCTCAGCGGTCCAGGCCATGGTCTGTTTTTCCACATCCCATTCCCATCCCCCTATTTTTGCCATTTTCTGGGTAAGGTCCAGCAGGTGTTCACTTTTTTCAAGCTGTCGGGTTCTTTTTTTTATCAGGGATTCAAGATTGTGGCGGTGCTGTTTCAATACCGTATTTTTGGTCTGTAATTGTTCTTTTTGCCAGAGGTTTTCCAGGGTAACGGAGATAGAATTGGAAAAATTGCTGATAAACGGGGCATAGGGAGAAAACAGGTCTGGATCTTGTATTTCAATAATCAGAAAACCAAAAAAATGGGCTGCTGTTTTCAGATAATAGGTTTTATGGTTGTGTCTGCCGGCAAACCCGCATACCAGCTGGGCCTTTGAAAGAGGCATCTGGGAAGTCATATAACAGTCTTTACAAGGCACTTTGACCAGATCACCGGTTGGTTGTGATAGGTCCTTGAAACAAATAGAATTTCTGGCGATACCCGGAACCTTTTTTAATGCCTGGGTAGAAAAGTCTCCTATTTTCCGGGGGGAGGGAAAAACATGCAGTATGTTTTCCGCAGTTGAGAGCTGGCCGATGATTTTTATGTCTGCATGCATATTTACGCCCCAGTCATTTTTTCACTTCTCTGGGTTGTTTTTGAAGCGGCCCCAGAAACTCTTCCGGTGTCATGTAATAGGGATTGTGCACCACCTGCCCCCGGACAATCATGTAGGGATGCACCTCAAGGCATTTGAGTATGGTGGCGCCGTCAAACCGGTTGGCATCATACTGGCAGACAGCGGTTACCGGATGCGTGGCAACAACCACATTGACCAGTGATTCATATTCCATGATCCGGTCGGAACCGGGCAGGTTTTTTAAGGCCCACCCCATCTCGCCGCTGACACGGCAATGGGGATAGCCCTGATCCACAGACTGGCTGTAAAAATCCCGCAGCGTTGCCAGCATTCTGTCAGGAACAAAAGTGTTGTCCGGGCAGTAGGTTTTCCGGGCTTCAGCTGCCGTGAATGCGGCATTCAGTTTTTTTTTCGGTATGCCGATATCCATTTCTTCCAGCCAGGCATACACATCCGTCAAAGGCATGCTGTCCACAAAATAGGCAACTTTCTCTCCTGTTTTCAGCCCTCCTTCCAGAAATCTGGTGATAATTTTGCGGCGTTCTGCTTCATCATTGTAGATGAGACACATGTGCGTACCTGCAGGATAGACTTCATTGTCAAAACCCAGAGATATGTTACCGTCATTTTTCATAAGAATCTCCTTGCTGCATTATTGCCGGCCCCATCTCAGCAAATTACGATATCAGATTCAGGCTTGTTTTGGTATGCTTTATTTTATTGCTGCTGAACCAGTCAAAGACAAAATAGTGCCAGGTTTTTCCTGGAGGAAAACCCATGATTGAAATTGCACCCATTTGCTGATATGTATTTTTTAAGCAGGGCAGGACAGCCCGCCCCTGCAAAAATATCAATGGATCTGAGGCAGCACCTGTGTTTTAAAAGGAGAAAATACCCTGTGGCACACATTCTGGTGATCGATGACGAAGCGCATATCAGAGAAATTCTGACCGCCCGGATGGAAGCGCTTTCCCACACGGTTTTTACTGCCGCCACCCTGGAAGAGGGCCTTTGTATCATTGATCAGCAGGCCCTGGACCTGGTGTTTCTGGATGTCAACCTGCCGGACGGTAACGGCCTGGATGCCCTGCCGGCCATCAAACAGAACCGCTCTGAACCCCAGGTCATTATCATTACGGCCATGGGCAGCGGCCAGGGTGCGGAAATCGCCATCAACAACGGTGCCTGGGATTATATTGAAAAACCGTTTTACAAACAGACCCTGATTTTGCAGATCAACCAGGCCCTGGAATACCGCAAGGCAAAACACAAAAAATCGGCCACACTTTTGTTTCAGCCCGCCGGCATCATCGGCAAAAGCTACAGGCTCAAAAAATGTCTGGAGCAGCTGGCCCAGTGTGCCCCCAGCCATGCCAGTGTGCTGATCCAGGGAGAAAGCGGAACAGGAAAAGAGTTGTTTGCCAGGGCTGTCCATGACAATTCTTCGTTCAGTGATGCCCCTTATGTCATTGTTGACTGTGCAGCCATGCCGGAAACCCTGATTGAAAGCCTGCTCTTCGGGCATCAGAAAGGGGCGTTCACAGGAGCGGACAAGGCATCGGACGGACTGATCAAAATGGCGGACAAGGGCACCCTTTTTCTGGATGAAATCGGGGAACTGCCCCTTGCTGCCCAGAAAACTTTTCTGCGGGTGCTGCAGGAAAAAAAATTCAGGCCCGTGGGCAGCACCCGGGAATTGACCAGCAGCTTCAGGCTTGTAGCTGCCACCAACAGGGATCTTGAAAAAATGGCTGCAGCAGGCAGTTTCCGGCAGGATCTGCTGTACCGCATCAAAACCTTTGTCCTTACACTGCCGCCGCTGCGGGACAGAAAAGGAGATGTCCATGATCTTGCCCGGCATTATGCAGATGCATTATGCAAAAAGCACCATATTCCCCGCAAGGCCCTGCTCCCCGAAACCCTGGACATTCTTGAAACCCATGACTGGCCCGGAAATATCAGGGAATTGATCAATGTTCTTGAAAAAACACTGCTGTGTGATCCTGAGATTCCGCTGGTATATCCCATGCACCTGCCGGATAAGATCCGGGTATCCCATGTTAAAAAAGGGCTGCAGCAGACAGATTCCCCCCTCGCGGAAGATGCCGGACACCCTCTGGAGGCATTCAAGCTTTTTAAGGAAAAGGCCCTTGAAAAAATCGAAAAGCACTATTTTTCCATGCTCCTGTCCCACAACAACTGGGATCTTGACCAGGCAGCAGCCCAGTCTGATCTGAGCAAGAACCGGCTCTATTATTTTATGCGGAAATATCAGCTCAAAAAGCCGTGATCATGAAGATCCCATTGCTGCCATCCTGATCCTGTTTTTTTAAAACCAAAAAAAGTGTTGTCAAACAAAAAAATGCACTCTGTTTCCCAAAGAAAAATACCGATCATTATTTCTGTATCTCTTTTTAACTCTCTGTAATTGTTTTAATTTCAACATTAATTTTGAAATTTTCATTTTGTGGCATGCATCTTGATATTGTGGTTTTTCAAACAATGAAACACAAACAAACCATCTGAAAGAGGTGCAGCGTGATCAAACTGAAAAATATGAAAATGGGCATTAAATTTACAGCAGCTTTTCTTATCATCGGCATTCTGCCCCTGGCTGTCATGGGCATCCTGGCGGTCAATAAATCCAGAAATACCATAACCCAACTGGTATATGAACGAATGGAAGGCCTTCAGGCAGCCAAGCGGGCACATATTGCCGAGTATTTCAAGGGATTGTTTCTGCAGATGGGTGTTTTTGCCGAATCCAGAGAAGTCCATTCCTTTTATGAACAACTTGTCCAATATCACAATGATACCCATGTCACTCCCACCGGCAGGTATGATGTCGCCACCCCGGAATACCGTAAGATATGGGAGTCATTCGGCACCAGACTGCGGGCCTACCAGGAACAAAGCGGCGTATATGACATGTTCCTGATCTGTGCGGCCCACGGGCATGTTATGTACACCAATGAAAAAGAAAGTGATATCGGAGAAAACCTGGCCCATGGCCCCTACAGGAACAGCGGCCTTGCCGATTTATGGGCCAAAGTTGTCAACACAGGCAAACCCGCCATGGTGGACATGGCACCTTATGCCCCGAGCAGGGGGGCGCCTGCAATTTTTGCAGGATACCCCATTCATAATACCTCCAAAAATCTTATCGGTGTGGTGGGATTCCAGATTCCGGTAAGCCAGATCAACGATGTCATGGCCTCCCGCCATGGTATGGGAAACACCGGGGAAAGCTATCTTGTGGGTCCGGACTTTCTCATGCGGTCTGATTCATTTCTCTCACCCGATACCCACTCTGTCACCGCGAGTTTTGCCGATCCGGAAACAGGCAGGGTGGAAACTCTGGTAGTCAAAGAGGCTTTGGCAGGAAAAACCGATCACCAACTGACGCAGAACTACCTGGGGGAAGAAGTGCTGTCCGCCTACGGCCCCTTGACCATTAGAGACCTCACCTGGGCTGTGGTTTCCGAAATTGATACCCATGAGGCATTTGCACCCATAGCGCGGATGAAGATGCTTATTGCTGTTGTCGCCCTGGCAGGCATCATCTGTATCACCGGTGCAGCCCTGGCATTTACCCGGACCATTACCCGGCCCATCAAAAAAAGTGTATATTTTGCCAATGCACTGGCTGACGGGGACCTGACCCGGACTTTGGACATTGACCAGGCAGATGAAATCGGAATCATGGCCAAAGCCATGAACCAGATGCGGTCCAATCTGAATCAGATGTTCACGGAGCTGTCCCAGGGGGTCTCAGTGCTGTCTTCTTCATCCACGGAACTGTCAGCCATTTCCAGCCAGATGTCTGCTAATGCAGAACAAAGTGCTGACAAATCCACTACCGTTTCGGCCGCCGCCGAAGAGATGAGTGCCAGCATGGTGAGCGTGGCAGCTGCTTCTGAACAGGCATCCACCAATATCCAGATGGTGGCTGCTTCTGCAGAACAAATGGGGGCAACCATCAGTGAAATTGCCAAAAGCACGGAAAAGGGCCGCGCAGTTACCAATGATGCGGTGGAAAAATCTGAGAAAGCTTCTGAAAAGGTGGAAGCTTTGGGTGAGGCAGCCGTTTTGATAGGAAAGGTTACGGAAACCATTGCCGAAATTTCCAGCCAGACCAATCTGCTGGCCCTGAACGCAACCATTGAAGCGGCCCGTGCCGGACAGGCAGGAAAAGGATTTGCCGTGGTGGCTGCCGAAATAAAGGATCTTGCCAATCAGACCGATGCCGCCACCCGGCAGATACGCGAGCGCATTCAGGGGATACAAACCACCACCAGCGATACTGTGAAAGAAATTCAGCAGATCACTACAGTGATCCATGATGTCAATGACATCGTCACGGCCATTGCATCGGCCATCCAGGAACAGTCCTCTGCCACCCGGGAGATTACCGGCAATGTCCAGCAGGCTGCCCAGGGTATCCAGGAGGTCAACGAGAATGTATCCCAGAGTTCTTCCGTATCAGAAGAGATTGCAAAAGATATTGGCGAGGTCAACCAGGCTGCATCAGAAATTGCAGAGGCCGGCAGCCAGGTGAATACCAGTGCCGAAGAAATGTCGGGCCTTGCAGAACAGCTTCGTGCCATGACCAGAAAATTTAAAACCGCATAGCTGTAAAATATATAGCCGCAAAAAAGAAAGCAGGTAATACTTATGGTCCGTACAACATCATCCACGCTCCAAAACATCCACAAGGGCTTGATGGATCAAAAAATTTTTCTCAAGGTTGTGGATGCACTGCCCGAACATATTGCCGTAATGAACAATGACAGCACCATTGTGTTTGTCAACCAGGCATGGAAAACCTTTGCCGACAAAAACCATCTGGCATCAAAAAACCATGGTGTTGGTGTGAACTATATTGATCTGTGCAAAAACGCCACCGGCCCCGGCAGTGATCAGGCAGCCGGTATTGCAAAAAAAATTGATGCCCTCCTGTCCGGCAAAATTGATACATTTGCCATGGAATACCCCTGTCATTCATCTGACAGGCACCGGTGGTTCCGGTTGAACCTGACCTGGTTCATGGTGAACAACAACCGCTGGGCTGTGGCTGTCCATGAAAATATCACCCAGCGGAGCAGGGCGGAAAAACAACTACGCCGCCTGTCTCAGGCAGTTGAACACAGTCCTGTCAGCGTGGTCATAACGGATGCAGAGGGGGCCATCGAATATGTGAATCCCTCTTTTGAACAGATCACCGGCTATACCCTGCAGGAAGTTGTGGGCCGCAACCCGAGCATTTTAAGCGCTGGAAAACAGCCAAAAGCGTTTTACAAAACATTGTGGCAGACCATTAAAAAGGGGCAGGTGTGGCATGGTGAATTTGACAACATTAAAAAGAACGGAGATATTTACCGGGAATCCGCCTCAATTTCTCCTATATTCAATGACCAGAAAGAGATCGTTTCCTTTGTTGCTATTAAAGAGGATATTTCCGCCCGGAAAAAAATGATTCAGGACCTGGAACAGGCCAAAATCCGTGCGGAAGCCGGGGTAAAGGCAAAAAATGAATTTCTGGCAACCATTTCCCATGAAATCAGAACCCCCATGAATGCCATCCTCGGCATGAGCCAACTGGCACTGGATGCAGATTTGTCTTCAGACCAGTACCAGCGGATTTCCCACATCCAATCCGCAGGCAAGGCTCTGATGAAAATTATCAATGATATCCTTGACTTTGCAAAAAGTGATGCAGGAAATACGGCAATAAAAAAAGAAACATTTCAGTTTGGTGATATCATGAAAAAAATCATCACCGCAAACAAGACCACGGCTGTAGAAAAAAACATTGAACTGTTGTATTCTTTTTCCCATGAACTGCCCGTTTTCATGGAAGGAGACGGAACCCGCCTCTCCCAGATTATTATGAAGCTTGTGGAAAACGCCGTAAAATACACGTCTGGCGGTGACGTGACCATCACGTCAGATATCACCTTTCAAGATGGAGGGGAGCTTTGGCTGACGGTAACGGTAGCAGATACCGGGATCGGCATGACCCAGGAGCAGTTGTCACACCTTTTTGAACCTTTTACCCAGGCAAACGGATCCAGTGCCAGGGCATATGGCGGCACCGGCCTTGGCCTGGCCATTGTAAAACAGATCACAGATGCCATGAACGGAAAGCTCCGGATCAAAAGCACGCCGGGAAAAGGGTCTGCGTTTACCTTGTCACTGCCCTTTTCCCTGTCTCCAACCGCAGCTGTTGCCTCTTTACCTGCGGTGACACCGGCCCATGAACAGGATAGTCACCCGGCATCCGGGACGGGCATACAAACCACATCAGCAGATAAAAAAATTCTGATAGTTGATGATGACCCGGTGAACCGGGAGATCGTTGCAGCCTTCATTGAAAAAACCGGTGCCGGAACATATGAGGCGGACAGGGGTACAAAAGCAGTTGAACAGATATCTTCATCCCGGTTTGACCTGGTATTCATGGACCTTGAAATGCCGGGAATGGATGGATGTGAAACCACCCGGAAAATTCGGAAGCTGCCGGTTCCATGGGCTTCGGGTATACCCATTATCGCCCTGACCGGACATGATCCTGCACAGGTTCAGGGCCAGTGCCTCAGCGCAGGTATGAATGACTGCCTCATAAAGCCTATAACCATGCAGGGACTGACAAAAATTCTTGACAAATGGTTATGTGGGATGCAACCATTAGAAGATGCCGGCAGCCCGGCAGCAGGCACCATTGACATGAAAGCCGGGCTGGCTTATGTGGATCACCAGAAGCCGTTGTATATCAAAATGCTGAAAAAATTCACCACCACCTATGACCAGGCTGATAAGACACTTGCCGCCGCACTCAAAAAAGAAGATATCCAGTCCATGAAATTTTCAGCGCACAACCTTTCCTCCATCGGCACCATGATCGGGGCAGTCACCCTGGGAGAATCGGCCCGCAGCCTTTTGTCCCATCTGGATGACCAGACCCTGACAAAAAAAAATCGTCCCCTGCTTCACCAGGAGGTCACCTCTTTTTGTGCCCTGATAAAACAGGTTGTGGCTGCTGCCTTTTCCCTGCTCAACACCCTTGAAACTGCCGGCCCTGCCATTGAAAAAGAGATGCACATCCTGCTTGATCTCATCCAGAAGCACCAGCCTGCAGAATGCCGGGATGTGCTGGCCCGGATCAAAACATATGATATCAGCCAGACCCTTTTGACGCATCTGGCTGCGGTGGAAACCCTTATCAACCGATACCGTTTCAGGGAAGCAGAAGAAAAAATAGTACTGCTGACAAAAAAGACTGTAACAGATACAGAACAAAACACAAAAAAAAATACCGATGAATGACATGAAAAAACAGATACTGGTCGTGGATGACTCTGAACATAATATTAACCTCATTGTCGATGCCCTTTCCGATAAATACCGCATCAGTGTGGCCACCAGCGGACCGGATGCCATTGCCCTTGTGGAACGGATTCTTCCCGAACTTATCCTGCTGGATGTGATGATGCCCAAAATGGATGGATATGCGGTGTGCAGGGCCCTGAAATCCGATTGCCGGTTTTCCGGCATCCCTGTAATTTTTCTGACTGCACTGCATGACGAAAGTGATGAAACAAAGGGACTGGCCATGGGAGCAGTGGATTATATCACCAAACCATTCAACCCCCATCTGCTAAAACAGCGGGTCAACACCCATCTGATGCTCAAGGAACACAGAGACAATCTGGAACAGAAAATAGTCCAGAAATCCCGCCAGCTGGATCTCACCCAGGATGTGACCATTGAAATCGCCGGCAAACTGGCTGAATTCCGGGATGAAGAAACCGGCGAGCACATCAACCGCACCAAACAGTATATCCGGCTGCTGGCCACCCGGAACCGGAACCTTGAAACCAGCGTTTCCCGGTCAATGGATGACCGCTATATAGAGCTGTTGACCAAATCCGCTCCCCTCCATGACATCGGCAAAGTCGGCATCCCGGACCAGATTTTGTTAAAACCGGGCAGGCTCACCCCTGAAGAATTCGATGTAATCAAAAAACACACCGTGTACGGCAGGGACATCATCATGACATCGGCAAAGAGCCTGGGAAGGGAGTCATTTTTAACCCTTGCCAGGGAAATCGCCTATTCCCACCATGAAAAATGGGACGGCACAGGTTACCCTGAAGGATTAAGACAGACTGATATTCCCCTGGCAGGCCGCCTGATGGCCATAGCAGATGTCTATGACGCATTGATATCAAAACGGCTGTATAAACCGGCATTTTCCCATGAAAAAGCAGTGGGTATCATAAAAGCGGACAAAGGTACCCATTTTGATCCGGAACAGGTGGATGTGTTTTTGTCCTGTGAGAAACAATTCCATGCCATTGCCCTAGCATATGCCGATCCTGAAGAGGCGTTAAAAGGGCGGTATTAATGGCGCTTATGAAAAAAAAAGACATGCCTTTGCCCAACCACCCCTTCATGGATACCCGGCAGCATCTCATTCGTTTGGCAGAAAGCCATTGCCTTGATGACTGGATGACCATGGCCCTGGATACCATTGAACCGCTGACAGACAGCTGCATCAGTTTCCTGCACTTTGTTTCACAGGATGAACAAAGCCTGACCCTCCAGCAATGGTCCACCCGCACCCGTACCGAATTCTGCACAACACCGGGCAAACATCTTCATTACAGCGTTGACCGGGCCGGAATATGGGCGGACAGCATCCGGGAAAAAAAACCGGTCATCCATAATGACTATATGGCCATGGCCCGTAAAAAAGGGCTGCCACAGGGACATGCCCCCATTGTCCGTGAGCTGGTGGTTCCGGTCATCCGGGAAAACCGGGTGAAAGCGCTGATGGGGGTGGGCAACAAACCCGCTCCCTATACCCGGGCCGATGCCCGGAACCTTAGTTTTTATGCTGATGTGGTCTGGGAAATCATTGAAAAAAAACAGGTGGAACAGGACATTGTTTTTCAAAAAGATATTGAAAGCGACCTGTCCCGACTGGCAACCCTGCTGCTCACCACCACCAGCCTGGAAAAAATTGCAGATCATGTGCTTGATGCAGCCAAAAGACTCACCAACAGCAGCTATGGATTTGTGGGCACCTTTGATGACCAGCACAAACGCTTCATCAGCCATACCATGACAAAAGATATCTGGCATGAATGCCAGATTCCTGACAAATCCATTGTGTTTGAAAAATACTGCGGGTTATGGGGATGGGTCCTGCAAAACCAGACCCCGGTCATGGCCAATGATATGGATAATGACCCCCGGTCTTCCGGCACCCCTGAAGGCCATATTAAAATCCAGGCTTTTTTAGGGGTTCCGGCCATGATCGATGGCAGGGTGGCAGGGCAGATTGCCCTGGCCAATCCGGTCGATGCATACAAAGATATTGATCTGACCATTGTGAAACGGCTGGCCACTTTGTTTGCCATGGCCATCCAGCGCCACCGGTATGAAGAAAGCCTGTTGTCTTTCCAGACAAAAAAGGCGGAGACATTTGAGAAACTGGTTCAAAAACGGACAGCCGAACTGCAGAAAAGCCAGGAAAGACTCTCTCTGATCCTGGATTCTGTGAGTGACGCTATCTGGGACTGGCGCATTGACACCAAAGATGTCTATTTCAGTCCGCGCTATTACACCATGCTCGGGTACAGCCCTTATGAGCTGCCCCAGGATATCAGCACCTGGGAGATGCTGATACATCCCGAAGACCGGTCCATGGCCCTGGAAACCGTCAACCGCCATCTTGTGTCTTCCGAACCTTTTGAGATGGAATTTCGCATGCAGACCAGAGACAAGGGGTACCGGTGGATACTGGGACGGGGCAAAACCGTGGAAAAAGACGGAACGGGGAAAGCGTTGCGCATGGTGGGCACCCACATGGATATCACGGACAGAAAAAACATGGGGCTGCGGATGCGGCATTCCCAGAAAATGGAGGCCATGGGGGTCCTGGCCGGGGGCATTGCCCATGACTTCAATAATATCCTGGCTGCCATTGTGGGTTATGCTGAACTGGTAATGGAAGAAATTCCGGAAAAAACCCAGGCTGCCAGACGGGTTTCCGGAATCCTTTCCGCCAGTGAACGGGCCAGGAGCCTTATTTCCCAGATCCTGACCTTCAGCCGGAAAAAAGAGAGCACCCTGCATGCCATGGATCCACGTGTGGTAATGAAAGAAGCCGTCAATTTCATGCGGGCATCACTGCCCTCCACCCTGCAGATCAGCCGCAACATCGCTGCCGACCTGCCCCCCATTAAAGGAGACCCCACCCAGATTCACCAGCTGGTAGTCAATCTGGCAGCCAATGCGGCCCAGGCCATGAACCAGACCGGCACTTTGACCATTTCTCTGGCTTTTCAAAACCTGGATTCGGGTTTCACCAGAACTCTGCCGGACCTGGATCCCGGTCCATTTGTCAAACTCAGTGTTTCAGATACCGGCTGCGGCATCCCCGCTGATATCCTGCCGAAAATATTTGATCCGTTTTTCACCACAAAGGAAAAAGGACAGGGCACCGGCCTGGGCCTGGCCACGGTTCATGGCATTGTCAAAGAACACGGCGGCGAGATCATCGTGGACAGCACACCAGGCAAAGGTACCTGTTTTGATGTGTTCCTGCCGGCTGCAGCCCAAAAGATGGCGGCTGAAAAAAAGAACAGCCAGAGGCCCCGGAGGGGAAACGAACATTTACTGGTGGTGGATGATGAACAGGTGCTGCCCTATATTGTCCAGGACATGCTCGAAGAACTGGGCTATACTGTCACCACAATGACAGACAGCCAGCAGGCCCTTTCCCTGTTTGAAAAACAACCGGACCGTTTTGACATGCTGCTTTCAGATATCACCATGCCCCATGTAAACGGCATTGAGCTGACCCGGTTCTGTCACACTATCAGGCCACATCTTCCGGTTATCCTCTGGACGGGGAACAGCAGTGTGACAGCCAAACAAAAAGCCCGGGATACCGGTGCTGTGTGCGTGCTGCAAAAGCCGTTTAAAAGAAACGATCTCAGCCTTGCCATCCGCAAGGCCCTGGATGACCGAACAAACCTGTCATAAACTGGAAAAACAAAAAAACAGGTGCTGTGCAGCCATCACTTATGATGCCAGCAATTTTTGCACGTGAGATAACAGGGTTTCTTTTTCCATAGGCTTTTCAAGCACTGCGGCAGCACCTGCGGCCCTGGCAATATTCAGATAACTTCCAGGGGCATTGAATCCCCCTCCGGAAATGGCAATAACAGGCATGTCCGGTTGTATTTTTTTTATTTCCATGATGATTTCGATTCCCTCTTTTTCAGGCATGATGATATCTGTAATGACAAGGTCAAACCGCGATTCTTGAAACAATTTCATCCCTTCATCGCCATCCGGGGCTGTGATGACAGCATATCCTTCTCTTTGGAGCATTTTTTCCAACAAAAACCTGATTGTCGGTTCATCATCTATGACCAGTATCTGTTTCACGAAACTTTTTCCTTTTTGTGTGTCCGTTGTTTTCCAGCTTCAAAATTATCTGCAGGACCACCGCCTGCACATCAAAACTTACTTTTCCGTCAACATATTTTTCAGGCGTTGAAACTGTTGTTCAAGTTCAGGGAGCAATCGCTCCAGGGAAGTGTGATCCGCTTTTTTGGCAGCGGTTTCCATTTTACCGGCCACATCTGCCAGGGCAGGGCATGCTGTGTTCAGGGCCATGCCTTTCAGTGCATGGGATTCCTGATATGCGGTGGAATAATCTTTTTGGTCAAGTGCATGGCTTATCCCGGTTATTTTTCCCGGGCCTTTTTCCAGCATCAGATCCCGGACTTTTACAGCCAGCTTTCTGTTGTTCATAAGTCTTGTCATAAGATCGGCTTTGTCAAAAACCAGGATATCCTTGTCCGGGCTGTCTGCCTGTATTGATCGATTTTTTGAAGCATCACAGAAAAACCCTTCATTGGCGGCTGTTTCCGGCAGCCATCTGGCCAGGACCCTGCCCAGTTCTGCCGGGTCCACCGGCTTGGCAACAAAATCATCCATTCCTGCCAGACGGCATTCTTTGCGGTCCCGGGTCATAACACCGGCGGTCATACAGATAATGGGAAGGCGGTATTTCTTTTTGATCTTTTTTGTCGCAGCCAGCCCGTCCAGTTTCGGCATGTGGATATCCATGAGTATCAGGTCATAGGACTGTCTTTCCAAAGCTTTTACCGCCTCTTGTCCGTTCTCTGCGATGTCACTGTCAAGCCCCATTCTTTTTAAGATCTCCAGGGCCACTTCCTGGTTCACTTCATTGTCCTCTGCCACCAGTACCCGTCCTTTAAACCGGGGCAGTGCGTTTTTCTGAGAGGATCTTTTCTCAGTCGAGGGGGCTTTTTTTTGTTTTTTCACCTGCTGTTTGTTAAACACGGCAGTGAACCAGAATTCCGATCCCCGGCCTAAAGTGGAATTCACCCCTGCATCACCGGCCATCATTTCCACCAGCTGTTTGACAATAGCCAGGCCCAGGCCGGTGCCGCCGTATTCCCGGGTGGTGGTCAGATCGGTCTGGGAAAATTTGTCAAAAACATGGGCCAGTTTGCCTTCAGCAATGCCGATACCTGTATCCCTGACCGAAAAATGCAGTACTGCCGGTTCCTGTTTCAGGGAGACATGCACCATCACCTCCCCCTGATGGGTGAATTTCACGGCATTGCCCACCAGGTTGGTCAAAATCTGACGCAGACGGGTAGGGTCACCGGTCAGCCGGAGCGGCACATTCGCATCGATCCGGTACTGCAGGGTGAGCCCCTTTTTGTGCACCGCCACCGCCATATTACTGGCCACATCATCCAGGATCTGGTGCAGATCAAAATCCCGAAGTTCCAGCTTCATCTGCCCTGCCTCGATTTTTGAAAAATCCAGTATATCATTGATGATATTCAGCAGCAGTTCACCGCTGCCCTGAATAACTTCCGTAAACCTTCGCTGTTCAGGGGTCAGGTCCGTGCCCAGCAGCAGTCCGGTCATCCCGATAACCCCGTTCATGGGTGTCCGGATTTCATGACTCATGTTGGCCAGAAATTCTGTTTTGGCCTGATTGGCTGCATTGGCCTGACTGGCTGCCAGTCGCAGCTTATCCTCCTGATGGTTTTTCTGCCTGGCATTGGCCATAAGTTCTGCCAGCAGAAAAAACAATGCGATTTCAGAATCAGGCCATTGTCTTGATTCTGTTACTGCATCCAGTCCAATAAATCCGTAACACCCTGCCTGGTCCTTCAACGGCAGGGTCAAAAAAGATTTAATACCCTGCAGATGGGGTTTTAACGGTGCATCATCAGGCAGATCTGCAACACTGGAAAGGTAAAAAGGTCTGCCGTTCTGATGCATACGGATCAGATCCCAGTCCCTGTCAAAAGAAATATTTCGAAGGTTCTGGATCTGAGATGAAATTTTGGGTGCACACCATTCATGGGTGTTGGTCATGGTCTGGTCTGCAAAATCATACCTGAAAATATACATTCGGTCTGCCCGGGTGAACCGGCCCACCTGCATCAGTGTGTCATTGATGAGATTATCCAGGCCTTCCGAAGGTGTGGTCAAAAATTTCATGGACATTTGCAGCAGCAGTGCCTGCAGTTCACTGCGGTATGCAATGGCACGCTCATGGTGTATTTCTCTGGTGATATCTGTGCACACACCGATCCATTTGTATGGTTTTCCCTGACTGTCAAGCAGGGGAAGTGCATGGTCATGCAGGTGCCGGTAGGTGCCGTCCCTGTGTTTTATCCGGTAATTGTATTTGATTGGCTTTGTGGTATGCCGGTGCACCTCCACCGCATTTTCAAGCAGGCTTCTGTCGTCAGGATGGATCAGGTCCAGCCAGGCCGCAATATTGCGGGATATTTTTCCTGGTGCATATCCCAGCAGGCCGTCAATATCCCCGAACCATTCCAGAGCGTCTCTGGCTACCGTCCATTCGTAGATAAGATCATAGGCGGCTTTACCGGCTATTCTCAGGCGGTCTTCATTTTCAGTGGACCGGTTTTGCCGGACCTGGCTTTCCAGTGCGGCAACCCTTTTTTCCAGTTCTTCATATGATGGTTTCATGGTGTTTCATCATTGTGCTGAAGGAAAAATTTCTGTACAAACGCATGCCGGTTTTTAATCGTGAATGCCATGGTATGTGATGAATCAGTAGGGTTCATAGATATTTTCCGTTTGCGTTTTGTATCTCACCCAGCACCGCGTGCACCTTTGCAGCAATATCATCCATGGAAAACGGTTTTTGCAAAAAATGTACCCCCGGGTCCAGCACCCCGTGGTGGGCGATCACATTGGCGGTGTAACCGGACATGAACACCACCTTGAGGTCCGGGCACAATTGTGTCAGCTGGGCAGCCAGGTCCCGGCCGTTCATTCCGGGCATGACCACATCGGTGACCAGCAGATGAACCGGATTGGGATGCGTTTTGGTCAGGTGCAATGCCTCTTCCGGAGAAGCGGCAGCCAGTGCAGTGTATCCCAGTTGTTCCAGCATGGCACAGGCAAGCTCCAGAATAACCGCTTCATCCTCTACAACCAGTATGGTCTCGCCATGGCCTGAGGGCATTTGTACCTGTTTTTCAGGTAGGGCCTGTTCCGGCTGCTCTGTGTGACGGGCCAGATAGATCTTTATGGTGGTGCCTTTTTCAGGTTCACTGTACACATTGATAAAGCCGTTGTTCTGCCTGACAATGCCGTACACGGTGGAAAGCCCCAGACCGGTTCCTTTTCCTGCTTTTTTGGTGGTGAAGAAAGGCTCAAACATATTGTCTGTGGTTTCTTTGTCCATACCGCAGCCGTTGTCACTCACCGCCAGCATGACAAAATCACCGGGAATAAAACCCGGATGGTCATCACAATATGCCTGGTCAAATGTTTTTGTACCGGTTTCAATGGTGATCTTCCCCACATCTGCTATGGCATCCCTGGCATTCACACACAGATTGGCCAGGATCTGATCTATCTGCACCGGATCCATTTTCACCGGCCACAGGGTATCAGCAGGATGCCAGAACAGATCAATATTTTCTCCCATGAGCCGCTGCAGTATCTGGAGCATGCCATTGCCAATTGTCCGGTTCAAATCCAGCACCTGGGGGGCAATGGTCTGTTTTCTTGCAAAGGCCAGCAGCTGGCGGGTAATATCTGCCGAACGGGCGGCAGCTGCATGGATTTTTTCCAGGTTGTCATGCACCGGATCTTCAGGACCGATTTTGTCCAGGGCCAGTTCTGCATACCCGAGGATCACATTGAGCATATTGTTATAGTCATGGGCCACGCCCCCTGCCAGCCGTCCCACAGATTCCATTTTCTGGGCCTGCTGAAACTGGGCATTCATTTTTTCACGTTCTTCTTCCGCCTGTTTGCGGTCGGTGATATCCATGATGATGCCTTCCAGGGCCAGTACGTCTCCTGTCCTGTCATACACCGGGACCCCTTGTTCATATACCCATTTTTGCTGTTTATCCGCCGTAATGATCCTGTATTCAAGTTTTGCCGGTATATTTTTGGCCACTGCCCGTTCCCAGATATCATAAATTTTCCTGCGGTCCTCGGGTAAAATCAGATCATTGTAGGAAACTTTGCTGTTGTTCACCAGTTCTTCGGGTCTGTATCCTGTAAGAGCAGCGCAGCTTTCAGAAAGAAACTGCATAGTCCAGGACCGGTCATAACTGCAGCGGTAGACCATGCCTGGCAGGTTGGCCATGAGAACCGATTTGCTGCGCTCACTCTCCTGTAATGCAGCGCTGACCTGTTTTGCCTCCTGCCGCAGCCGGGTTTCTGCACGGTACAACCGCTTATACCGTGCCATTTTGTACTCCTGCCATGCCAGAAGGCCCAGGAACACAACCCCGCCGGCCAGCGCTGCAAACAGGGTCAACAAAAACCGGGACCGGGTCTGCCATTGTGCAAAAACCTGGTCTGCATCCTGCTTGGCCACCATATACCAGGGGGAATCCGGCACAGACAGAAGCACAGCCACCACTTCAATCCCCCGATAATCTTTTCCCCGGACAATTCCCTGGCGGCCCAATGCAGCCATGACCACCAGTGCATCCTTTTGGGTCACAGGCACCTGCAGTTTCAAAGCTGTGCCAGTATACACAGCCAGGTTGTTGAGAAACACCACCGCGTCTTTATCACGGCGGACCAGCAGGGTTTCTCCGGTCTCTGCCGAAGCAGGCCAGGACCTGAGCAGGGGATACAGGCCCTGTTCCGCTTCCTGGATGAGGATGAGCCCACCCAGAGGCTGAAAATCCGGAAGAACAGCGTCAGGGCTCTGGCCGAACACCGGAATTACAATACTGATGCAGGGTTTTTCCCGGGAATCATCCATATGCATCCGGGCAAAAACCGGTGTGGCCCGATGAAAAGCCTTTTTGAGGGCAGACCTATGTATGGTGGTGGTATCTGCATTCCGGGTCCGGCCCAGCCGGATGCGGCCTTCCTGGTCAAGCACCAGAATATCAGTGTACTGGTAACGGGAGGGAAGTCCGGCAAACCGGGTGCGCAGATGAGGGGCGTTACTGTCCGGGGAATCTGTCAGAAACCGGATCACCTCCTGCGCCAGAAAAGGGATTTGCATCAGGCCTGCCGCCTGTTCCAGCTGTGCGCTGCGCCAGGCGGCAAGTGCCTCTGCCTGGCCCTGCCCGATCCCGGTCAGATGGGCAATGGCCTTTTGCCTGGCTGCTTTTGCCTGGCTGCTGTAATACCATGTACCACCTGATGCCACCGCCAGCAGGGACAGGCCCAGCACCACGGATATCCATACGGGAAAGGCATCTGTTCTGGTTTCAGTCATCGCACATTTCTTTAAGATAATTAAGATAAAATTGGATATTATAAAAGATAGATAAAAAAGTTCAAGGTTTTTTGTGGGCAGGGGCTGTCTGTGCGTCCAGTTTATTCACGACTGCTGCAGGTATCTTAGCCCGTTCACGTGATATGCAGCCAGACTGAAAAGGAAATGGCGGACAACAGAGTGCACAAAGAAATGGCGGTAACGGCAAAATCCACATCCCCGTTCATCTCCACGGCCATGACATAACTGACAGTGGCTGACGGTGAGGCCAGCAGAATCAGGCCGGGGAGATATATTTCTGAAGTCAGCCCCCATACCGTGTAAAGAAGAACACCCATTCCCGGCACCAGAACCAGCTTGATGCCTGCAGCCGGCAGAACCGGTTGCAATTGTGATTTCATTAAATCAAAATTCAGGGAGGCACCAATGAGCAGCAGGGCCAGGGGAAGGGCCATACCGGAAATAATATCCAGGATCCGTACAAGGACCATGGGCAGTGCAGCATTGGTCAGAGAAAAACAGATGCCTGCAACAGCAGAAATGATCACTGGGTTACCCAGGATTTTGGACAAAATTTTGCCTGTATTGTCCTGGTGCGGATCTGTGGCATTGTAAAACTGCAAAATACTGACAGACAAAAGGTTCTGGAGGATCATGACAAAACCGATGAGCAGGCTGGCGCTGACAAACCCCTCCTGCCCCAGGTAGTAATAGGCCACGGCCAGCCCGATATAGCCCAGATTTCCATGAACCGCACTTTGCACAAAGCTGCCGAATCTGCGTCTGGGTACATGAAACATACGCCCCAGGATCCAGGTCATTCCAAAAGACAGCACCACAGCGGCAAGGGTGCATCCCAGAAGCACAGGGTTGAAATCGGTTTTCAAGGATCCTTTGGCAATAGCGGCAAACACCATGGCCGGAATGGCAAAATAAAAGACCAGGCGGTTGGCCGGTCCTGTGAATTCAGGCGGAATAAAGCCTTTGCGCCGGGCCAGCCATCCTATGAGAATCACACTGAATATGGGGATGATGGTGTTAAGAATCTGCATTGGTAGTAATGTGATACTGCTGCATGAGACGGTACAGGTGGCCCCGGGAAAGACCGGAAATTCTGCAGGATTCTTTGATGTTTCCCCTGGTACCGGCCAGCAGATGCTGCAGATAGGCGGCTTTGGTGTTTTCAATATGGTCTTTGAGGGGGGGCATGTTTTCCGCAGGCCCCAAAGCAGATGACCGGGTTTTTTCTGCCGAACTGCGGGCATTGCCTCTGGCTGCAAATTTATGCCGGATGTTAAAAGCGCGGATGTGCTCAGGCAGGTGGTGGGGAAACAGTGTGGCCCCGTCCCCTGCTTCCGCACACACCAGATCAAGGGTATTGAAAAGTTCTCTCACATTTCCGGGCCACTCGTAAATCTGCAGTTCATCAACAAATGCCCGGGACATGTTGCAGACATTCTTGGGATAAAAATCATTCTGCCGGTTGATATGGTGCAACGCAAGAACAGCCACATCCCTGCCCCGTTCTTTTAAAGGGGGCAGGTGGATGTTCATGGAAACTATTCTGAAAAACAGATCTTCCCTGAATTTGTTTTCTTTTACCATGTCCTCCAGATTGCGGTGGGTGGCACAGATCAACCGGAAATCGCTTTTGACTTCCGTTTTTCCTCCCAGGGGCCGGAATTTTTTTTCCTGCAAAGCCCTGAGAAATTTTTTCTGGACATCAAAGGGAAGCTCTCCTATCTCATCAAGAAACAGGGTGCCTTTGTCAGCCATTTTCATCAACCCTGTTTTTTCCATATCCGCACCGGTGAAAGCCCCTTTTGTGTGGCCGAAAATCGTACTTTCCACCAGGTGCTCGGGCAGGGCCGCGCAATCCACCACCACAAACTCTGCGCAGGCTCTTTTGCTGTTGGCATGGATGGCTTTGGAAAAAAGCTCTTTGCCGGTTCCGGTCTCACCGGTTATCAGCACCGGAATATCGCTGTTTGCAGCCTTAGCAACCTGTTCCAGGCATTGTGATATCGCACGGCTCTCTCCAATGATCCCTTCTCTGCTCACAGATCCTTCCGGATCTTTGGTCTTTTTTTGCCGGCGGTATTCCACCGCTCTTTCCAGGGCAAACCGGAAATTTTTAGACGACCCGGTTTTGGAAATATAATCCCAGGCCCTGGATTTCATGGCCATTTCCGCGCCGTCAATATTTTCATCCGCTGTGATAATAATGATTTCCGGTGCAAACGCATGCTGCCGGATAGTGCTTATGGCCTCAAGGCCGTTACCGTCCGGCAGATTTACATCCAGAAAAAGAATATCCACGCTGTGTGAAAAAATTTTTGCCAGGCCCTGTTTCAGGGTCAGCTCATAAGAAACCTCATACCCCATGCCGGTGAAAATTTTGGACAGGAACCTGCACACCTGTTCATCGTCATCAATTATCAGTACATCTGTCATGCTGGTACCATCTTTGTTCATTGTCCTGTTTACCCGTTATTTATCTTTTACCGGTGCATTGTAAACCAGACTGCCATACCGGTTTCCTGTACCGGCCCGATGCGATCCTCACCTGCTTCTGGTATAGTCTATTCTTTGCCTGTTTGTTTCTATATATCCTCTGCCTGTGTATCCTGTTTTTTTTCTGTGGATACTGTATCAGTGATATCTTCAAACATGGCAAATACCTGAAACGGCCTGTCTTCTCCCTCATTGAATTCAGGGATGGCATCCACCTGTATCCACCGGTGCTCCTGGAGCCGGGGATGGTACACCCCCATGACAAACTGCCTGACCGGCCTGCCGGTTTCCAGGGCGACCATTGAGGGATGCTGGTGTCCGGGAAGCTCTGACCCGTCCGGTTTCAGGGCCTTCCATTCCGGGTCCATGGAGGTTCTGCCGTTCATCTGGTCAAGGGTCAGTCCCAGAATTTTCTGTGCTGCAGGATTGGCTGAAATGATCCGGCCGTCTGCACCCTGATACACCACTCCCTGAAGCATTCTTTCAAAAAGGGTGTTGTATTTGAGCTGGGCCTCTTCCAGCCTGATACACATTTTCTGCTGGTCTGTGATGTCTTCAAAACTGACAGCCAGCTTTTTTTCCGGCAGGGCAAAGGCCACCACGCGGTAGATGCCTGAATGGGTATCATCTTCATATTTCAGGTCATCCAGGCGGCAGGGGGTTTTGGTATACAGGGCCTGTTTGAATTTGTCATAAATGCCCAGCTGCTTTGCTTTGGGCCAGATCTGGCCAAAAGATTTTCCCTGCCATTGGGAAAGGGTTATGCCTGTAAGCTTCTGGGCTGTTGGATTGGCGCTTTCCAGAATCAGGTCACCGTCTTCATTCAGGGTGTAAATAAACAGTCCGGCCGGCATATGGGCCACTATATCACTGGAGATTTTCCGGGTCTGAATCAAATCTTTTCTGGTCTGGTCCAGTTCCGTGGTATCCACAAAGGTCAGCATGAATCCGGCATAGGTGTTGGGCCCGATATGGTAGGGCAGAATATGAATCAGATAGGTAAGATCCTGCCGGTCCTTTTTTTCAAAAGAGATCCCTTTGTTATTCTTCTGCACGGTTTTTACCGCTTCAAAGGCATCAAAATCAATGAGATGATGGGACAGATGGTTGATGGGTCTTCCCATGTCCTTGTCCAGGATATTGAATATTTTGGTGATGCCTGGCGAATATTTGCGTATTTCATAATTTTCATCCAGGATCAGCACCTCTATGCCGGAGCTTGACAGCAGGTTTTCCACATCATTGCTCATCTGGGTCAGCTCGATGATCTTGGTCTGGTATTCTGAATTGACCGTAATAAGCTCTTCATTGGTGGACTGCAGCTCTTCATTGGTGCTCTGGAGTTCTTCGTTGCTGGCCAGAAGTTCCTCATTGGTCGCCTGGAGTTCTTCATTGGATGTTTCCAGCTCCTCTATGGTCGCCTGGAGATTTTCATTGGAAAACTGGAGTTCCTGCTCAAGATCGGCGATTCTCTGCTGGACATCCGCCTCAAGATCATAGGTTTCAATGGTATTATGGTCTGTATTTTCCTGCTTTTTGGTCTCTTCGAAAAAAACCGCCGCAAGCGGGTCAGCGGATTTCTGGTCCGGCAGGGGAAGAATGCGCAGCCGCACGGTTCTGGTTTCGTTTTTCTGCTTTATTTTAACATTGGAATACACCAGCTGCTGCTTTGTTCTGAACACCTTCTGGATGCCTGTGGCAAGGGGAATGGCCAGTTCTTTGACCGCCATTTTTGTTATATCATACACCACCCTGCCTGAAGGCACCTGAAAATAGTCCCTGGTTTCACCAAAAATATGCAGTACTTCCATCTGCTGGTTCACGATGGCGGAAAGGGGCAGGTATTCATCTTCCAGTGCCCGCACGTACCGGTCCATAAGGTTGGCAGCATCTGTGGGATGCTGTCTGCGGCGCTCTCTGTAAGGAAAGGAAAAAGGCTGGGGACCTTTGTCTTTTTTTTCACGTATGGACACGGTATCTGTCATATGCAGGTCCGGAGAAAGTTTGCCTCTGGACCGGTAAATTTTGAATTTCTGGTGCACGGTTTCAAAACAGTCGGTCATGCTGCCGATGGTTTCACTGGTGCCTAAAAACAAAATGCCCCCAGGGTTCAAGGAAAAATTGAACATGCGCATGGCTTTTTCCTGGAGCACCGGCTGCAGGTAGATGAGCAGATTTCTGCAGGAGATCAGATCGATTTTGGTAAACGGCGGGTCCATTACCAGGTTGTGCTGGGCGAACACAACCATCTCCCTGATGTTTCTGGCAATCTGATAATTATCGCCTTTGCGGTAAAAATATTTTCCCAGCAGCCAAGGGGTCAGATCTGCGGCAATACTTTCCGGATATACCCCGTTGCCGGCCTGCATCACTGCATCCCGGTCCAGGTCGGTGGCAAATATTTTAATATCTTTGTTTTCGCCGGTTTTTTCCATCACCTCTTTTGCCAGAATCGCAAGGGTGTAGGCCTCTTCTCCGGTGGAACAGGCTGTGACCCAGAACCGGATCTCCCGGTTTTTCGTGTTGCTGATCAACTGGGGCAGGCAGGTTTCCATCAGCTCCTTCATGGGGGCCGGATCCCTGAAAAAGCTGGTGACACCGATGAGCAGTTCCCGGTACAGGGTCATGATCTCCACCGGATACTTTTGTATGTACCGCACATAATCATCCAGGTCATTGATCTGATTGACGGTCATTCTGCGCTCGATGCGCCGGGAGATGGTGGATGGTTTGTAATAGGTGAAATCCACTTTGGTGCGTTCCCGCAGTTCTGAAAATATCCGGGTAAGCCCTTTCTGGTCATTGATCAGATTCCTGGATTTTTCTTTTCCCGCCACATAGGGATGATCCACATAGGCCAGCAGCTGGGCAGGCATTTTTTCAGGGGGCAGAATAAAATCAGCAACCCCGGTGGAGATGGCCGCCCTGGGCATGCCGTCAAACTTGGCAGTGGCATCATCCTGGACCATGACCATGCCGCCCTGTTCCTTGACCGCCCGCACCCCCCGGGTGCCGTCACTGCCGGTTCCGGACAAAATAATGGCAATCGACCGGTCTGCCTGGTCCTCTGCCAGAGATTTCAAAAAGATGTCAATGGGCAGGTTCACCCCGCGGATATTGTCTTTTTCCTTTAAGACCAGTTTGCCGTGAAAAATAGACAGATTTTTTTTGGGGGGAATCATATAAATATTATTGGGCTTCACCTGCATGCCGTCGGTACATCTGTGCACGGGAATTTTTGTCTTCTTGGACAACAGCTCCACCATCAGGCTTTTGTAATCCGGAGACAGGTGCTGAATGACGATAAAGGCCAGATTGCAGTCTTCAGGCACATGCGAAAAAAATTCTTCAATCGCTTCCAGCCCGCCGGCGGAAGCGCCGATACCCACATAATGAAATCCAGGATCCGGTGTTTTGTCTCTTTCCATTTTCCAAATCTTTTTATTAGAATTCAGGTTTGCCGCAATCTCTTTTAAAATTGAGGAATTCACCATAGCATGAATATTAATATTTTTTAAAGCCTAATCTTTTCCTGCATCAATCCAATGTAAATTCAGCAATTTTTGCAGAGAGGAAAACATTTTCTCCTTTCAGCCAGCGTTCTGAAGCTGTATCATCTGTAAACAGAATTTCCAGGGCACTGATAAATCCCACCTGAAAAGATGCCAGGCCTGTTTGGGCTGCAGCCTGAATCAGTACGGAAGAATACAGGTCCACACTCGCCCGGTAGACAGGAAAACACGGCACCTGGATCTGTATACCCAGGTCATAGCCCCTGCGGCAGACTGCGTCATCCAGTGAATGAAACGCCCGGCAGGAAAAGGGACGCAGGCCATAAATCAGACAGCGGCATGTATTATCCAAATCCAGGAACGGGCAGGGACAGCGGGATGTGCGCCAGAAGTTTTCATCCAGGATATCGCCTCTGTCAGATGTTTTAAGAATACGGTGTTTCAAAAAAGCCAGTCCTTCTGCAGTGGCCTGTGTCCTGATTTCATGGAAAATCACCAGGGCTTCGAAAATGGATACCCCCACCCGCAAATGGCAGCACCAGGCACACCCGGTTTTACAGGCAGCAGCTTCAGGCAGCGGGACCAAAGATTTTACAAACCAGTCCATGGCACTTGCCAGAACCGGCACATCAAGGCCCCTTGTATCCAGCAATTGTGATACATGTTTCATGGCAGTATCCCGGGTTGCGGCCAGAAGCACCCTTGCCCGGTCCGGGTTTTGAGAAAAGCGGGATTCATTCATGGTTTTTTTCTCCACTGCTGCAGGCTTCATTTTTTTCTGGGTCTGGCCCTGTGCGTGGCCACAGCAGATAAGGGGTCATCCGGCCAGAAATGTCTGGGATAGCGCCCTGCAAGGTCTTTTTTTACCTCTATATACGTGTTTTTCCAAAAATTTTCCAGATCCCGGGTCACCTGGACCGGCCGGCCCGCAGGAGATAACAGATGCAGGGTTACCGCAATTTTTCCATTTACCACTGTGGGGGTTCGGGTGCAGCCGAACATTTCCTGGAGCCGGACCGCCAAAACAGGTGACGAAAGTAGTGTATGGCCGTCCGTATATGCCAGCGGGATGCGGGAGCCTGATGGAACGGTAATGTGGGAGGGGGCCTGATGATCAACTATCTGCCGGTCATCCCAGGACAACAGAGAGGTCACAGCCCCTGCCAGGTCAATCTGTTTAAGATCCCGGGCAGACCGGATACCGGTGATAAACGGACCCAGCCAGTGGGCCAGTGTCTGCATTAATGCCTGGTCAGACAGGTCCGGCAGACTGGTGATCCCCCCATGTGCCCGCAGAAAACATACCCGGCTGCACAGGTGCGCAGTCTTGCGGGTCCAGGGAAGAGAAGACAGACCCATCTGGCGGATGCCGGAAATCATGGCTGCCTGAACCCCCTCAGGGTCTGGATCCGGCACCGGGGTCTGCTGGATCAGAATCCGGCCGTACCAGGTCTGCCGCATGGCCTGCACCAGTTTTTTGTCTGCATCCCAGTCCACAATCTCCCGGGTTTCCATCCGGTGTCCCAGAAGCTGTTCCAGCTCCTGCAGCAGAATGGGGGCTGCCAGAAAAATGCGGGCATTTTTGGGATGTCCCTCCACATGAGCGGCCAGGATATATGCATGGGACGAAACGGTATTGGGTTCTGTAAAATAAGCACCGCTGCCGGATGCCAGGACATAGGACAAGGCATTTCTGCGCCTGGCCACCCGTTCAGGATAGGCCAGGGCAAGGGTGATACCCGCGTTTTCTGCATCCAGGGCTGCCTCTTTCACCTGCATTCTGCGGGCCAGGTTTCTGGCTGCCGCCAGGATCTTTTCTGCCCGGCCTCTGTAAATTTTACCGCGGTCTGGCATTTGCTGATCACAGTGGCTGCCCTGCCGGGGGGGGTTCACCGTGTCTGCGCCTTTAGACGAAATCCCCTGCAGGGACCGCAGCAGATCCACACGCAGGCGGATATCAGGATCCCGGGACTTTCCGGACATCATGTCTTTTTCCTCCAGCAGGACCGCCAGGCAGCAGGCAAGAAAACCATTGCGGTGGCGTTTCGCTTCCAGTACCATATGGGCCAGCCTGGGATGAATCCCGGCTTTGGCCACTGCCCTGCCGTGGGGGGTAATGCAGCCCTGGCCATCCAGCGTCCCCAGATTGTACAGCAGGTGCCGGGCCTGTAAAAATTCTTCCTGCGGGGGCGGATCCAGCCATTTGAGTTCCCCGGGATCGCGTACCCCCCAAAGGGCCAGTTCCAGGGCAACCCCGGCAAGGTCCTGCTCCAGTATTTCAGGCCTGGTAAACGGTACCAGCCCCTTGTGCACATGTTCCGACCAGATGCGCAGGCATATGCCCGGACCGGTGCGGCCGGCCCTGCCCCGGCGCTGGTCTGCCGATGCCCTGGAAACAGGCAGGGTCTGCAGCCGGGTGAGACCGGTACCCGGAAAAAACCTGGGTCTGCGCATCAATCCTGAATCCACCACAATACAAACCCCTTCAATGGTAAGCGATGTTTCAGCAATGGCGGTGGCCAGAACAATTTTACGGGTCCCCGGCGGTGCAGGCGCCATGGCTGCCGTCTGTTTTTCCAAAGACAATTGCCCGGTCAACTGAAAAATCCGGACATCGCTGCTGGTGCAGCCTTCCAGCATTCGGGCGGCCAGCCGAATTTCTCCTGCTCCCGGCAGAAACACCAGAATATCGCCGGTGTGTTCTGCCAGGGCTTTTAAAACAGCTGATGCACACCCGGCCACCACAGGAAAAACCCCTCCTTGTCCCCGGCAGGATAGATCAGGGGGAAAATAAAATGTCTGTACCGGCCATGCACGGCCCCGGGAAACAATTACCCTGGCCGGATCCAACAAACCGGCCAGGGCATGGCTGTCCATGGTGGCGGACATGACAAGGATCCGCAGATCCGGCCGCAGCACCTCTGCCGACTGCAGGCACAGGGCCAGGCCCAGATCGCTGTGGATATGGCGTTCATGGAATTCATCAAAAATCACCAGGCCCACCTCTTCCAGGGCAGGATCATTCTGTATCATCCTGGTGAGAATGGCTTCTGTGACGACTTCAATACGGGTGTTGGAACTGGTTTTTTTCTCCATGCGGATCCGGTATCCCACGGTCTGCCCCACAGGTTCGTTTAACAATCGGGCCATGAAACAGGCACATGCCCTGGCTGCCAGCCGCCGGGGTTCAAGCATGAGAATTTTTTTGCCTGCCAGCCAGGCCTGGTCCAAAAGGGCCAGTGGCATCCGGGTGGTTTTGCCGGAACCGGGCGGTGCCTGGAGGATGGCCCGGCCTGTGTGCGCCAGGGCATTGGTGACCTGCGGCAGTACTGCAGTTACCGGCAGATCAGACATGCCCGATTTTTGTCCTGTATGAGAAAAGAAATTTGATTGTCTGTTGTCCTTCAGTAATTTTTGGGGTAATACACTGGGTAATGAATCTCACATGCAACAGGAGCCACAACCATGACATCCCAATTAAAACAAATTGTCATTCCCAAGGAAAAAGCGGTTTTCTGGCTGGACAAAAACGGCATCTGGCAAAACAACCATGGAAAATTCGAGCATCCCAAAATCATCTCATATTTTCACAAATCCATCCGCAAAGATGACCAGGGGTACCATGTCTTTCAAATACGGGACCAGTGTGAGGAAAAGGTGTATTTTCCTTATGAAGACACTGCCTTGTTTGTTTTTGACATGAAGGGTCCTGGCACCCTGGTGCTCAACACCACGGAAACCCTTCCCCTGAATCCCTCACAGCTGTTCACCCGCAACGACAATCTGTACATTCAGACCCCTGAGCACTGCATCAAATTCGGCCAGCGGGCACTGATGAAACTGTCCAGAATGCTTGTGGAAAAAGAAGAGCGCCTGTTTCTGGTACTGGACGGCACTGCCCATGAAATCAAGCATAAACCAGATTAGAAATCAACAATTACAAATTTTACCCTGCTGATGACTAACAACTGAAAACCAACGGCTAATTATGGCACTCCACACAATTGACAGGCCCTGCTGCCGGCAGGTTTTCTTCACCGGTGATTCCCGCTTTTTCAAATGATATGCGCTCTTTTTGCAGATCCCGATGGCAGGGAAGACAGGTATTGTGATACGCTGCCAGATAATAGTACACATTGGCCGGATCCTTGATATTTCTGGTGGAGGGATCCGGTTCCAGCTGGTCATGGCACCCTTCGGTGGCACAGCCCTGGACCTCATCTTCTCCATACCATTCGTGGTGGCAGGACTGGCAGGCGTAGTCAAAATGGGCCCCATGGGGAAAGTCCACTGCTGCCCGTTCAGGGTCCACCCCTTCAGGTGCCTCTATGGTCAGGGTGCCCAGGGGAACAGGCATCATCTCCAGATCATTTACCGGCTCTGCATGGGGATCAGGATGGCAGCCTTCACAGGCAATGGGTCCGGTGTATATTTTTTTTCTGCCTGCGGCTTTCTGGTCTTTTTCTTCCTGGCGGTGACAGTCTCTGCAGACCTGATGATAGGCACCTGCCAGAGATTTAACCTGTTTTTCTCCCAAAGGCGTGGTGCCCGGGGGTTTTGCCCACAGGTTTTCATGGCACCCTGCCGCAGCGCAGCTTTGTACGGGGCCTGCCGCATCCCAGGTATGGTGGCAGTCTTTGCAGGAATATGCAAAATGCAGTGAATGGTCAAATACAACCGGTGAGAGCTGTGGTTCACGGTCAGCATCCGGCGGGGCGGTTATGGTCATGGTACCGGTGGGAAGCATCAGCTGTTCCGGATCTTTATCAGCCAGTACCAGATGCTGGCCCAAAATTACCATCAGCGCTGCAACGCAGCAAACCAAACGCGCATATGATCTCATCGTGTTCCTCCAGTCTATAATATTCATCAGGGTATTTTAACCGCCTTTAGTGCCCAGCCGGGTGTATGTTACTTTTACCTGTCACATGATCTATATAAATTGTTGACAACAAAATCAATATATAATCCCTGGTTTTTTTCTCAGACACCATAAAACCAGGCAGTTTTTTACATTTTTCTGTGCAGAATACCGGTCATGCACCCTACGGCTCCGTTGGCTTTCTGCAGTTCTTCCACCGGCACCGGGATGCAGCAGATACCTGCAGCCTCATAAGCGGCAATGATTTCTGGTTCGCGGAGACCAGCCTTCTTCCCCATAGGCGGCGGCGTCAAAGGCATCTGCCGGTCTTTGCCCGGCTGCGGGGCTGCACCCTGATGCCGGGCTGCTGTCATCTGTCTGCATTTTGCTCCTGTCTTTGAAAATGGGTACATATGCGGTGTATGGCTGCATATTTCATGGTACCGTGTATTACCCGGCCTGCCCGAATATTGCAACCGCAAAAAAAAAATTCGTGCCGTTTCATCTGCATGCGGCTGTCCTGAAATGCCCTGCCGAATCTATTGACAAACCATGATTCAGCATAACTTTACAAAAAGTGCCTGGTTCATGCAGAACCATGGCTTGACAGAGAAAAGCCCATGAATGGTTTGATATATGTAATGCGCAGCGTTTTATACCTGCGGTATTTTTTCCATAAAATCACGGCCACCGGATCATTCGGCCGCCAGCATGCCCGGTGGGAAAAAACACAGGGAAAACCCCGGTTAAATCCGCTAAAGGCAGGGCTGTACCGCCACCATGTAAGGCAGTTTCACGAATCATCATGTTCTGTGGCATCAGTGGCCTGTGTGGTGAACACCCTTTTGGAAATCCAGGGCCGTCTGCCCCGGACAGTCCTTACCCAGCAGGATCTGCTGGACAGGGTAACCACAGCCCACTGGAAGGAGCGTATGGGTCCCAACGGATACCAGGGACGTCGGGGACTGCCCCTGGCAGTACTGGGAGAGGTGGTGAAAACCAGCCTGGACATCTTTGGCATTGTCCACCAGCAAGTGGAGGTGGTGGAAGCAGTAAAGGCACCGGCCAGAATAAAGGCCTGCCGGCAAAAGCTGTGGTCCAGGCTTGAAACTTTTGAAACCCGGGCAGACGGTGTCATCATCGCCCATTTCGACCAGGGCAGCCTGCTTCCGGAATTGAACATACCCCATATCTCGCCGGTGGGAGGATTTAATCCTGACACAGGCAGGGTCACGCTTCTGGATGTGGACACCTCTGTGCCGCATCCCTATACAGTCGGTTTTGACACCTTCTACAAGGCGATGTCCACCCATTACCAGCATCTTTTTCATCTGTTCGGATACGGCCGGGGCGGGTATGTGTATATCCGGCTGTAAAAATGGATGATCAGGCCTGGCTAATTACGGTCCTTTACGATAAACCAATGAAAATGAAACCGGGAGAGAAAGCGGGGTCAGGCCTTCCTTATTGTCGTCTGGCGCCAATAACGACAATAAGGAAGGCCTGACCCCCATTATTGGTTATTCTTTGGGTTTGCCCATCACCTCGGCAAACATATCCATATCCCATTCACGGGCCGAAGCCATGTTCTGACGGAACTTGAGAAAATCTATGGTATCCTGGCCGGTGATTTTCTTGGTATTGAAGGCACCGAATCCCAGGAACGCCTCACCGCTCATGTTGGCGGCCAGCCAGTGGCGGTGGTCGTTTTTCATGGTATCCCAGAAAAATTTCTTTTTCTGGCGGACATCCTCAATGGATTTCACCAGACAGGCCGGGAACAGGTTGGCAAATCTCCAGATTATTTTGTCCACTTCCTTGTCCAGCAGCTCGAAATCGGCATTGGCCTGGTGCTTTTTGACCAGGGCTTTTCCTTCTGCCAGGGCATCCCCTGTTTTGTATTCACCGTATACGATCTCTCCGTCCTTCACATAGGTGTCGGTTTCGATCATGGGATTTCTCACCCATTGGCCGTCAATTTTCAGTACCGGCACCACCTTGGAGATCATGCCTTTCATTTTCATTTTATAGGCAGACCACATTTCGCAGGACACGCAGTTATACATGGCATCTTCCATGGTCAGAAACCAGGGCAGAAAATCCGATGACCCGCCGGCCGGAGAAGATCCGTGTTTGGGGCCTGCCTGGCCGAAAATGGCAAGGTCTGATGAAATGGCAAGGTCACAGGCCAGGCCGATCTCCTGGCCCCCGGCCACCCGCATGCCGTTGACCCGGCAGATCACAGGCTTGTGACAGCTCAGGATGGCATCCACCATATGGTTGAACAATTCCATGTACTGGCCGTATTCATCACAGCGCCGGGAATAATATTCTGAATATTCTTTGGTGTTGCCGCCGGTGCAGAAGGCATAGGGGCCTGTTGCTGTAAAGACCACGGCGATGACACTTCTGTCCAGAGAGGCGTTTTCAAAACCGGCGATCACCCCTTTAACCATGTCTGTGGTATAGGAGTTGTACTGCCTGGGGTTGTTCAGGGTGATCCAGGCCACGTATAAATCTTTTACCACACTGCCTTTGGGATCGGTCAACGGTTTTTTCTCAAAAATCACCCCAGGGGCTTCAGTGCTCCAATAGGGATTTCTGTGTAATGAATGGTCTTTTGCCTCGTTATCTCTGGGCATCCACTCTAAAGCCATAGGTTCCTCCTTATTTTTTTAAATTGTCGGTGTTTATACCTGTATTTTCTAAAAATGGCCCGGCTATTATCCGATATAGCCGCCGTCTACTCCCAGCACCTGGCCGGTGATATAGGAGGCATCATCCGAAGCCAGAAACACAAAGGCAGGGGCGATCTCTTCGGGATCTGCAAACCGTCCCAGCTGGATCCGGCCTTCATATATCTTGCGCAGCTTTTCATCGGACTGCAGCTTGCCGGTCATTTCGGTTTTGGTGATGCCCGGGCAGATGACATTCACGGTGATATTGTACCGGCCCAGTTCCCGGGAAGCGGATTTGGAAAAACCGATGATGCCGGCCTTGGCCGATGCATAGTTGATCTGACCGATGGTGCCGAAAATACCGGCAGTGGAGATCACGTTGATGATCCGGCCGGAATTCTGCTCTTTCATGTGGCGGCCGGCAGCCTGGCTGGTGTTGAAGGCGGCCTTGAGGTGGATGTCAATGATGGCATCCCAGTCCTCTTCCTTCATTTTGAGCAGCATGGAGGGTTTTGACACCCCGGCGTTGTTCACCACGATATCAACACCGCCCAGTTGTTTGACACATTCCTCCACCATGTTCTGGGCGCTCTCATAGCTGGCCACATCCGCTGCCACAGCCACCCCTTTTTGACCCAGTTTTTCGATCTCGGCCACTGTTTCTTTTGCAGCGGTATCGTTGGAGTGATAATTGACCAGGACATCGGCGCCCTCCTTTGCATACAAAAGGGCAATGGCACGCCCGATGCCCCGGCTGCCGCCGGTTACAATGGCTTTTTTTCCTTTCAGTTTCATACTTCCATCCTTGTTTTTTTTATGCTTATACACTATTAAAAATCAGGTACCAGTACGATACGCTGATCAGGTGACTTTTTATGGGCTTCATCAAAACTTTCCACAATGGTGCTCATGGGCCGGGTCTGAACAAATTCCTCAAAATTGATTTTCCCGCTGGTAATCATGCCCAGCACCAGTGGATAGTATTCCGGCAGGCATCCCCAGGTACCGATAAGTTCCGCATCAAAGGCCATGAGCCGGGAAATGGAATATTCCACCTTGTGTGGACCGAACCCCACCACCACCATTTTGCCGGTAAAGCTCAACAGGGCCAGTCCAAGTTCCTGGCCGGGTTTGGTCCCGGAAACTTCAAATATTTTCCAGCCAAATCCGGGCAGACCTTTTTCCTTTCTGAACGCCTTGATTTCCCCGGATACTTCCTTGGTGGTTTTACCCATGGAATTCACTGTAAAATCCGCCCCGTTTTTGAGCATGGTGTCCAGACGTTCCTGGTTGATGTCCACGGCAATGACCGTGGCGCATCCCAGTGCCTTGAGAATCTGGACCATGTACTGCCCCACACCGCCCACACCGATGACAATGGCATGGTCTCCTACCTGCACGTCCGCGCGTTTGGCTGCCTGGAAAGGTGTAGTGGCGGCATCTGCTACAACCGCCAGTTTTTCCAGCGGGATGCTGCCCCGGTCGGTGACCGGACACAAATCAATGGCCGGCACCGGGATGTGGGAGGAAAACCCGCCGTAAATACCCATGGAGTTACCCGGCATTTTCTGGTTAAGGCACCGGTTTCCCCGTCCGGTTTTGCACAAATGGCACTTGCGGCAGGGCATGACCGCAGGAATGATCACTTCTTTTCCCATCCATGCCTGTACATCGTCAGCTGCAGCCACAACTGTCCCGGAAATTTCATGGCCCAAAGTCAGCGGCGGTTTGTTGACCGTTGGCACCCCGTGGTAATAATAGCCCAGATCGGTATGACAGATACCGCAGCCCGCCACTTCCACCAGGACATCACCGGATGCCGGTTCAGGTACCGGAACCTGCGTTTTTTCCAGTTTGCCCGGGGTTACGTCGCCGGTGTCCCGGTCCTTTTTAAAAGGTTGGATCATTTGCCATGTCTGAATGGTGTCAGGAACATTTGCCATTTTTCTCTCCTTTCCATATTTTGTATTTTCCAAGGGTATACAAACAGATGCAGATCAGAAAACAGATCTGTTAAAAGGTGATGATCATTGCTAACATTTAATCACTTTGACTTTTGTGCCGATCCAGTCAGGGGGCAGATAGACCCGCCCGCTGTTGCCGCTTGCATTCACTGTTTTCTCGATCATTTCCCGGCCGTAGACCTCAAATTTCACCTTTCTTTCCCTGTAATCAGATACAGATCCTTCCTGATTCTCATCTTCGTTTGCCATATTACCGCAGACTCCTCTTTACAATCCCAGGGACAGCCTGGTTATATTCAGCTGTTCCATAGATACTATTTAGATACAATGCAGCTACATGTCAAGAAATTATTTATAAATTTCCCAAGATAGCCTTGAAGATCACCCTTCCGGGGAATGCTGGTTTTTGCCTTTCCCCGGCCAAGGCTGATCACCTGCAGTATCCTGAGCTGATTGGTGTTGACTTTCCTGTCCCCTGCCTCTAAATTGAACACATATATGCCTGAACCACATCCTTTTTCCAGGAGGTCTGACATGACACACCCGGAGTTTGCTTCTCCCTGCGGCCTTTACTGCGGTGTCTGCGCCATCCGCATCGCCCACAAGGAAAACAATGAAAAATTCAAGGAACGCCTGGTGGCGGTCTACAAAGGGGAGGTGCCCGGCAAAGGCACCCTGCCCAACTGCGAAAACCTTACCACAGATGATATTGTTTGTGAGGGCTGCCTGTCAGACAACCGGTTCATGCATTGTCAGCAGTGTGACATCCGGGACTGCACCATGGAAAAAGGCATTTCCGGATGCCATGAATGCGATGATTTCCCCTGCCGGTTTATTGAGGAATTTCCCATGGCCGTAGGAAAAAAAGTCATGATGCGGTGCACGCCTTTGCGACGGGAAATCGGTACCCGACAATGGATGCAGGACGAAGAAGACCGCTATTTTTGTCCCGAGTGCGGACACAAGGTCTTCAGAGGGGTTGTCCGGTGCAACCAGTGCAAAGCCGGACTGAATCTGGATTGATGAAAATTCTTCACATCATCAGCCAGGCCCCTGATTTTACGGGAAGCGGCAAATTCATCCAGCAGATCATCGTCCAAAGCCGCAAAAAAGGGCATGCCAATTTTCTAGTGGCCGGGATCCAGAAAAATTTTATCCTGCCGGAAGGCTTGATCGAAGCATCCCATTGCCTTTTTGTCCAGTTTGACGGAAAAGACCTGGATTTTGTCATTCCCGGTATGAGCGATGTCATGCCCTATGAAAGCCGGGTGTTTTCCACATTGTGCCAACAGGAGATAGACGCCTACTACCAGGTATTTGAAGCAAAAATCCGGCAGGCCATTGACCGGTTCCAGCCCGATATTATTCATACCCATCACCTGTGGATTGTCTCTGCCATTGCCAGACGCATCAGTTTCGGCATTCCCATGGTCACCTCCTGTCACGGGACCTGCCTTCGCCAGCATATCCTGTGCCCCAACATCAGCAGCCGCATCACAGATGATCTTGAAAATATAGACCATGTCATCGCCTTGAGCCAAAGCCAGAAACAGGAGATCATCAAAACCATCGGGACAGACCCGAACCGCATCCATGTGGTGAGCGGCGGGTACAATGATGCCTGTTTCTTCCATGCCCCCAAGGCCTTTGACGGGGTGGTGGAACTGGTCTATGCCGGCAAACTCAGTTTTGCCAAAGGGGTGCCCTGGCTGCTCAACAGTCTGGCCCGGATCCGGCACCTGCCTTTTTTGCTGCATATGGCCGGCAGCAGCAGTGCGTATGAAAAAAACCGCTGCCTGGAACTGGCCGGGAATCTGGGAGAAAAGGTGGTATACCACGGGCCGCTGGGTCATGACGACCTGGGCGATCTTTTGCGAAAGGCGCATGTGTTTGTGCTGCCCTCTTTTTATGAGGGCCTGCCCCTGGTGCTCATGGAGGCCCTGGCCTGCGGGTGCCGGCTTGTCACCACGGCCCTGCCCGGGGTAAAGGAACTGCTGGCAGATGAGGAAAATGACATGGTAAAACTGCTGGATCTGCCCCTACTTGAAACCATTGACACCCCGTTTGAAGCCGACATCCCTGATCTGGAGGCCCGCCTGGCCGTGATTCTGGCACAATCCATCCATGACGTGCAAACCTGCCCAGAACCGGACTGGGACTATGCCTGCACCAAAACATTTCCCTATACCTGGGAAAAAATATTTTCAAAAATCGACCGGGTGTATCAAACAGCCAGGGCGGCTGTCAGTCTCTGATCCGCTGCTTCAACGCCCGGATGATGCCGGAGCAGACCTGGTTGGCATCCGCCACCAGGGCAACATCCGCCAGTTTCATCATGGTGGCGTTGGGATTTTTGTTCACTGCCACGATGAACCTTGCATCGGCCAGGGCCGCTGTGTGCTGGATAGCCCCGCTGACACCGAAGGAGAACAAAACCTTTGGCTTTATATGCTTGCCGGCCTGCCCCACCAGGGCTTCGGAAGAGACCCAGTCCGCATAGACCACAGGCCGGGTCGCGCCCACCTCTGCATGCAGCAGGTCTGCCAGGTCAAACAGCTTTTTGAATTTGCCCTTTGACCCCATGCCCCGGCCACCGGTGATGACGATATCTGCGGTCTCGATTTTCCGGGCCCGGGCAGGGCGCAATTCCGATTTCAGGCACCTCACCCTGGGAGAGGGCATGGTTTCCGGCAGGGGAACGGTGATCACCTCTCCTTGTGCATCATCGTCATGGGGCCGTTCCTGAAAGGTGCCCGGCCGGATGGTGGCCATCTGGGGCCTGGTATGGGGGGTAATGATCTTTGCGATAAGGTTGCCGCCGAAAGAGGGCGCCACCTGCACCAGCTGCCCTGCGTCATCGATATCCAGGTCAATACAGTCCGCGGTCAGGCCGGTGTCCAGCTGTTTGGCCGCTCTGGGGGCAATCTCCTGGCCGAACCGGGTGGCACCGATGAGCAGGGTTTCCGGCGCAAACCGTCTGACCAGGGAGGTCAATAAAAAGGCATAGGATGCCACATTATAGGTCTTCAGGGACGGGTCATCTGTGACATAGACCTTTTGTGCGCCATGGGCAATGTATTCTTTGACATAGGCATCCACCTTGTCCCCGAACACCACGGCACACACCGCGGCATTGGTTTTTTCTGCCAGAACGCTGGCCCGGGCCAGAATCTGGAGGGTAACCCGGCTCTGGAAATAATTTCTGTAATCCGCCCATACCCAGATCTGCTTTTCCGCACTCATACATCCCCTTCGTGGTCATGGGTTTTCAGATCTTTTCCCATGGCACTGGAAATAATTTTACCGTAATCATCAAACAGGGTATCCACCATTTTTTTCACAGCACCTGTCAGCACCCGGTTCTCCTTTCCTGTGACCGGGGAATACACATCAATAATTTTTGTGGGAGAGGATGTCAGGGCATTGAAATTTTTGTCCAGACCAAGTGCCGCGCCGTCCATTAACCGGACATCACCGGCTTTGAATGCTGTTTCCACACCGCCCAGGGCCACATACCGCGGGGTATACAGATCAGATTCACCGGCATGGTCAATGGTTACAAGCCCGGGCAGATCCATTTCCATCAATTCCATGAAATCATCCACATGCCGTTCCACCCGGATGCAGTTACCGACCAGTTCCAGGCGCCGGGCATACCCGATGGCCGGAATGTCCAGAACTTCAGCCAGCTGGGGCCCCACCTGGGCGGTCTCGCTGTCACTGGACATGGAACCGCACAGGACCAGACCGGCATCCGGACAATGTCCGGTGATAAATTTTCCCAGGATAAAGGCGGTCATGCAGGTATCAGCCCCTGCCATGCACGGGTCTGTGAGCAAAACCCCCTGGTCTGCTCCCAGGGCTTTTGCCTCATACAAAATTTCTTCGGCCATGGGCGGTCCCATGGAAACCGCGATGATATGGGCCTGGTTTTGGCCCATCCCCGTCTTTATCTGCAGAGCTGCTTCCAGGGCACGCCGGGCAGAAGGATCCATCATGCCCTGGGCGGCTTCCCGTTTCAGGGTGCCTGTTTTCGAATCCCAGGGCAGTTCCGATACCATGGGGACCTGTTTGATGCACACAATGATATGTAACATACACATGCCTTTTTTTATTATCAGGTGGGCCGGGTCAGAATATCTCTGGCAATGACCATGCGCTGGATTTCACTGGTGCCCTCATAAATTTCAGTGACCTTGGCATCCCTGAAATACCGCTCCACGTCATACTCTCTGCTGTAGCCGTATCCCCCGTGGATCTGTACCGCCAGGTTGGTCACCATCCTGGCTGTGGTGCTGCAGTGGAGCTTGGCCATGGCCGCTTCGGAAGAAAACGGTCTGCCGCTGTCTTTGCAGGCTGCAGCACGGTAAAGCAGAAGTCTGGATGCGTCGATCTGGACCGCCATGTCCGCCAGATAGTTCTGGATGGTCTGGAACCGGGAGATGGGCTGTTTGAACTGCTGGCGGGCTTTGGCATAGGAGACGGATTCATCAAACGCGGCCTGGGCAATGCCCAAAGCCTGGGCAGCGATGCCGATACGTCCGGTATCCAGAGCGGACAGCCCGATTTTCAAGCCCTGGCCCATGGTTCCCAGGCAGTGGTCTGCCGGAATGGCACAGTCTTCAAAAAACAAGGATGCCACCGGGTTGGCCCGCATGCCGCACAGATCTTCAATCTCCCCCACGGAAAAACCCGGGGTGTGGTTTTCCACGATAAACACAGAAGACCGGGACGGAACAGTGTCAGATACGGCAAAGACCAGAATGGTGCCGCAGATGCCGCCGTTGGTCACAAAAATTTTGGTGCCGTTGAGAACAAAGCCATGGTCTGTCTTCCGGGCCACGGTCTCCACCCCGCCGGCATCGGACCCGGCATTGGCTTCGGTGAGGCAGAAGGCACCGATACTCTCACCTGCGGCCATGGGCGGCACAAACTGCTGCTGCTGCGCCCTGGTGCCGAACCTGAGAATGGGATAAATCCCCACACTGTTGTGCACGGTGATGCACAGGCCCAAAGCGGCAGACACCCGGGAGATCTCCTCCACCACGATGGCGTAGCTGGTGCTGTCCAGACCTGCCCCGCCCAGATGGGCCGGTGCCTGAAGACCAAAATAGTGCAGCGGTTTCATCTTTTCCATGAGATCTTCGGGGAATCCCGGCCCTTTGTCCATCTCGGCTGCCCGGGGGCGAATCTCATTTTCCGCAAATTCCTGTACTGTCTTGCGGATGAGCTGGTGTTTCATGCAGGGATTAAAATCCATGCCCGTTCCTTTGCTGTATGTTCCCGGAAAGGTTACGCCCCAAGGGCAGCTTCAAGGATGTTCAGGTAGTCGGCCTGCCCTAAGTCCCTGGGATTGGATGCATTGGAATTGTTTTTAAAAGACATGCCGGCAATCAAGGCAAACTGGTCAGATCCGATATTCAGATCCCTGAACGCGGGAATCTGAAGGGCCTTTGACAGGTCTTTGATTTTCTGGATAAAGATTTTTGCCGCCTGGTCGTCAGATGCGGCATCAATGCCGGTGGTCCGGGCCAGGGCGGCCATTTTCCGGGTACAGGCGGGCAGATTGTAATCCAGGACATGGGGAAGAAACATGGCATTGGCCACCCCATGGGGAATGTCATACAAAGCACCGATGGACTCGGAGATGCAGTGCACTGCAGTGACATCCGCATTGCCGAATGCCAGACCCGCCACCATGGAACCATACATGAGATCTTCCCTGTGCCCGACATTGGCCTGGATATCGGCAAAAGCCTTTTCAATGGATCCCAGGATCAGCCCCACCGCCTTTACCGCATGGGTATCGGTGATCAGGGTGGCAGGTTTTGCCAGATAGGCTTCCACTGCATGGGTCAACGCATCCATGCCGGTGGATGCAATCATGGGCTTCGGCAGTGTAACAATAAGATCCGGATCCACAATGGATACAGCCGGATACAGCTTCGGGCCCTTGATGCTCATCTTGAATTTTCGGTCCACATCAGTGATCACCGACACCCAGGTGACTTCGGAGCCGGTTCCGCAGGTGGTGGGAATGGCCATGAACGGCAGGGGATCGGTGACATATTTTTCTTTGCCTTCATAGTCCTGGATATTTCCCGGGTTGGTGGCCAGCAGTGCCAGGGCTTTTCCCGCATCCAGCGGGCTGCCTCCCCCCATACCGATCACAAGATCCGGCTTTTGCTGCCGCAGTTGTGCAGCGATGGTGTTGATGGTATCGGATTTGGGGTTTGCCTCTATGGTGTCAAATACCGGTATCTTTCCCAGCCGGTCCAGCACCGGCTCCAAAAGCCCGGCTTTGACCACCCCTTTGTCTGTCACCAGGACCGGATTTTTTGCCTCTAAAACCGTTGACACCTGCTGAATTTCCCCGGGTCCGAAATACAGCCGTGCCGGCATGTGATACTGCATGATATCCTCCCTGAATCAAACACACAGGCAAAACAAAGATGAAACCGCTTTTGTTTTGCCTGTGTTTCTCTATATGTTGTTTAACTTTTGTCTGTTTGTCTGACCGTTTCAATGATTATAAATGGATACCCTGGCTGGTGCAAGGAAATTATAACAAGGATTTTTTCATTGACAATCCGGTCATCCTTACAATAATTTATGATCAACATTAAAATAAGGATTACCCGATGAAATTTACCCTGAA
>DATFKQ010000003.1:0-3622 GCA_035268565.1 Desulfotignum sp. | reverse complement strand
CCCATGCGGTGTCCCCACCGTGCCTTGTCCATGTAATAGGGGGCCATGCTCATGGTTTCCATGCCGCCGGCCACCACCACCTCGGCATCGCCGCACTGGATGGCCTGGGCTGCCAGCATCACCGCCTTCAGAGAAGAACCGCACACCTTGTTCACGGTAATGGCCTCCACTTCCCAGGGAAGACCTGCCTTGACCGCGGCCTGCTTGCCCGGATTCTGGCCGTAGCCGCAGGGCAGGACCATGCCCATGATACATTCGTTGACCGTTGATGCCTCTATTTTTGCCCGGGCAATGGCTTCGTTAATCACCAGGGCACCCAGGTCGGTTGCGCCCATTGTGCTCAGGGAGCCGCCGAAACTGCCCAGAGGCGTTCGCACGGCACTGACGATGACAGGGTTCTGCATGGGTTTTATCTCCTTATGCTTATCTGTAATTATTCGCTATATTGCAGCTGCAATGTATCAGCTGGCGCTGCCGATTGCAAGCGGTTATCCAACCGGAACTCTTTCCACGACAGGAGCCCCGGATGGTGACTTGCTGCAGGACTGTCAGAACGGGTTCTCAGGCCGGCAGCAAGTCACCATCCGGGGCGGCATCCCTGCCCTATAGTTCACTCTACACTATACGCAAGGACCCTGCCGGTTCGTTTCTGCTACATGTTCCTGCGGTATTTGCCCCCTACCTCGTACAGGGCCCCGGTGATGGTGCCCAGGGAGCAGACCTTTACCGTCTCCATGAGCTGCGCAAACATGTTGCCCCCGTCCAGGGCGGTTTCCTGCAGTTTCTGTATGGCGGTTTCCTGTTCATCTTCGTGGGCGGCCTTGAAATTTTCCAGGCGCTCCAGCTGTTCGTTTTTCTGGGCATCGGTTGACCGGGACAGTTCCAGGTGGTTGGCCATGTCCGCGTAATCCGCATCCGGGTCTTCAAAGGTGTTGATGCCGATAAGCGGCAGTTTGCCTGAATGCTTCTGGTGTTCGTAATACATGGATTCTTCCTGGATCTTTCCCCGCTGGTACCCGGTTTCCATGGCCCCCAGCACCCCGCCCCGCTGGGTGATGCGCTCAAATTCCACCAGCACGGCCTCTTCCACCAGATCGGTGAGTTCATCCACGATAAACGATCCCTGGAGCGGGTTTTCATTTTTGGCCAGACCCCATTCCCGGTTGATGATCAGCTGAATGGCCAGAGCCCTGCGCACCGATTCCGCAGACGGGGTGGTGATGGCCTCGTCAAAGGCATTGGTGTGCAGGGAATTGCAGTTGTCATAAATGGCGCACAGCCCCTGGAGGGTGGTTCTGATATCATTGAACTGGATATCCTGGGAATGCAGGGACCGGCCCGAGGTCTGGATATGGTATTTGAGTTTCTGGGATTTGTCATTGCCCTTGTACTTGTACCGCATGGCAATCGCCCAGATGCGGCGGGCCACTCTGCCGATGACCGTGTATTCCGGATCCATGCCGTTGGAAAAGAAAAAAGACAAAGACGGGGCAAAATCATCAATATCCATGCCCCGGGACAGATAGTATTCCACATAGGTGAACCCGTTGGCCAGGGTCAGGGCCAGCTGGGTAATGGGGTTGGCCCCGGCTTCGGCAATGTGATACCCGGAAATGGACACGGAGTAAAAATTTTTCACCTGGTGGTCGATAAAATACTGCTGGATATCCCCCATCATTTTCAGGGCGAATTCAATGGAAAAAATACAGGTGTTCTGTCCCTGGTCTTCTTTGAGAATATCTGCCTGGACCGTTCCCCGCACGGTGGACAAAGCAAACGCCCTGATCTCTTCTGCTTCCTGCTCAGTGGGTTTCCTGTTGTTCTCTGCTGCAAATTTTTCCATCTGCTGGTCAATGGCCGTGTTCAGAAACATGGCCAGCATCATGGGGGCCGGACCGTTGATGGTCATGGACACAGAGGTGCTGGCAGAGCACAGGTCAAATCCGTGGTACAGCAGTTTCACATCATCCAGGGTGCAGATGCTCACCCCGGAGGTGCCGATCTTGCCGTAGATGTCGGGCCGGCGGTCCGGATCAAACCCGTACAGGGTGACCGAGTCAAAGGCGGTGGACAACCGTTTGGCAGGGTATGAGGATGACAGCAGCTTGAAGCGCCTGTTGGTATCAGCAGGGCCCCCTTCGCCTGCAAACATCCGGGTGGGATCTTCATCAGCCCGTTTAAGAGGGAATACACCCGCTGTATAGGGAAAGCTGCCGGCAAAATTTTCTTTGCGCATCCACTGGTACTGGTCTCCTGGATCGGAATAACGGGGCCGGGCAATTTTGGGAATTTTGGAGTGGGACAGGGACCTGGTATACAGGGGCACCCGGAACTCTTTGTCTCTGACCTGGTAGACCAGTTCATCGTTTTCACAGGCAGCCGCACTTTTTGTGTAACGGGTAATCAGGTCCCGGGTTTCAGGCTCCACCGCCTCTGCAGCTGCTCCCACCGCTTTTTTCAGGCAGTCCACCACCTGATCCATGTCATTGGCCTGACCGTCAAGCTGTTCTGCGGCAGCTGTCAGGTGCCAGTGTCTGCGCACGGCTTCTGCCTGGTCCCGGGTGGTCCTGTGGTATTCTCTGACAGTGTCGGCAATTTCCGCCAGGTACCGGGTGCGCTCTCCGGGAATAATAATGGTCTTGGATGAAGATTCCTTTACATCGGTTCCCGGGATGGACGAGGTATAGCGGATGCCTTTTCTTTCGTTGATGAGATCCAGCAGGGCATGGTAGAAAGCAGTGATGCCGTCATCATTGAATTTGGAGGCAATGGTGCCGTACACCGGCATCTCTTTGGGATCCTTGTCCCAGGCCTTGCGGTTGCGCTGGACTTGTTTTCTCACATCCCGGATGGCATCTTCCGCCCCTTTTTTCTCATATTTGTTCACCACAACAATGTCTGCATAATCCAGCATATCGATTTTTTCCAGCTGGGACGGGGCCCCGAATTCCGCGGTCATCACGTAGATGGACATGTCCACAAGGTCCACCACCCGGGAATCCCCCTGCCCGATACCCGCAGTTTCCAGCAGGACGAGGTCAAACCCGGCCGCCTTGACCACCGAAAGCACCTGGGGCAGGGCCTCGGGCAGCTCTGCCTGGGACATCCTGGTGGCCAGGGACCGCATGTAGACCCTGTCCGTGTCAATGGCGTTCATGCGGATACGGTCTCCGAGAAGCGCGCCCCCGGTTTTGCGGCGGGAAGGGTCACAGGAGATGACCGCAATGTTAACCTCTGTCAGATCCCGCAGCATGCGGATGATCAGCTCATCGGTCAAAGAGGATTTGCCGGCCCCGCCCGTACCGGTAAGACCGATAACCGGCACATTCCCGGCATCTGCCAGGGGGGTCACCTGGGCCATGATTTTTTCCAGCTGGTCAGGATGTTGGGCGCAGGCCTCCTGCACTGCTGATATGCACCGGGCAATACCCAGTTTGTTATCCTTCGTGAGCCGGTCACAGGCCAGGGCATCATAATCCACGCACGGGGCATCCATGGCACGCATCATATCGTTGATCATGCCCTGGAGTCCCATTTTTGCACCGTCTTCAGGGGAATAGATCCGGGTGATCCCGTAGGCGTGCAGTTCTGCCATTTCCGCAGGAATGATCACGCCGCCGCC
>DATFKQ010000002.1:0-22216 GCA_035268565.1 Desulfotignum sp. | reverse complement strand
GTCAATTCCGACATGTCACCGGAAGATGCCAGATCCATGTGCTGCCGACTGCGCCTGGACAACCGGGAGCTGCGCAAAAGAGGGGGAGGGCTGTTTGGTGCCAATCCTTTGACCGGGTCCATCGGCGTGGTCACCCTGAACCTGCCCAGGATAGGGTTTCTGGCTGAAGATGAAACCGGTTTTTTCCAGCGTCTGGACAACCTGATCCAGATTGCGGCAGAATCCTTGAGCATCAAGCGCAAGATTCTGGAAAAATTCACCAATGGAGATCTGTATCCCTATTCCAAATTCTATTTAAGAAAAATCAAGGAAAACACCGGCGTCTTCTGGCGCAACCATTTTTCCACCATCGGCATTCTGGGCATGAATGAAGCCTGCCTCAACTTCATGGACCAGGGCATTGCCACAGCCGAGGGGCAGGCCTTTGCTGTGCGGGTCATGGACCATATACGCGAAAAAATTGAAGTTCTCCAGGCACAAACCGATGAAATCTTCAACCTGGAAGCCACCCCGGCAGAAGGCACCACCTACCGGTTCGCCAACCTGGACAAAAAGAGATTTTCAGATATCATCTGTGCCAATGAAACAGAGTACCAGCAGGGCAGTGACCCGTTTTATACCAACTCCACCCACCTGCCGGTAAATTACACAGATGATCTTTTCGAGGCACTGGAACTCCAGGATCCCCTCCAGACCAAATATACCGGCGGCACGGTCCAGCACCTGTTTCTGGGAGAAGAGGTCAGCGACATCGAGGTGGTCAAACAATTGGTGAGCAAGGTATCCAACACATTCAAGCTGCCTTATTTTACCCTTACCCCCACCTTTTCCATCTGTCCGGCCCACGGATATATCGCTGGAGAACATCTGCAGTGCGACACCTGCCGCGCAGATACGGAAATCTATTCCAGGGTGGTGGGATACCTGCGGCCTGTTGGCCAGTGGAACAACGGCAAGCAGACCGAGTTTGCCATGCGCAAAACGTTTAAAGTGGCATAAACACGGTGCACATCGGCGGATTTCAGAAAAACTCCCTGATCGATTTTCCAGGCACAGTGGCCTGTGTTGTCTTTACCACAGGGTGCAATCTTTCCTGCCCTTACTGCCACAATCCAGATCTGGCTTCCGGTCCGGTCACCGGGACCGGAAGCCATAATACACAAGATATTTTTACCTTTCTTGCCTCCAGAAAAGGGCTGGTGGACGGGGTGGTCATCACCGGGGGCGAGCCCAGCCTGCAGCCGGATCTGACAGATTTTATCCGTCAGATCAAGCATATGGGATTTGCCGTAAAACTGGATTCCAACGGGTCACGGCCGCAAGTGCTGACACATCTGCTGGATCTGTCCCTGGTGGATTATGTGGCCATGGATATCAAAACCGCACCCACTCTGTATCCTGATATCCTGAAAACCTCTCTCAGGACGGAGACCATACAGGAAAGCATGGATGTGATCATGGCAAAAGCTTCGGCATATGAATTTCGCACCACCTGTGTCAGGCCGTTTATTACAGAAGAGATCATGGAAAATATCTGCCGGCAGATCAGGGGAGCACAAAAATATGTACTCCAGAAATGTTCCCGGAATGTGCACATGCTGGATCCGCAGTTTGCTCAGCAGCCGGACCGGTTCTTTTCAGACCTGGAAATGCAGGGGCTCAAAGCCATAGCCGAAAAAGCGGTGAAAACAGTGCTCATCCGCTGAGGCCCGGCAGGGACTGAACCACCGCTGATGCCACCTGCTCCGGTGCCATCCTGCTGCAGTGGATGGTCAAATCTGCCCGGGCTGCATACAGCGGTGTTCTTTCCGCATACAGGTCATCAATGCTTTTTCCCGGTGCTATGGCCACCCCCCGGGTAATGACATCAGACAGCCGGGTTTTGAGGATATCCAGATCAACGGACAGGTACACCTTTACACAGGTCTTTGCCAAATGATCCATGGCTTCATCCTTATAGATGACACTGCCGCCGGTGGCAATCACGTGACTTGTACAGTCAATTTCCACAAGATGCTGCTTTTCTATTTCCAGAAACCGGTCCATGCCCTGACTGGCAATAATCTGGGCAAGGGTTTTCTGCTCTTTTGCCTGGATGATAATATCGGTATCCATGAAATCAAACCCGATCTTTTTTGCCAGCAGCACCCCCACTGTGCTTTTTCCCACAGCCGGCATACCAATAAGGGCAATATTTTTTTTATTTTCAATCAATTTAATCCTGATATTCTGCACTAAAATATATTTTTTATATCAATAAATGAAAAATATACATACTATCCCTTTTTCTCCATTGCAAGTACAAAAGTCTGTTACTGGATATTTGCTATACCAGCGAGGACGCTACGGGGAGCCCCTGGTGGTGTCCTGTGAAGGGACCGTCAGAGCCGGAGGGGCCTGGTAAAATATGCCGGGATGCTTTGAAGTCATAGAATGCATCTCTGTATTTCATTGTTCACTTGAAAATCGGCCCCCGCAGGCCCTCTCGTCAAACTTGGCAACCATGTTATCTCGGGCCGGACACAGGACACCACCAGGGGCGCTTATCAAGCAGCTGAGCCAGACAGGGTTACTTGTTATGGACCTGCATGCAATTCCCTTGGCCTTGACTTTCCCAGACATGGGCACTATTTTATGCAAAATTAACCCATAGAACAAAGAACAGCATTAATGGCCCCTGCGATCATCTCCATAGCCGGAAAATCCAATTCCGGAAAAACCACATTTCTTGAAAAACTGATTGCTGAACTCACCGGTAAAGGGTACCGGATCGGATCAGTCAAACACACCCACGACGGATTTGAACTGGACAAAAAAGGTAAAGACAGCTGGCGCCACAAAAATGCCGGCGCTTCCGCCACACTGGTGGTTACAGACAAAAGTATTGCCCTGATAAAAGACGATCTGCGCCCTGACATAGAAAAAATGCAGTTTTATTTATCTGATATGGACCTGATCCTGGCTGAAGGATTCAAGCGCCAGCCCCTGCCCAAGATCGAGATTTTCCGGGCAGCAGGTCCCCATGCCCGCCCGTTATGCCTGGACAGTCCGGACTTGATTGCCTTTGTCACTGATTCAGCCTTTGCCCCGAAAGTGCCGGTTTTCGGCCTGGAGGATGCGGCTGGTGTGGCATCGTTCATTGAAAAACAGTATCTGGAATGCCCATGATGAAAACCACCACCGCTATCTGCCTGGCCAGTTGGGTTGCATGGATCTGTTTTGTGGACTTGTGCCTTCCAGACACGGTATTTTGCAGACAACCTTCTGAAAACCATCACTGCATTACTTCTCTGGACCATGGGACCATCAACTGGAGCATTGGAACCGTTACCGCTGTGGGTGTGGCACCCCCCCGTATTACCAAGGACAACAGGCATGAACCTGATCCAGGATCAGCCCGGACCGAAGCTAACCGCAGGCTTATAGAAATGCTCAAACAAATCCGGATACACAATGACCTGCGCGTGGGGATGTATGCCGCCCAAAATGATACGATTATGGCGGGGATTGAGAAAACAGCCAGGGATGCAGCCATTATCCGCCAGTATTATACCTCGGCCCTGGATGTGGAACTGGCTATCCAGACCCGGATTTTCGGCGGGTTCCTTCAACTGGTTCTGCCCGACGAAATCCGGCAGATTCCCAGAATCAATCCTGAAATCCGGCCCAACGCGCAGATTGAATCTGGAAAGATCCCGTATACCGGACTGATTCTGGATATCAGGGAACTGGCCTTTGAACCGGTTCTGTACCCGGTCATTGTCAGTGAACAGGGGGATTTTATTTATTCATCCCTTTACATAAGCCGGGAATTTGCTGTTCAGCACGGGGTTTGCAAATACCTGTGCTCCATGGACAATGCCCTGGAAGACCCGCGGGTGGGCAGCCATCCTCTGGTGCTCAAAGGCCTGCGGACAGCGGGAAAGGACAATACCGCCATCGTCATCAGCACAGCTGATGCCAAAGCGGTTGAAAAAGCAACTGAGCGGCACCTGTTTTTAAAGCAATGCCGGGTTATTTTTGTGACTGAAAAATTTTAATTCACTCATCCCCACACACAATTTTTAAGGATTTGCCATGACCGATTTTACCCCTACCAGAAACGATGCGTTTTCCCTTTTACAAAAATACAACCAGAAACCAGGCCTGATCCGGCACGCCCTGGCCGTGGAATCGGTCATGGCACATTTTGCAAAAAAATTCGGTGAAGATGAAGAAAAGTGGCGGGTCATCGGCCTGGTGCATGACCTGGATTATGAGCAGTTCCCGGAGGAACACTGCCACAAATGTGTCGATCTGTTCAAAGAACACAACTGGCCTGAGGACTATATCCGGGCCGTCATCAGCCATGGGTGGGGCATCTGTACCGATGTTGAACCGAAAACCCTGCTGGAAAAAACCTTGTATGCCATAGATGAACTCACCGGTCTGGTGGCAAGTTCCGCCCTGGTAAGGCCTTCTAAAAGTATCCTGGACATAAAAACAAAATCTGTGAAAAAAAAATTCAAGGACAAGGCCTTTGCTGCGGGAGTGGACCGGGAAGTAGTCAAAAAAGGGGCGGCCATGCTGGATATGGACTTGTCTGATCTGATCACCGAAGTTATTGCCGGCATGCAGCCTGTGGCAGAAGAAATCGGCCTTAAAGGCGATGTGCAGACGTCAAAACCATGACAAGGATTTTTGACGCATCCGGCAGATTTTTCCTTGTAAGAAGGGTTCTGATTTTTGGATAATTCCAAGTTAAGATATTGTAATTATTAAATAAATCTACACTATTTCCTGTCTGGCACACGGATTGCTTATTCTTAATGTTTCAAATGTATTATTTGGAATAAGGAATCAATATGAACCAGACATTTAAAAAATTTTCCCGCAGGTTTCTGGCATTGTTTTCAGTTGCTTTTCAGGAGGCTGCCCTCCAGGCGGACCATGCCCGACTGAGCCGGCATATTGTTGCTTTGAACAAAAAAACCTCCTCCACTGACATCATCAATGAATTGTCGATCTGCCTTAAAAACATCCTCAATTACCGGTTGTTTGCCTTTGTGGTGAAAAAAGAGGCGGGAGTGGATGTCTGGCTGGACCCCAGCATGTACAAAACCGCTTTGGAACATATCATTTTACAGGATTTTCATCTTGAAAAGCCGGCAGATCTTACCTATCTGAACAACAATATTGAACTGAACAGCTTTCAAAAAACCGTTGATTTGGATAACCTGATTTATTACGAACTGAACGAAGAAAATTGTTATGCCCGCCTGTATATGCTTCCTGAAAAACCAGTATATGCGTTTCATGATGAAGTGGTAACCCTGATTCTCCAGGGATGTGCAACAGCCTTGTCCAAACAGCTGAAAATGGAAAATCTCAAGAATGCGGCTGTCATAGATCCGCTGACCGGGTGTTATAACCGGCGGGAATTTGAAACCCAGCTCTGCCGACACATGGCCTCTGCAATCCGGCACCAGAACAACCTGTCGGTGTTCATGTTTGATCTGGACCATTTTAAACAGATCAATGATACCCACGGGCATCAGGCAGGAGACCTGGTTCTCCAAAAAATTGCGTTTCTGGTCAAAGACAATATGCGGCAGGGAGATATCCTTGCCCGTTACGGCGGAGAGGAATTTATTGCCATCCTTCCGGAAACCGGCAGACACAAAGCCATGGAACTGGCAGACCGGCTCAGAACCAAAATAGCCGCCGCTGCAATTCTGTATAAGGACACCGCCCTGAGGGTCACCGCAAGCTTCGGGGTTTCAGGACTCACCCCTGGCATGAATATGGAGCGGCTCATTGAAGATGCCGATACCATGCTCTACAAAGCCAAGCACAACGGCAGAAACACGGTCATGCCCGGCCTGATCAAAGTCTGTCCTGGTGCGGCTGTTACAGTTTGAACCGTTCCGTCATGGTGCGCAGCCGGGTAATGACCTGATCAAGGGTACCGGCCTTTTGTTTCACATTGTCTGACAGGGACCGGATATTTTCAGCCGCAGTCAGTACATCGGAAATTTCTGATGCCACCTGCCCTGACACCTGGGAACTCTGGGCCACATTTTCATTTACTTCCTGGATCCCCGCTGATACCTGGCCGATATTTTGTGTCATGGCACGGGTGGTATCGGACTGGGATGCAATGGCCTGGGCGTTTTCTCCCACAAACTGATTAATATCATTGATAATTGCGGAAATATCCTGGATTTCGGTCACTGCCCCCTGTATCTGTTCCTTGATTTCCCGGATGTTCTCGGCAATCTCTTCGGTAGCCCCGGCTGTCTGACTTGCCAGGTCCTTTATTTCATTGGCCACCACAGCAAACCCCTTGCCGGCATCACCGGCCCGGGCCGCTTCAATGGTGGCATTCAATGCCAGCAGGTTGGTCTGGGAGGATATACTGGCAATGGTATCCGTAACCTTGTCGATCTCTTCGGCTGCCCGGTCCAGTTTCTGCACCCGTTCCGATGTCAGCCTTGCCCGGTCCACCGCTTTGACAGTGATATCCCGGGTCTTGCCGGAGTTTTCCGCCACCCGGTCAAGGCTGGTCTGCATGTCCCGGGTACCCTCGGAAACAGTTTTTACATTGGTGGCAGCCTCTTCCATGGCAGCAGCCACGGAATCCATGTTCATGCTCATCTGCTCGGCAGCAGAAGCCACAGAATTAACCCGGGCCACAGAGGTATCAGCACCGGTGCCCATATCCTCGGAAATCCGGTTCAGTTCGCCTGATGCACCGCTCAAGGTATCCACTCCTGCATTGAGATCCCTGACCATGGCAGCCAGACCGGCTACCATGTCATTCATGGATGTCACCGTGTCTCTGATGGCATCTTGGGCCTTATATGAAAAGGTATGCTGAAAATTTCCTTCTGCCACTGCCCGGGCCAGATCAGCCATGCCCTTCATATGGGTCATTAGCTGCCGGTTCATCACCGCAATGATCAACGCGCCGATCAGCAGGGCGATAAATCCGCTGATCCCGGCAGTGGTGATGATCTGCCGGTTGACCCCGGCCATGAGTTCCGCTTCAGACACTGTGGTCACAAAAAAAAGATCCCAGGGTGCAAAATAATTCACAAAGGCATAATAGGTCTGGTCCCCCTGCTGAAAGTCGGCAAATCCGGCTTCTGTTTCAAGAATGGCCTGGCCATTGGTAAAATCCTGCACCTTCTGATCCACACCCGCTGCATCAGGGTGCACCAGAATCCTGCCGCGGGCATCTGCCACAAAGCAATACCCTTTGCCGTTCACTGTAATCTCCCGGACAAGCTCCTGAAGATCAGGGGTGAGAATCGGGCTGACAACACTGTAGGCCCCGACAATTTTCTGATCAATGGATTCTTGAAACGGCGCAAAGATCTGCAGGGCAATGTTTTTACCGGTACCTGTCCGCATTTCATAAGAACTGCCTGCGCTCACCGCCGCAAACACCTCACTGTCAGGTCCGTAATAGTTTCCCACTGACCGGGACCCATCTTCATTTTCATTGCTGGTGGAAACCTTGATCAATTTGTTGTCAAACATCTGAAAGATCGCAATTTCCGCATCACTGAAACGGCCTACCTTGTCCACGATACTGTATTCGCCGGTTACAAACTCCAATCCGAAAATAAGTTTGGGAATGGTGCGGGTGGCTGTTTTTTGTGTCTGCACATCTGATATCTGCATATCAACGGTTCTGGCTTCCACCACCATGGGCTTTCCCGCTGCCTGGCTTTCAGATACAAGCATGCCCATATCAGCCGTCATCTTATCCTGCTGCAGGGCATAGCGGGTCTCAACGGTTTTCAAAAGCACATCCGAAACACTCTCAATTCCTGCCTTTCCCCTGGCCAGGAACGATTGTTTGCTCTGGAAAAAATTCATCCCTGCAATGATCAGAATGGTTATCAGAATCGTCCCCAGAGACCCCAGATACAGCTTTTTTCCAAACCCCATGCACTCCTCCTTTTTCAGAACCTGAACAGATAAGAACCCGGTTTTGTTTTTTGAAGGTATCATACCCGGTTATTTTTAAAAAGCAAGGCAGTTGGGAGATTTTCACCCGCCAATTGCAAACAGATGAAATGCCGGGCATATTGACCATACCTCGGTGGGTGCCTGCAATTTTCCGGATACATTCCACGGTATCATAAATTTTTTGTATCCGGACGGAACTGCTATCCGGAAAGATCTGCCCTGTTTGGGACAAAATTTTTCTTGTTGAATCTTTGTGTTTGTGGTTTCATAAAAGGATCAGACAATGAGATATGATCCCTCTGGATGCTGTGCCGGCTGTTGGAGAATCTTTTGCAATAACCCTTTACTATAATAACCAGGACAATAATGTATGCAGAAAAATGACTATGTAAAAACCCTCACCATAGACGATCAGGAATATGATTTTTACGATATCCGCCGGCTTGAGGACCAGGGACTGGCTGATATCGGCAGGCTGCCCTTTTCCATCCGTATTCTTGTGGAAAACCTGTTGCGGAAGCTGGATGGAAACATTGTCACCCAGGCCGATCTCATGGCCATTGCCAACTGGCAGAAGTACTATGATGCGCCGGTGGAAATTCCCCACCATCCTGCCCGGGTCCTGATGCAGGATTTTACAGGTGTGCCTGCGGTGGTGGATCTGGCAGCCATGCGGGATGCGGTAAAAAAAGCCGGCGGCGACCCGGCCTCCATCAATCCCCTGATTCCGGTGGAGCTTATTGTGGACCATTCGGTGCAGCTGGACTTTCACGGCACAGACACCGCCATCACCGGAAATGTTGACCTGGAGTATACCCGCAACAAAGAGCGGTATGAATTGCTCAAATGGGCCCAGATGAGCTTTGACAACTTCCAGGTGGTTCCCCCCAACTCAGGCATCTGCCACCAGGTCAACCTGGAATATCTGGGACGCGTGGTCATGAAAGATGATTCCGGCAAAAGGCCGGTGCTCTTTCCTGATTCCCTTGTGGGCACAGATTCCCATACCACCATGATTAACGGTGTCGGCATCATGGGATGGGGTGTCGGTGGTATCGAAGCGGAAGCCGTGATGCTGGGACAGCCCTATTTCATGTCCATCCCTGAGGTTATCGGCGTGAACCTCACAGGCAGCCTGAAACCCGGGGTGACTGCAACCGATCTGGTGCTCACCATCACCCAGGTCCTGCGCAAATACAATGTGGTGGAAAAATTTGTCGAGTTTTTCGGAACCGGTGTAAAGCAGCTCAATGTGACCGACCGGGCCACCATTGCCAACATGTCTCCTGAATATGGTGCCACCATGGGATTCTTCCCTGTGGATGAAAAAACCATTCAATACCTTGAAATGACCGCCCGAACCAGACAGGCTGAGATGGCCCGGGCATATGCCCTGGCAGCAGGGCTGTTTTACACAGGCAAAGAAGCCATAGAATATACCGATGTGGTGGAGGTGGACCTGTCCGCGGTGGTGCCGTGTGTAGCCGGCCCGGCACGGCCCCAGGACAGGGTGGTGCTCAATGAAGCGGCATCCAGCTTTTCCCGCCTGCTTTCATGCAGGTACCAGCGGGATACTAGTCCTGAGCGCCTTTCCCAGTTTTTTAATGAATCCGGATCCACCGCCAGCCGGGAGACCCAGTGCACACCAAGCGGAAAAGAGTCTGTAACCATTGATCTGAACGGCACCCGGACTGAAATCGGTGACGGCAGCATCGTCATCGCCGCCATTACCTCCTGCACCAATACCTCCAACCCGTCAGTGCTTATCGGTGCAGGACTGCTTGCCAGAAATGCGGTTAAAAAAGGCCTCAGGGTCAAACCCCATGTCAAGACCTCCCTTGTGCCCGGATCAAAAGTGGTAAAAGATTATCTTAAAGACGCCGGCCTGCTTGCCTATCTTGAGGCTTTGGGGTTTCACGTGGCAGGGTACGGCTGCACCACCTGCATCGGCAACAGCGGCCCTTTGCATCCCCGGATCGAAGAAGCCATTGCTGCTGAGGACCTCACAGTTGCAGCGGTATTGTCCGGAAACAGAAATTTTGAGGCCAGAATCCACCAGCTGGTCAAGGGCAATTATCTTGCATCGCCTCTGCTGGTTATCGCCTTTGCCATTGCCGGACGCATTGATGTTGACATGGTCACCAACCCTTTGGGCATGGATCCCAATGGAAAACCGGTTTTTCTGGAAGAGCTCTGGCCGAAGGACCGGGAAATCGCAGATCTGATCCAGAAACATGTAAAGCCTGAATACTTTGCCTCTGAATACGCACATATTTTTTCAGGTGATGCTTTCTGGAAAGCCCTCACCGTGACCCCGAGTGTTACCTTTGCCTGGAATAAGACCTCCACCTATATCAAAAAGCCCCCTTATTTTGAAAATTTTTCCCTGGAAACCGTTCAGGCCGGTGACATCAAAAATGCCCGAGCCCTGCTTGTCATGGGAGATTCCGTAACCACGGATCATATTTCCCCGGCCGGTGCCATCCCCCGGGACTACCCGGCCGGACGTCACCTTATGAAAAACAATATCAAACCGGAAGATTTCAACTCCTACGGCTCCCGGCGGGGCAATCATGAGGTGATGATGCGGGGCACATTCGGCAACATCAGAATCAAAAACCAGCTGGTTTCACCGAAAGAAGGCAGCTTCACCAAAAAATTTCCAGAAGGCAAAGAGCTTTTTGTATATGATGCATCCATGGACTATATGCAGAAAAACATCCCTTTGATAGTTCTGGGGGGAAAAGAATACGGCACCGGTTCTTCCCGGGACTGGGCTGCAAAAGGCAGCAGCCTGCTGGGTATAAAAGCGGTTATTGCACAGTCCTATGAACGTATCCACAGAAGCAACCTTGTGGGCATGGGGGTGCTGCCTTTGCAGTTCAATGACCAGGACAGCTGGGAAAAACTGGGCCTTGACGGCTCAGAGCAGTTTTCCATAACCGGCATATCCGACATAAAACCCCAGAAACAGCTTCAGGTGGCTGCAGAGAAAAAAGACGGCACCAGTCACACATTTTCCGTAACCGCAAAGCTGAACACCGACATTGATGTGCAGTACTTTATCCATGGCGGTATTCTGCCCTATGTGCTCAGAAAACTGCTGAAACAGCAAACAGGGCAAAATACCGGAACATCATCACCCGAACTCAAATGAACTGTGGTCTTAAATGGCTTCCGGTCATGCAGCATCTCTGGTGGCAAACCAAAAAATATAAGGAGATCATATATGAGCAGAAAACCCCATATGATTATAATAAGGGATGGATGGGGATTCTCGCCTGAAATAGAAAACAACGCCATTCACGCCTGTGACCCTGTGAATCATAACCACTACATTGACCAGTACCCAACCACTTTGATTCATGCTTCCGGAGAAGCAGTCGGACTGCCCAAAGGCAATCAGGGTTCCAGTGAGGTGGGTCATTTGAACCTGGGTGCCGGACGGGTTGTTCATCAGAATCTGGTCAGAATCTCCACGGCAGTAAGACAGAACCGCCTGAAAGACAACCAGGCTGTAACCGATTGCATAAAACATGTAAAATCTTATAACAGCGCTGTGCATATTTATGGCCTGGTTCAGGATCAGGGTGTGCACGCCCACACAGATCACCTGATCGGCTACCTCACGGTTTTAAAGGATGCCGGCATTGAAACGGTCTATATCCATGTGATTTCCGATGGACGGGATACCCCGCCGAAATCCGTACTTACCTATATCAGACCCCTCCAGGAATGGATTGCACAGCACCATTTCGGGCAGATCGCTTCTGTTACAGGAAGATACTTTGCCATGGACAGAGACAACCGGTGGGACAGGGTGGAGCGGTTTTACCGGCTGCTCACAGCCGGGGCTTCCGACAAAAATGCATTTGACGACATTTCTTCGGCGATTTCAGATGCCTATGACAGTGATGAAACAGATGAGTTCATAACACCCAGAAAAACAAAAGCATTTACACCTGTCAAAGATGCTGATGCCGTCATCTTCTTTAATTACAGATTTGACCGGGCCATAGAAATAACCAAGGCGTTCATAAAAGATGATTTCACCGCATTTGACACAAAAACGATCCCTGATCTGTTTTATCTGTGTACCACAGCATATTACAAAAATATCACCCATTCAAAAAGGGCTGATGTAAAAGTTGCTTTTCCCCTGCAGAAACTTCCCGATCTCATGGGCAAAGTGATTGCCGATAACCTTCTGAATCAATTGCGAACTGCTGAAACAGAAAAATTTGCCCATGTCACCTATTTTTTTAACGGCCAGCAGGAGGATGTTTTTGAAAACGAAGACCGGATACTGGTGCCCTCCCCCAAAGTGGCCACCTATGACATGCAGCCGGAAATGTCTGCTTATCCGGTCACCGACAAGCTGCTTGAAGCCCTTGATGCCGGCAAATATGATTTTATTGTATTGAATTATGCCAATCCTGATATGGTCGGCCATACCGGGGATTTTGATGCCGCTGTCAGGGCCTGCAAAGTGGTTGATGACTGTGTCGGAAAAGTGGTCGACAGGGTTCTGCAAAAAGATGGGGTTGTCTTACTCACGGCTGATCATGGAAATGCCGAGAAAATGGTTGATCCTGAAACCGGAAAGCCCCAGACCGCTCACACAAACAACAAGGTCTGGCTGACCATTATTTCAAACCGGAGCGAACTGCAAAAAGACAGGATCCAGCTGCGCGAAGATGGAAAACTGGCGGACATTTCTCCCACCATGCTGCATATCATGGGGCTTGAAATTCCCGGAGAAATGACGGGAAATGTCTTATTCCGGGAAAAATGATAAAAACATGATCACTGCTTCCCGGAGATGTCCATGTATTCCATGACCAGGTGGCGAAGATCCAGGGCCCGCATAAAGGATTTCTCTGTTTCCATAAATTTGGGAAGTATTACCACTCCCCGGGTTTCTTCTCTGCCCGGGCCACCATGGGCACCGCTTTCGATGTTAAATGACAGCGGCGGTCCATTTGGATCCCATCCGGAAATAACAATGTCTCCGGCATTGCGGTGACGGCAGACCCCTGCCAGGTCCCGGGCGGTCTGGGCGGCAAAGGGATGGTCTTTGCCAAGGACTGTTTCACATTCATGCTCCAGGTCAAAAGATCCGTGCACGTTCACGGCAATTATCCTGCCGTGCTCCTGAAAAATCACCAAAGGAATATGGACAGTCCGGACCAGGGTGTCTGCAAAAGCACGAATCTTTTCCAGGGTCGCTATCGGAGGAAGATAGACATGCCCCAGCGGACCCATGGTGGTAATCTGCACATTATCCAGTGACACAGGGATTTCGCTCTGGAGCTTTTCAGGAAACCGCTTGTTGAGAAAAAATTCCCGGGACTTTTTATACAATCCGGCCAGAACATTGTCAGACGCTTCATGGCACTTTTTTTGTGTATCTGTCTGATGGTCACAATAGGCATGTCGGATGACATCTTTGACCTCCATACCAAAGCGGGTGCCATACCAGGTGACCGCCTCCTGACCGTGATCGGAATAGATGATGAGGTGATATTCCCGGTTTCTGGAACGGTTGGCCGTTCTATAGATATCTTTTATGGCATCATCGATTCCCTTCAGGCTCCAGTGAGCAAACCTGGAGCCCGGACCCCTGCGGTGGGCCTGCTCATCATACCCCAGAAAATTGGCACATATAATGGGAACACCACGGGTAACATCCATTTTTACCCGGAATCGGATCAACTCTCTTAATATGACACAGATGGCAATACGGGCAGGAATAAATACGAGCTCCTTTACAAACTTTCTGCCGGCTGCAATGCCCCGGAAAAAATCGGTAACCGCCAGGATGAATTCGATCAGTGTCACTGTCAGAATACGCAGAAATTTGCCGGCATGCATGAAGACCAAAAGCACCAGTTTCAGCGGATTTACTGATCGGGCAATAGATTCCAGCCCCATCTTCTGGCTGCAGTAGCGGGCCTCTTTAGCACCCCCGCTGAAAATAGTGGAATAGGCATGGCCCCCGGATAAAAGGGGGGTACCTTTTTTCTCCAGGCCCCGGGCCAGATAGCTGGCACTCTGGGGATAAAAAGAGATATGGCGCTGGTTTTCATCCCGCACTATAAACTCGAATGCCGGCACACAGGATTTGACGCCGTAAAAAAGTTCGCCCTGAAAAGCCGGGGTGGCAGATGGTACCCCGGAATACATGGGTTTTACGCCATGACGGCCCTGCTGGATCTGTTTTCTCAAAAACGGCAGCTGTCTGTTGTCCAGGGCTTTTTCAAACTGGGTATAGGAAAGACCGTCGATCTGAATTAACACAATTCCCCGGCCGTCTCCCATGGATGGCAGATTTAGCAGCCGGACAGCCCAGACATTCCGGGAAAGGATCCGGCGTATCTGTTGCAGCATTTGCCTGAAGCGTGTAAACAAGTTCGTTCTCCTTTTAGCCGGCCTCTTCCCTCCAGGTCCCGGCACCTTTGTGATATTTTTTGTCTGGCCCCTGCCTGTTGTCTGACCCTGCCCGGCTTTTTTCAGCCACTGCCTTTATGGATAAATTTCTTTTCATAACCGCAGGTGCTTTTCGGTTGCTTTTTAAAATTGGGTAACAAAATACATCTTATGTCTTTTTCTGACCCACCTGCAATACAGATTAACCACCAAATTGCCGTTTTCTTTTTTGTATTCAGCCATTTTTTTCCTTCCATTACCGATCTTTATTATCCAAAACCACCCAGAGGGAAAACAGGCTGCATATTCTGCCACCGGAAAATAGTGGTTTTCCGCCATATATTATTCTGTCCGGGCCTGCTATGGTCATAGCCATGAATTAATACAAAAAAATCCAATGGCCAGAAGCAGCAGACCTGCTGGATAATGGCTTTTTCGGCATACGCGTTTTACACTTTCTGGCCGGCTAAATCCAAAATGGCTTTCCATGACAATTGAAATGACACAGATATCATCTACCCTGCTTTCACTCGGGGGGATCTTTCTTCTGGGATTTGTTGCTGATCTGGTGGGACGATACACCCTGCTGCCCCGGGTAACCTTATTGCTGCTTTGCGGCCTGTTTTTCGGTCCGGCCGGGTGTGCCCTGCTGCCTGACAGGTTTATCGAGGACTGGTTTCCCCTGCTGACCCACATTGCGCTGTGCATGGTGGGATTTCTGCTGGGTGAAAAAATCACCTTTTCCGCCATACGTGAAAGGGGGCGGTCCGTGCTGCTGATATCCATCGGCCAGGCAATGGGTGCGGGCCTGCTGGTGGGAACGGTCCTGATCATATGGGGTGTGGCCCCGGCATTTGCCCTTATAATGGCTGGCATTGCCCCTGCCAGTGCACCGGCAGCTATTTTTGACGTTGTTAAGGAATCAGGGGAAAAATCGCGCTTTACAGATATACTGCTGGGTATCGTTGCCATTGATGATGCCTGGGGGCTGCTGATCTTCAGTTTTCTGCTGGCAGCAGCCAGTGCGGTCGGTGGACAGGGCAGTGCCATGGACGCTGTGCTGGCCGGATCGGGCGAAGTCACGGGAAGCGTATTGCTGGGTCTTGTTCTGGGCCTGCCCATGGCCGGTCTCACCGGCCGGATCCGTCCGGGGGAACCCACCCAGGCCGAAGCCCTGGGACTGGTGATACTGTGTGCCGGGGGAGCCGTGCTTCTGGATTTATCCTCTATTCTGGCAGCCATGGTCATGGGAAGCACCGTGGCATCCCTGGCCAGCCACCATGACCATGCTTTTCATGAAATCGATGAAATCGAATGGCCTTTCATGATTTTGTTCTTTCTGCTGGCAGGGGCTTCGCTGCATATTGATAAGCTGCCGGCTGTGGGGTGGATCGGCCTGATTTACATCAGTGCCCGGATGACGGGGCTTTACATGGGTGCCAGAATTTCCGGCCGCCTGGCCAATGCAGATACTGCTGTGAGAAAATGGCTGGGATGCTGTCTGTTTCCCCAGGCCGGCGTAGCCCTGGGCATGGCATTGCTGGCAGTGGACCGGTTTCCTGAATTAAAGGATCTGATCCTGCCAGTGGTCATCGGTTCCACTGTTTTTTTTGAAATTATCGGGCCTGTCATTACCCGCCGGGTGATTCATAAAATCAATGATACCCGGAAAACGTAACTGCAACCCTGTGTTTATCCACAGCACACTGTTACTGCCACAACCGGGTTTTATAAAAAAACGCGCTTGTCATTGGGCCTTTTTTTCAGAACCCAGGGCCTGAAACGCCCGGAGACTTTGCCCGGCAGCAAAGGGTATCAGGCTCATTGCCAGTATCAGCAGCCATCCTTTGATGCCCGGAGCCTGTGTTTTCAGCAGAGATGAAAGTCCCGGTGCATAGACAGCGGCCAGGAGAAGTGCGGTACACAGGACAAGGGAGCCCAGGATGTAGGGATTGCGTATGATATTGTTATGCCGGAAGCTGGACCCGGGGTTTCTGAGGTTAAAAACAAACCATAACTTGGCAAATGCCAGGGTCAGAAAAGATATGGTAACAGCCTGCCGGGTCTCAAACCCGAATCCATAATAGGCCACTGAAAGGGCTCCCAATACACTGGCCGCCACCAGGAAGGCCCAGCCCCCCACAGCGTGCCAGTGATCTCGGGTTAAAATGGACTCCTCCCGGGGCCGCGGCGGGGCAGACATGATATCCGGCTCTCCCCGGCTCATGCCAAGGGCCAGGGCGGGAAAGACATCAGTGATCACATTGAGATAAAGAATCTGCAAAGGAAGCAAAGGAATGGGCATGCTGGAAAATGTGCCGGCAGCTGCAGCTGCGGCCACGGCAATGATTTCCGCCACATTGGTACACAGCATGAACATGACGGACTTGCGAATATTATCAAAAATGACACGCCCCTGATGGATGGCAGCCACAATGGATCCGAATGCATCATCAAGCAGTACCATATCTGCCACTTCCCGGGCCGCATCTGTTCCCCGCTTTCCCATGGCAACCCCGATATCCGCCTTTTTAAGGGCCGGCGCATCATTGACCCCATCCCCGGTCATGGCAACAGTAATGTCCCGGACCTGCATCAGCTTGATCAGGTGCAGTTTCTGTTCCGGTGTCACCCGGGCAAAAACAGAAATACTAAAAACCCGCTCCTGTTCCTCATCCGACATTTCTTCCGGGTCTTTCAACTCACTGCCGTGCATCACGCCGGCTTTTTTTGCATCATCTATAATGCGGGTCTGGGCGGCAATGGCAACGGCGGTCGCCGCCTGGTCCCCTGTGGCCATAATCACCCGGATACCGGCATTGTGGCATTCCTGGATACTTTTCTGGATCTCTTTGCGGGGCGGATCATACAACCCCACCAGTCCCAGGAAGGTCAACTCCTCATAGGGCGCAGCCCCGGTATCCTCCACTGTCTTATCAGCCAGGGCCAGCAGCCGGTACCCCTCTTTTGCAATGTTTTCCGCCTCCTGGCGCCAGGTTTTCCTGTCCTTTTCCTCAAGGGGGCGCACATCTTTTCCCTGATCATCCATCATGCGGGTACAGGCACCCAGAACCCGGTCAGGAGCCCCTTTCACAGCCACATACAGGTTTGCGTCCCTGCGGTGATAGGTGGCCATCATCATGACATCCGTATTAAAAGAGGCTTCGCGTTCTTCAGGCATTTCTTTGAGAAGTGATGCCCGGGTGATACCGAATTTCACCCCTGCCCGCAGCAGAGCGATTTCCGTGGGATCCCCCTGGTCGTTGTCATCTTCCTGGTCAGCATTCTGGTCATCTTTGTTGGGGGGGTTACGTTCCTCCCCCGAAGAATCAGTACTTCCGGCTGATCTGCCCAGAACCGCATTATTGCATAAAACCCCGGCTTTCAGAATCCGCAGAAGCAGCGGGGGTGCTGCACCTTCATTATTATCTGGTGGCCCGTCAATATCAAATGCACCAGCCGGTGTTTTTACCCGGCGCAGGGTCATTTTATTTTCTGTCAGGGTGCCTGTCTTGTCTGTAAAAATGACCCGGGTGGCCCCCAGGGTTTCCACTGCAGGTAATTTTTTGACCAGGGCATTGCGCCGCGCCATTACCACCATGCCCCTTGCCAGGGCAATGGTGGCAACAATGGGAAGCCCCTCGGGAATGGCGGCCACCCCAAGAGCGATGGCGGTCTGGATCATCTGCAGGGTATCCCGGCCGGAAATCATACCCAGAGAAGCAATTGCCAGGACCAGAAACAGACAGATCCAGGCCAGTCTCCGCCCCAGCTGGTCCAGCCGCTTCTGCAGGGGGGTGATTTTCTTTTGTGCTGTCTGGGCCATTTCAGTGATATGCCCCAGCTGGGTAGCCATCCCCGTAGCCACGGTGACCCCTTCTCCAGACCCCTCAGTGACCATCGTACCCTTATAAAGCATGCAGGTCTGCTCCGCTAAAGGCGTATCAGGTTTCACCGGTTCCGTATCTTTGACCACAGGCTCTGACTCCCCTGTGAGAGCTGATTCATTTACCTGGATCTGGTTGGCTTCCATGAGCCGGATATCCGCCGGCACAAAGTCTCCGCCTTCAATGATAACAATATCTCCGGGAACCAGATCTTCACTGTTAATTTCTTTTTCTTCACCCTTCCGCCGCACCCGGATAGTATCGCTTCCCATGGTGCGGATCGCTTCCATGGATTTTACAGCTTTGTACTCAGACAGGTACCCGATAACTGCATTAACAAGCAAAACTGCTGTAATGGCAAGGCCTTCCGGTATTTGTCCAAAAGCAAAAGCCGTTATGCCTGCTATCATAAGCACGAGGATCACCACGCTGCGAAACTGCGCAAAAAACAGTTTCCAGCGGCTTTGGACTTCTGCCTGGCGCAGTTTATTGGGGCCGGCATCATGGCGTGCATCTTCGACCTGTGCATCGCTCAGTCCAAGATCGGGTTCTACATGAAACGCATCTAAAACCGCTGCAATGGAGCGGGTATGATAAGACTTTTCCGGCGTTTCTTCAGATTCATCCTTTTTTTTCATATCCATGACCACATTCCCCCGCCTTGAAATCCAATTTTCATTTTTTTAAAGCACATCCTGCGGTACTTGTTAACCAGAATAAAAGCACTGCCGGTTTTTTGTCAAGAAAAGTCCATAACCCGGGCACAGGCAGACGGTGCCGCACTTTCCGGTGCTGTGAAACCCCGTCAGTGGTCCCTGTCCTGAAATATACATATTTTCCCTGCCCAATATGGAAAAAACCGCCTATTTTTCGTTCGGCAATAAAAAGATATGCTTCAATTTTATTAACCCCTCAGCTTTGGGACCTGAAAGCATTGCCCTGAGGACAGGATTGCTTTATCCCTGATGAAATGCCTGAATCCATAGAAAAGGAACAATGTTTATGAATACAGCCGGCAGAACCGCAAAATCGGCCTTTCCTGTTGAAGGGGCTGCACATGATGAACTCGCCCTGTTCACAGATCTTTACGAACTGACTATGCTCCAGGCATATTACCATGAAAAGATGGAAGAAGATGCGGTTTTTTCCCTTTTTTCCCGACGGCTGCCTGAACAGCGCAAATTCCTTCTGGCCTGCGGCCTTGACACCGTCTTGACTGCTGTGGAAAACCTGCACTTCAATGATGAAAGCCTCTCCTTTTTAAAATCAACCGGAAAATTTTCCAGAGAATTTCTGGACGCGCTCCGGGGATTTCGGTTTACCGGAGACATCAGGGCGGTTCCAGAAGGCACCCCCGTATTTGCTGATGAGCCGATCCTGGAGGTCATTGCCCCCCTGCCCCAGGCCCAGCTCATCGAAACATTTGTGATGAATCAGGTCCACCTGCAGACAGTACTGGCCTCAAAAGCCAGTAGGATGGTGTCTGCAGCACAGGGGCGGACAGTGGTCGATTTTGGTTCACGCCGCATGCATGGCATTGATGCCGCCCTCAAGGCAGCCCGGGCCTTTTATATCGCCGGCGTTGACAGCACTTCCAATGTTCTGGCAGGCAAACACTATGACGTCCCGGTTTCCGGTACCATGGCCCACAGTTACATCCAGGCCCATGAGGATGAACTGTCCGCTTTCCGGGCATTTGCCGATCTGTATCCCCGCACAGTCCTTCTGGTGGATACCTATGATACCATTGCAGGTATCCACAAGGTGATTGCCCTGGCGGACACCCTGGGAAATGCCTTCCAGATCAGTGCGGTCCGTCTGGATTCCGGTGACCTGCTTGCTCTGTCCCGAAAAGCACGCCAGGTACTGGATACCGCAGGCCTGAACAAGGTGGAAATTTTTGCCAGCGGGGGGCTGGATGAACAATCCATAGCACAGCTTCTGTCATCAGGTGCACCCATCAACGGATTTGGTGTCGGCACAGGCATGGGCGTGTCCAGTGACGCACCAGCCCTTGATATGGCTTACAAACTCTGCGAATATGCCGGCAAAGGAAGGCTTAAGCTGTCCACTGGCAAGCCGGTACTGCCGGGACAAAAACAGATTTTCCGCAGAGAAGAAAATGGCAGGGATATTGGAGATACAATTGGCCGGGCCAAAGAAGATCTGCCCGGCAGACCGCTGCTGGAGACAGTAATGCATAAAGGCAGACGTCTTGATACAGCAACCAAAGATCTTAAGGAAATCCGCAGCCATGCCCGGAAACAAACAGACCGCCTGCCGTCATCTGCCAGGCAGATAGTAAAGGAGGGTCCATTTTATCCGGTAAAGGTCAGTGAAGCGCTTTCTGATTTTCAACAAGAGGTGACAAAAAGGGTCAGTTCCTGAACCGTGATAAAAAACCCGGATAGTGATGCGGCTATTGCTCCGGATGACACGCCCGTCCCTTTAGGTTGAAAAAAAACTTGAGCCCCTTTTGAACAATGACAGGAGAAAATATTTTAGGGGACAGATAGGTGCCGGCCATCCGTTTGTTGATTTCACCTATGGTGGGATAGGGATGGATGGCACCGGCAATGGTGGACAATTTCACATTGCGCCCTTCATATCCTGCTGCATGGGTGAACTGGTATCCGCCGTTCACATCCCCTGCTGCATAGATGTGCTTGTGGCTGGTGCCCAGCCGGCTGTCCACCTGGATACCGGACCGCTCCACTGCGATGGCGGCATCGGATCCGGGCCATGGGAAACGCCTGGTTATCTGGTTTCATAACACATTTTTCACGGGTTCAGCGCATCAGCAACGGTGTTTGCCATCTGCGCCATATTGTCCAGGTAATCATATGCCAGAGGATTGATGGACACCACTGCCCCGTTGACAGCATCAGCGATTTTGCTGGCTGCCTGCCGGTCGAACTGGGGCTGCACAAAAATCACCCGGGCGTTTTCCTGTTTTGCCAGCTTGATGAAGGCGGAAAGCTCCTTTCCTTTGGGGGATCTGCCCATGGTTTCCACGGGAATCTGTTTCAGTCCGTAAGCATCGGCAAAATAACCGAACGCCGGATGAAACACAAAGAAATTTTGCCCTGCCAGGGGTGCCAGCAGGGTTTCCAGCCGCTCATGCAGCTGGTCCAGTTTCCGGGCAAACCGTTCATAATTTTCTTGGAACCGGGCCGCATGGGCCGGGACCAGATCACCCAGGGCATCTGCCATGGTGGCGGCCTGCTGTTTCACCAGCATCGGGCTCATCCAGATGTGGGGATCCCTGCCGGCCGCAGTATCCTCCCGGCCATGATCCTCTCCTGCTTCACCGTGGTGATCATGGTCCGCATCCGCACTATGGGGGAGTCCTTCTTCACCATGGTTGTCCCGGCCTTTCGCCTTGTGGTGATCATGGCCCTGCGCTTCATGGTGGTCATCGTCATGGGTGTGGGCTTCCATCTTTTGCAGCACTATCCCTTTACGGGTATCCACCACCCGGGTGTCCGGAGCTATGGATGTGACCTTATGCATAAACCCGTTCTCAAACGGCACCCCGATCCGGAAATAGATATCTGCACTGGCCAGTTTTTTGATCTGGGCCGGGGTGGGGGAATAGGTTGCCGGACTTTTGCCCGGAGTCACCAGTACATCCACCTCTGCCAGATCTCCTGTAATCTGCTCTACAAAAAATTTCTGGGGCACAATACTGACAAACACCTGCAGCTTTTCTTCGGCACTAAGGGCGTTTCCTGCCAAGAAGACCAGTAAAACAGCCAATATAATGGATTTCACCCGCATTTTTTCCTCCTGCGCATTTTTGTCAGGGCTGTGTGACCGATGTACCGGTCGATGACCTGCCGGAACCATTCACAGCTGCACTGCCGGTCTCCGCACTTTTAATCTGTTCAGGTCACCCTGCCAGTTTTGCCGTGATTTCCGCCACATGTTTTCCCTGGAAC
>DATFKQ010000001.1:0-49168 GCA_035268565.1 Desulfotignum sp. | reverse complement strand
ATACTAATTTACCCGGATTAATTGACAAAGGAGAGGTGACCGAGCGGCTGAAGGTGCACGCCTGGAAAGCGTGTGTATCCTAACCGGGTACCGAGGGTTCGAATCCCTCCCTCTCCGCCACCCCATGCCGGACACCATGTCTTATCAAGTTTTAGCACGCAAATACAGGCCCCAGACTTTTGACGAGGTTGTGGGCCAGCCCCATGTGACCACCACCCTTGTCAACGCCATTAAACAGGACCGGATGGCCCATGCTGTTTTGTTCACAGGCCCCAGGGGTACTGGCAAAACAACCATCGCCAGAATTCTGGCCAAGGCCATGAACTGTAAAAGAGGCCCCACTCCCGCCCCCTGCAACCAGTGTAAAATCTGCACGGAAATCATCACCGGTCATTGTGCTGATGTGTTTGAAATTGACGGGGCCTCCAACAACAGTGTCGACCAGATCCGGGATTTGCGGGAAAGCGTCATCTATATGCCGGCTTCCGCTTCTTTTAAAATTTATATCATTGATGAAGTGCATATGCTGTCCACGGCAGCCTTCAATGCCCTGTTGAAAACCCTGGAAGAGCCCCCTGCCCATGTTTTGTTCATCTTTGCCACCACAGAAGTGCATAAGATTCCAGCCACCATTTTGTCCCGGTGCCAGCGCCATGATCTGGGCCGGATCCCTCTGGAATCCATCTCCGGTCTGTTAAAAAACATCTGCGATAAAGAAGGCTTCATGGTCCAGGACCAGGGCCTGGATCTGATCGCCCAGGAAGCGGACGGTTCAGTACGTGATTCTTTGAGCCTTCTGGACCGGATTCTGTCCTTTGCTTCGGATACCGGCATCACCTATGCCATGGTGGTGGAAGCGCTGGGTATCATAGACCGCAAACTGATGTCTGACATCATCACTGCTCTGGTTGAAAAAAATGGTTCCGCCCTGATCGCCCAGGTGGAAGCCATCAACGATACTGGTATGGATTTGAAAAAATTTTATGGTGACATCATTGTGCATTTCAGGAATTTGAACGTGATCAAGCTCTGCGGTCCTGAACATCCCGCCGTAAACATGACGTCCGCACAAAAACAGCAGATCCATCACATGGTATCCCCCCTGCCGGAGGGGTATCTGGAAATACTGCTCCAGATACTTTTACACGAGGAATCCATGGTGAAACTTTCATCCCACACAAAAATCGCCATTGAAACAGTTCTGCTCAAACTGCTTCAGGTTCGGCCGGGTATGGTTCTGGACCAGATTATACACAAACTGGATGCCCTTGCCCGGCAGATTGGTAAAACATCACCGGATCCGGTATATGAAAAAACTGCCCAAACCGCTTCTTCCGGTGTTCATGAACATCTTTCTGCCCGGCAGAGTGTCTGTATACCAGGCGGTTCCCCTCCGGTATCTGTGCCGGAAAACCCTGTTTATACTGAATCTGCAGCACAGACCCGGGAACCTGCAAAAACCTGGCAGGGGTTTTTAACCCGGATTGAAACCACACTGCCGTATTTATCTGCGCTGCTGTCAAAAGGTGAGGTCAAAGAACCAGAACCTGGTATCCTGGAAGTTTTTTTGCATAATTGCTCAGCTTTTGATAAAAACCGGCTGGAGACCAAACAACAAGAGCTGAAAAAAGACTGCCAGATATTTTTGGGAAAACAATTGCACATCCAGGTGGTATCCCAAACCCGTGCGCTGCCCCAGGCAGCACCGGAAAAACCTGATTTCAAGGCCATGCAGGCAGCTTTACATCACCCCCTGGTAAAAGAGGCACAGCAGATTTTCAACGGTGAAATTATTAATTATTAAATAGCAGGAGAAACAAAATGAAAAATATGAACAATATGATGAAACAGGCCCAGCAGCTGCAGAAAAAAATGCTCAAAGCCCAGGAGGATCTGGCAACCAAAACGGTTGAAGCTTCTGCCGGAGGCGGCATGGTCAAAGTGGTGGCCAACGGCAGCCAGAAAATTGAATCCATTGTTCTGGAAAAAGAAGTGGTGGATCCTGAAGATGTGGAAATGCTTCAGGACCTGATTCTGGCGGCGGTCAATGATGCCTTGAACAAATCCCAGGAAATGGTGTCCTCTGAAATGGGCAAACTTACCGGGGGATTGAATATTCCCGGCCTATAGACCTGTGAGCCATTATCCTGACGCCATCCTGAAGCTGATCACCAGCTTTTCCACCCTGCCGGGGGTCGGCAGAAAAACAGCGGAAAGGCTGGCCCTTCATCTGCTTCATGCACCGGAACATGAAGCAGCAACGCTGGCAGCCGACATCATTGAGCTGAAAAAATCTGTACAGATATGTGCCACCTGTTTTGCCCTCAGTGATCAGGAAAAATGCCGTATCTGCAGTGATCCTTGCCGGGATCACGGGCTCATCTGTGTGGTGGAAAATCCCGCGGACATGGCAGCCATTGAAAAATCAAAAGCATTCTCAGGATGTTATCATGTGCTGGGCGGGGCTTTGTCGCCAATTGACGGCATCGGTCCTGATGATATCCGGCTGGTGGAACTATTTGGCCGGGCCGACCCCGGCCCTGTCCGGGAAATCATCATTGCCACCCGCACCAATGTGGAAGGAGAAGCAACCGCTGCATATATTATGGACCGGCTCAAATCCAGGAATATCATCATCACCAGGATTGCTTCCGGCGTCCCCATGGGCGGGGACCTCCAGTATGTGGATCCCCTGACCATGCAGAAAGCAATGGAAAAACGATATGGATACTGAATATAAAACCGCTAATGATATTTTTACCTGCCAATTGTGCGGCCAGTGCTGCCAAGGCTTTGGCGGCACCTATGTCACCGGCCGGGATATTGCAGACATCTGTGCATATATAAAGGCTGATCCAGGCACATTTGTCACATCCTATTGTGACATGTCCGGTTCCAGACCTGTGTTAACCCAGGGACCGGATGGACATTGCGTTTTTTTTGATGGCCGGAAACAATGTACCATTCACCCGGTCAAACCCCGCATGTGCCGGGCATGGCCATTTATTGAAACCCTGGTGGCCAACCCTGAGAACTGGAATGCCATGGCATCTGCCTGCCCCGGCATGAAGCTTATGGTTCCCCCTGCTGATATCATGCGCATTGTGTCAGAAGAAATGGAAAAACGCAGATTATCCTGTCCCGCCAGACCTTGAACCGTGCTTTTTCACATCATTGCGGATTCATGCCGGCAAACTGCCGGGCAATACTGTCCCGCTCATACACGATTTCCACCCGCCGGTTCAAGGCCCTTCCCCGTGGGGTGTCATTGGTGGCCACCGGGTGATAATGGGCATATCCTTCTGCAGATATATACTGGGGGGGAACACCGTTTGCCACCAAAAGCCGGACCACCATGGCTGCCCGGGCAGCAGACAATTCCCAGTTGGATGGATACAGGGCAGAAGCGATGGGTGTACTGTCGGTATGCCCTTTTATCTTCACCTGGTAGGCCAGTTTGGAAAGTACAGAAGCGACTTTCTGCAGAATATCCAGCCCTTTTTCAGACAGCCGGGTGCCGCCCTGGTTGAATAAAAGCAGGTCTGACATGGTGATCACCACCCCGGCCTCGGTTTTGACCACACTCACTTCTCCCCCGAGCTTATTGAACAATACCAGTTCCCGAACTTCAGAAACAATGTCATCCAGCTCCTTTTCTATCATCCCCCCGAGTTCATCTATCTGCTGGATTTCAGTGGGTTGTTCAGAGGGTACCGCATGCATGGTCAGCCCTTCTCTGGTGCCGGCCTCCGGAATTGTCTGGGCCCCCAGGGCACTGCGCAAAGACTGCACCAGTTCCTTATAGGTTTCCTGCTGGGTGGTGCTCATGGCAAACAGCAGAACAAAAAAGCACATCAACAGGGTAACCAGATCAGCAAATGTGGCCAGCCAGGTGGCCTGCTTGCGTTGCGGGGGTTCTCCGTCCGCCACCAAAGGCTGGACAGCCGGTTGGTTTCCTTCAGCTTTCCCGTCAGTATCTTCAGCCATGTGTTTTGCTCTTTTTCCAAAAATTTATGTGTTTTTTTCTTCTTTTTTGGTATCAGAAAGGTAAATGTTGAGTTTGTCTTCCATGAGCTTGGGGTGTTCTCCTTCCCGAATGGAAAGAATTCCTTCAAAAATAATGTTCATATTGGTGATTTCTTCTTCATTTCTGCCCCGAAGCTTATCACTCATGGGAATAAAAAACAGGTTGGCCAGCACGGCTCCGTAAAAAGTGGTGATCATGGCCACTGCCATTTTAGGTCCGATGGAAGAGGGATCGTCCAGATTGGCCAGCATCTGGATGAGCCCGATCAGGGTTCCCACCATACCGAATGCAGGTGCATAGGCCCCCATGGAGCCAAATATCTCAGCACCGGTATCCAGTCCTTTTTTGGTCAACTGCATCTGTTTTTGCATGATAGCGGCTATATCCATAGTTTTTACCCCATCCACGGTCATCTGCAGGGCCTGGGCAAGATAAGGATTCGCAGTGGCCTCGATATCCCCCTCAATGGACAGCAGTCCCCCTTTTCTGGCTTTATTGGAAATCTCCACCAGATTTTCAATAATATCCTGGGGCTTTTCAATTTTAAAAATGAACACTTTCACAGCGGTTTTAAATACCCCCAGAAACTGGGCCAGAGGATATCCGATCATGGTGGCCGCAAATGTCCCCCCCACCACCACCAGCACTGAAGGAATATTCACAAACATCATGATGCTGCCGCCAAGCAATATGGTACCCAGAACAAATCCTATTCCTGAAACAACACCAATAAACGAAGAAATGTCCATTTTTTAAACCTTTATGTAGAGTATGTCATCCACAGGGAATTCCCTGTTGTATTGTATGATCTTGTCAATTGCCGTTCTGGTCAGCACGGTATCAGCACTGAACAGCTTGGTGCCGGCAGCAGTGAACAGGGCGCATCCCAGGCGCATACCCGGCTCCAGCTGGTCGACCCCCACCTCCCGTATCTGGAAGGAATCAGATCCCATGTGCAGCAGGGCATATTTTTCAAGCCCGTTGACAACCTGGGGATCCAGGCGGGATCCTGCCAGATTTTCCAGGGCCGCCATAAGGTCTTCCAGACACAAGATATCTTCCCTGTGCTTTAAAGTATCAAACATATCTGCTCCGGCCAGGATCCGGGATGCCAGAGGGATATAATCTTTTTTCAATCCCCTGGGGTAACCGGAACCATCTGCATTTTCATGCATATACCGGATAATCTGTGCGGGTTTTTCAAACACCTGGCAATAGCTGAGCAGGTCCGCTCCTTTCACTGGATACTGTAACTGAATGTTTTTCTCAAAAGCGGTCCAACGGTCCAATGGTTTTTTTTGCGCTGTCCGGGGCATGAAAACAAGCCCGATTTCATGCAACATACCAGCTTTATGAATATTCTCCAACTTTTTTTCATCACACCCCAGATCTTTGCCGATAAAGCAGGCGATATGGGCAACACGGTCCCCATGTCCCTGACTGGTTTCAATCTGGGTACGAATCAGTTGAGACAGCAGTTTTTCACAACCCGCCATATTCTGCGCAAGGGCCTGTTTTGCTTTCTGGACCTGGCTTTTAAGATGTCTGCGTTCTTTGTTCATGTGGTGGAGCTGCTTCAGGGCATTATTAAGACTGGTTTTTTCCTGGATGAGCTCCTTTTTTACAACAGACAGGGTGTGTTTGAATCTGTCCAGATACTTATGGGCCTGCTTCAGGGTCTGTCTGCCGGTAAAGTTTTTTTGTTCCAGGATCTTATGCCGGAGATAGGGGTATGAAAGATAACGCAGTGCCTGTTTTTGAACCGGACGGGGTATCACTTCATCAAAGCCGCACTGCCGGAAACGGCATTTGTCTTCCATGGAAAGAACAGTGTCCACAACCAGAAAGCAACCGGGCTGAAAAAAAAATGGAATTTCAGCCAGCCAGGCACCCCAGGTCTGCACCGCATCCATGGTGACACAGGGCCCAGGGTCCACCAATACAATATCCGGATGAAATCTGTCTGCAATTTTTTCGCACCAGGCTTTGTTTTCACCAGATTGTACAATGAATCCGTCACCTGGTTCAAAGGGATCAGTATCGGCTGTTCCTGAGGGGTGTTTTATAAAAAGAACGGATATGGTTTCTGATATCATGAGGCCCTGATTTGTTGGATTTTTATTCAGAATAGTCATGGAGCCACCACTCATCCCAGCCGGTTTGCATAATGCTGCGGGCCATCTGTCTTCCTGTATCTGTTTTCAGCCGTTCCAGAACCACCAGGAGCCATTTGTCAGCCGCAGCCGCCCCGATATCCTTGAGTTTTTTCAATTCAAGTATAAAAGACAGCTGGTCAGCATCTTTTGCCAGCCGGGCCTCCCTGGTTTGCCCCAGGTTGAATTCTGAAATCAGGGATATGATATCTGTGGCAAAGGGGACACCCTTTGTCAGATGGGCAACGGCTTTGGATTCATCGGTGCTGGAATAGTGTTTCTGCACATAATTGAAATCCCCGGTCCTGGCTTCAGCCATATCATGAACCAGGGCCATGGCCATCAGACGTTCGCCGTTGGCTTCAGGGTCCAGCCGTGACATAACAAAGCAGATAAATGCCATGGAAAAACAATGTTCTGCAATGCTTTCCCGGCCTGCTCCCAAAAAAGCATACCCTGACCGATTCAGATCTTTTAAGATTCTGGCTTCAAACAATAGATTGGCAATCTGCTTCATTTTTATAAATCCTGGTAATTTCAGGTAACATTTGTTGGATTTTTTATAAAACAGGCCTGCAAAAAAAGTCAAGAATTCCCGGATCTCCAGAGATGTTTATTAGAACTGATCCCAGGTAATGCGCAGAATTTCCTGGTAGGTGGTCTCGCCCTGCAGCATTTTTTTTATGCCGTTTTGGCGCAGCAGCACCAGTCCCTGTTCCATGGCCTTGTTCCGCATGGCTTTCAGGCTGCCATCCGGAGTGCTCATCTTTTTCAACGGTTCTGTATAAGGCAAAATTTCATAAATACCGATCCGCCCCTTATAACCGGTTCCACGGCATTTATTGCATCCTTTTCCATGACAAAGACTGACAGGACCGCTTTTTGCCACCACAAGCCCCAGTTCTGAAAGCTCTCCGGCATCCATTTCAATACGCTGGATACAATAGGGACAGATTTTTCTAACCAGACGCTGGGCAACGACCCCGTTCAGGGAGGCATGCACCAGATATGGCGGTATGCCCAGATCCAGCAGCCTGAAAACAGCAGACACGCTGTCATTGGTATGCAGGGTAGACAAAACCAGATGACCGGTCAAAGCAGCCTGCACTGCAGCCTGTGCCGTTTCAAGGTCCCGGATTTCCCCCACCATTATAATATCGGGATCCTGGCGCATGATATTGCGCAGCACTGACCCGAAGGTCACATTTACCGCCGGCTGAACAGAAATCTGATTGAACTCCTCGTGGATCATCTCAATGGGGTCCTCAATGGTGGTAATATTCACCTCTGCAGATGACAGCATGCGAAGAGTGGAATACAGGGTAGTGGATTTGCCTGATCCGGTGGGCCCTGTTACCAGAACAATACCAAAAGGAAGGGTGATCAGTTTCTTGAATTTTGCAAAATCCTTTCCGGAAAACCCCAGTTTTTCAAGGTCCTGAAACAGGATATCCGGATCCATGACCCGCATTACCACTTTTTCCCCGAATGCTACCGGAATGGTAGACACCCGGATTTCCACCTCGGTTTCCTCTTTGACCATTTTGATGCGGCCGTCCTGGGGCCGCCTTTTTTCAGCCATGTCCAGGCCGGACAGGGTTTTAATACGGCTGACAACTGCATTGTGCAGTTGTTTGGGCAGTTTGTACACCGTATGCAGGGCTCCGTCAATGCGCATGCGCACCAGGCAGATATCTCTTTTGGGCTCAATATGGATGTCACTGGCTTTCTGGTCAAAGGAATAAGTGAACAAATGGTTGACGGCATTTACAATATGCTGATCTGTGGACGGCAGGTCATCCCGGGGGGTGAGATTGACAAACCGTTCCAGGTTTCCCAGATCCACTCCTTTGCCGGAAAACAGATCCTGGGCAGCAGAAATGGAATACCGGAACCCGAAAAATTCCCGGATCAGTTTTTCAATGTCGGATCTGGGGCTGAGCACCGGCACCACCTTGAGTTTTGACACCATTTCAACATCTTTTATGGCTTCATAATTAAAAGGGTCCGGTGTTGCCACCATGAGTTTGCCTGCCTCAACTTTTACAGGCAGCAGAAGATGTTTAAAGGCAAATGACTTTGAAATAAATCCGGTCACCAGGTTCAGATCCAGTTTCAGGGGATCCACTTTTTTATATGCAAGTTTCCAGGCACTGGCCAATGCCCGGTAGATCATGTCTTCATCCAGAAACCGGTCCGGCTGATTTCCTGATTTAAGGCGCAGATGAACCATCACATCAATTATGGTCAGACGGCCCATTGCCTTCTGTCTGGAGATGCCTTTGAACACTGTGTTTTTCCCTGCATTATAAAGACTTTCTTTCACCCCTTTTTCCCGGCGCATCAGATCCCTTGCCTGGTCAGGTGATACCAGCCTGGCATGTACCAGAATCCTGCATATGTTCTGGGATGAAAACCGGTTGTTTTGTTGTACCTGCATTACTGCCCCTTGGCGCTGGATCCGGGTTGAACAGGATCAATAACCCTGTGAATAGTGAAAGTCAAAACCTGCTGCCACCATGTTATACGGCAAAGCCGGCAACATTGTAAAGGCCTGAACAGCATTTGTCCAGGCAGCTGGTGCCAACTTGGGGTTGACTTTTGGGCGCGACTCTGTGCAAATACAACCATTTTTATGAACCAGGATAAAAAGGATGCCCGGGTGACCTTTGTCAAACTTTTTTTAACTGCTTTTTTCTGGGGCGGCACCTTTATTGCCGGAAAAAAAATTGCCGGACATGTCAACCCCCAATGTGCTGCTTTTTTACGATTTGCCATTGCGTCTTTTTTTCTGGTGATTCTGACCATCCGGCTGGAAGGCAGGCTGCCGCGCATAAACCGGGTGCAGGTGTTCTGGATCATCTTATCCGGCCTGACCGGCATCTTTGCCTATAACCTTTTCTTTTTCACAGGCCTCACCTTTATCAATGCCAACCGTGCATCTTTGATCATTGCCACCAACCCGATTTTCATCAGTGTGTCTGCAGCTCTTTTGTTCAAGGAATCGTTAACCCCGGCCAAAATAACGGGCCTGCTTCTGTCTGTGACCGGTGCTGTAACCGTCATCTCCAATGGCCGCCTGTCAAGCCTGTTCCACAGCGGCATTGGTCCCGGGGAAATGGCAATTCTGGGATGTGTGGTGTCCTGGGTGTCGTATTCGCTTCTGGGAAAGCAATTAATGCAAACCCTTTCTCCGGTGGCAGCTGTCTGTTATGCCTCTGTGGCCGGCACAGTGATGCTGTTTTTCCCTGCCCTGTTTCAAGGCCTGTTTCAGGCGGTTCCCTTGTATACGGCAGAAAACTGGGGGGCCTTGTTTTATCTGGGATTTTTCGGCACTGTTCTGGGATTTTTCTGGTATTATCAGGGTATTCAAAGAATAGGACCCTCAAAAGCCGGGGTTTTTATCAATTTTGTCCCGGTCAGTGCCATTGTTTTGTCATACCTGATTCTCGGAGAGCCCCTCACCCCGGCACTTGTTTTGGGAGCAGCACTGGTTTTTGCCGGAATTTACCTGACAACCCGGCCGGACAAGGCCCTGACAGTCCCGTCCAGCAGATAATCAAGGAAAAACATATGTTCACATACGCCATGGTCAAAACACCGTGTAAAAACATGGCCAACGGCATCAGCCACGCCAATATGGGAAAGCCTGATTATGCCCTTGCTGTAAAACAGCATGAACACTATATCCAGGCCCTGCAATCCTGCGGCCTTGAAGTGATTGTGCTTCCGCCTGATGAGGCGTTTGCTGATTCCACCTTTATTGAAGATACCTGCCTGGTCACCGGCAGCTGCACGGTAATCACCCGTCCGGGAGCTGTATCAAGACGCGGGGAAACCCGGGCCGTATACCGGGCAATGTCACGGTTCGACCGGCCGATAACCGGTATTGAGGCCCCGGGAACCCTGGATGCAGGAGATGTGATGATGGTAAAGGACCATTTTTATGTGGGTCTGTCCAACCGTACCAATGCAGCAGGTGTTGACCAGCTTACAGAAATTCTGGCCCCCCATGGATACAGTGTCTCCCCGGTTGCCCTCTCATCTGTCCTCCACCTGAAAACCGGCATTTCCTATCTGGAAAACAATTGTCTGCTGGCATGGGGGGAGTTTTTACATAAACCAGAGCTGAGCGGCTTCAGGATCCTGCCGGTAGATGACGCTGAAGCCTATGCTGCAAACTGCGTATGGATCAATGACCGGGTGCTGGTACCTGACGGATATGAAAAAACCAGGGCCATGATTGAACACCAGGGATATGAAACCATTGCAGTGGATGTAACGGAATTCAGAAAACTGGATGGGGGTATAAGCTGCCTGTCTCTGCGGTTTTAACCCCGGAAGAAGCGGCCAAAAAAAATGCCGGAACCGGTATTGCTTACATGCTGCAGGCCGGTTCCGGCATTCAGGCAGCCGCCAGACAAATAACACCATGTGTTATGTTATACAGGTCCGGCAGATGCCATATGGTCTAAGGTAAGGGTCTAGTCTTCTTCAACAACGATGGCGTCTTCTTCACACACTTCTACACAGCTCTCACATCCCATGCATTCTTCCGCATTGACCGGAACGGATTTTCCGTTTTCCATTTCAAATACTTCCACAGGACAAACGTCCACACATTCTTCACAACCAACGCATTTTGCTTCGTCAACAATTGGATTAAATGCCATTTTTACAGCCTCCTAAAAATAATTAACATCATTCGATTATAAACCCATTTTTATATCAATTTGATGTAACTGATTTAAAAAACGCTTTTATAACATGTCCTTTGGTAAAATCAAGCTTTTTATGCTTTTACCGCCACCCGGCAGACCACATGTCTTCTACCCGGCAGGCCGGTATGGTTTTCAAGCGCCAATCCTGAAAAAATACCCACCTGGAGCCTGGCTGACCTGCTGCAGTCATCCATGGCCGGTAACAGGTCTGCTGGCATCTGGACGTTATTTTCCGAATACTGGTCTGTCACAATTTTTTCAAGTATATCCAAAAAATGATTCTGCCATTCAGGTCTGCGCGCACACCCATCTTCATGCACTTTTATGTAACCAATGTCAAGTGCATTTATGAACTGGGAAGAAATGGACCCAAGAAAGTCAAAAACCGCGCTGCTCGTGGTGATAAGCACCACCGGACCTTCACCTGCAAAAACTTTTTCTTCTCTTGCACAGGCTGCCCATGCCCGGATACGCGCACCGGTCATAGACAAACCCGGATCCCGAAACCTTACCTGGGCCTTGTCCGGCACAATTTCATCCAGGTCTCCTTTCAGATCTGAAAACAGTGCAGCCCGTTTTTTTTCCAGGCCCGCCAGTTCAGCATCTATGGCGGCATTATGGGCATCGGTGATCTGGGCAATCTTTAAAAACAACAGGGGGTCAGCAGGGGGAGGGTTGTCTATATTATCAGACACATCCTGCCGGATCCTGGCCCGAAGTTCAGACTGGATGGCACCTGGGCCGGCATCATCCATAAAATACGGGCCGCCCGCAACCAAAGACTTCAGGTTGCGCTGGTTACCTTTATGCAGCGCTGCCCAGTCCAGCCAGGCTGCAACCTGAGACTCCACCTGCCCGAGACGGGTGCGTGAGGTGAAGACAGGGGATGCCGCTTTTTTTTCCACCAGGGGCTTCATAGGAGAATTTTCGGGCAGATCTGCTGTCAAAGACAGATATTGAAAATTGGGAAAAACCGTTGTTAAAGCCCTGCGTTGATGTTGATCAACGTGGGAAAATGGAAAAAACACCATGTCCATCATTTTATACCAACCTTTTGATCATGTACCTGTACCCCAAGGGCAGCAAGCTTTTGTCTGATTTTGTCCGCGGTTTTCCAGTCCTGGTTATGCCGGGCTTCATTCCGCTGTCTGATAAGATGTTTCACATCACTGGAATATTTCTTTTTTTTGCTGAAATCGCATATCTGCAAAATATTGTCCATGTCTCTGAACCCATCCAGCAGCTGCTCTGCATCAGCAGAACTGAGCCGGTTCCGGGTCACCAATGCATTGATTTTCCTGACATTGGCCAGAAGCACTGCTATGGCAGCGGAAATTTTTAAATCATCTGCCAGTGCTGTCAGAATGCCGTGGCGGATATCATAAACCAGCTGGTCTATTTCCCCGCAGGACTTCCCCTCTGTCATATTCCCGGACCTGATCTTTTCCAGAATCGCAATACACCGGTTGATTTTGGCCAGGGTTGCCTGCGCATCGGTAAGTGCCCGAAAGGATAATACCAGGCCTCTGCGGTAATGGCCGGACAGAAGCCAGAAGCGGATGGTATTATTATTCCACCCCTGGTCAGCCAGGGTATCAAGGGTGATATCCTCCATGGATTTTTCCCCCAGAGAACCGTCATATCTGACCGGGTTGCAATGCAGCCATATATTGGCCAGCTGCTGTCCGCATGCAGCCCTGGCAATGGCCCTTTCGTTTTCATGGTGGGGAAATACCAGTTCCCGGCTGCCGGTGTGGATGTCAAAAGGTACGCCCAGACAGGACATGGACATGGCAGCACATTGCAGGTGCAAAGAAGGCCTGACAGTGCCCCATTCAGTTTTCAGGCCTATTCCCTGCCGCAGCTCGGACAGGCGGACCCGCTTGAACAAGGTAAAATCCCTGGGGTTTTGTTTTTCATATTCATCCAGGTCCACAGTGCTTCCCAGCCTGATTTTATGGATATCCATCTTGGACAGCTGCCCGTATTCAGGGACGCTGGAGATATCAAAGTACACGGAATGCAGTTTTTCATACGCATGGCCCTGGTTAAACAGTTTGCGGGTCAGATCCGCCATATCAGCCAAGTGATCGGATACTTTGGGATACGCCTGGGCCTGCCGGATCCTGAGGCGCGCCAGATCTTGGGCAAACGCCTGTATATGGGGTCTGGTAAAATCTTTAAGGGAGCAGCCGGCCTGTTTTGCACCCTGGATGGTGCGGTCATCATAATCGGTAATATTGACCACGTGGTTGACATCTGTTTTATGAAAAACCAGGTACCGCACCAGCAGGTCTGTGAAGACAAACCGTCTGAAACGGCCGGGATTCAGACGCTGGTATACAGTGGGACCACAAGTGTAAATGGACACGGTATCTGTTTTCAACGGCTTGAACCGCTGTTTTTTTGCTGTCAGGCTGTTAAACAGGTTCACATGTATTTTGTTTTTTACTGAGAACAGCGGCGTGGACAGATACCTTTCCCCGGAATCAGGAAAAATAACCACTACCACCCCTTTTTGCATCTGGCGGGCTTCTTTTACGGCAGCAGCCATGGCAGCACCGGAACTCATGCCCACAAACAACCCTTCCCTGGATGCCAGCTGCCGGGCGGTATCAAAAGCCAGGTCATCATCTATATAAAGCACCTGGTCCAATCTTTTCTTATCAAAAATTTCCGGGGTATAGGATTCTTTCATATTCTTGAGCCCTTGAATCCCATGGCCCAAAAAAGGTTCAGCACAGACGATTCTGGTGCCGGGACTGAATTCCTTAAAATACCGGGAAAGCCCCATGAGGGTGCCTGAGGTTCCCACTGTGGCCACCACACTGGTTATTTTCTGATGGACCTGTGCCACGATTTCCGGTGCAGTGCTATAATAATGGGCCTGCCAGTTGGCATCGTTATTATACTGGTCAGTGATAAAATACTTATCCGGATTTTCCCGGGCCAGGCGGTAGGCTTCTTCAATAGCACCATCCGATCCCAGATGCCGGGGGGTCAGAATGATTTTTGCCCCCCGGGCCCGCAGAATGTTTTTACGTTCTTCGCTGGCATTCTCGGCCATGGTAAGCGCAAGATCATAGCCCTTCACCGCACAGATCATGGCCAGACCGATACCGGTATTGCCGGAGGTGGCTTCAATAACAGTTTTATCTTTGGTGAGCTGGCCGGATGCCTCGCCTGCAGTGATCATGTAAAGGGCAGCCCGGTCCTTGACCGATCCTCCGGGATTCATGTACTCCAATTTGGCCAGTATCTTCACCCCGGGCACAGGATTCATCCGACCAATTTCCACAACCGGGGTGTTACCGATGGCTTCTATAATGGAGTCTGTCATGGGGGTCCTTTTAAAGCGGGCATCCCGGACTGGTCCATTTACAGGAAAAAGGCGGGATTCCGGCTTGACATTTAACACATAAGATGGCTTTATACAGTAATTTTAATGGTTGTGCAATTGATTACTGGAAGCTCCATGCCCTGTTTATTACCCTGCAAAAACCTGATGTTGTCCACCATATCTGTTCTGCTCACCTTTTTTGTATGGTTGACAGTTACAGGGCAGGCCGCTGACCTGCCGGAAGATCCTGAAACCATTTCCTGGAATCTTTCAGCCATGATGGTCACCTATGATGACAAAAAAGATCTGTTCATTGCCGAAGAAAATGTCATCATTACCGGAGGGAAAACCCGTCTGGAAGCAGATTATGTTGAGTTCTCGAACACAACCAAGGATGCTTTTGCCCAGGGCAATGTCAGACTGATTTCCGGCGGAGATGTCATTTCCTGCAATGCCATGGAGATCAACCTTGCCACCCAGACAGGATTTATTCACAAAGGCACCATTTTTGTCCAGAAAAACCATTTTTATATCCATGGTGAAGATATCCGCAAAACCGGCAGGGTCACATACACTGCCCGGAAGGCATCCATCACCTCGTGTGCGGGTGACACCCCGGACTGGAAAATCACCGGTAAAGATGTCAAAGTGACCATTGAAGGATACGGATCGGCCAGACACGCAACCCTGTGGGCAAAAAACATGCCGGCCCTGTATGCGCCTTTTCTCACATTTCCGGTGAAAACCAAACGCCAGACCGGTTTTCTCATTCCCGGAGTGTCTTCTTCCGACCGGTTGGGATTTGTATATGAACAACCGTTTTTCTGGGCCATTTCCCCCAGTGCAGATGCCACCTTTTATGCAGGGTACCTGTCGGACCGGGGTCCTAAAATTGCCGGAGAATACCGGTATCTGTCCGATGCCCGGTCCAAGGGGCTGTGGCGTCTGGATTTTTTTTCCGATGACAAAATCGATGACGGCACCGCTGCCACCGAAGATTACCGGTTCGATACCACCCCGCAAAGAACCAGGACAGACCGCTACTGGCTGCGCATGAAAACAGACCAGGCACTGCCCAATGATTTTTTTGCCAAACTGGATGTGGATGTTGTGTCTGACGCTGATTATCTGCTGGAGTTCAAAGACGGGCTTACCGGATATGACAATACCAACCAGATGTTCCAGGACCAGTTCGGAAGGGGGCTGGATGAATATGATGACACCATCAGAAAAAACAGTGTGATCGTTGACCGCACCTGGTCACAGCATGCCCTTGTGGCCAAGGCCCTGTGGTATGATGATGTCATCGCCAGACGCGGTAACACCCTGGATACCACCCTGCAGACCCTTCCGGGTGTGGAATTTGATGCCGCCCGCCAGCAGATTGGCTCCACTGATGTTTACTATTCCCTGGATTCGCAGTTCACCTCTTTTTTCCGCCAGGATACGCTCAACACGGCTTCTCCCCATCGCACAGCTGCCAAAGTCAATGGACAGCGTCTGATTGTGAACCCCAGGTTTTTTTATCCCATGAAACTGGGACAATCAGTGGCTTTCCAGCCGTTTATCGGCCTCCATGCAACCACCTACCATACCGACAGTTTTGTGGATATCAACAAGGAAGATGACAGTCTCAGATTCCGGGGTATATATGAGCTGGGCACAGATATTTCCACCCGGTTGAACCGTGTTTTCACCGTTAATTCCGGATTTGCCGACAAGATTCAGCACCAGGTGACCCCTGCACTGGGGTACCGGTTTCTGCCCCGGGTGGACCAGAAGGATCTGCCTTTTTTTGATTCCCTGGATGACATTGAGGAAGAAAACAGACTCACCTGGTCTTTGACAAACCGGTTTACCGCAAGAAAAACCGTTGCCGGGCCGGATCAGACCTTTGAAAATCGATACCGGGAACTGGGATGGATAAAATTATTTCAGGACTATGATATCAAAAATGAGCGGGATGGCGCTGATGCTGAAGACAGGCCCTGGTCTGATGTCCACATGGAAGCAAGAATCTTTCCTTTTTCATTTTTGGCATTGCATACAGATGTGGCATGGTCCCCTTACACCTATGATTTCACCATCCTGAATATTGATACCACTGTGACAGACAAAAGAGGAGATGCCATCACCACCGCCTACAGATATACCAAAGACAAGACAGAATTCTGGTATACCAGATTCAAGGCACAGATCACCCCGGTTTTGTCTGCCTATTATTCCTTTGAACTGGACCTTGCCCGTGAAAATACCGTTGAAACCCGCACCGGTATCATCCTGGATGAAGCCTGCTGGGCCATGGGTTTGGAATTCAAGGAGTCAGATACAGACCGACGGATCGCCTTTATGATTACCCTGAAGGGAATTGGAGAATTCAGCATCCAATGACACAATCCTTTCACTGGTTTGCTCTTTTGACCCGGAGCAATTTTGAGCAGATGGTTTTTGACCAGGTTACCAGAAAAAACATTACTGCCTTTTTGCCCAAAACCAGAAAACCCAGCCGCCGAAAGGACCGCAAACGTATCCTTGAGGTACCCCTGTTTCCGGGGTATTTATTTGTGAGATCCTGCTTTGACTCTGCCCACCAGCTCAGCATTTTAAAAACTTTGGGGGCTGTCCGGATACTGGGAAATACCCAGGGTCCGACATCCATACCAGACACCCAGATTCAGTCCCTTAAAATAATGACCTCAGCAGGTACGGACCTGATTACCGGATCCTGCATCCAGTTGCAGAAAGGAGATCCGGTCATGGTGGTGGAAGGCCCTATGGCAGGCCTGAAAGGTGAATTTTTCCAGCATAAGGGGCGGGGACGGGTAATTATTAAAGTCACGCTGCTTGGCCAGTATGCCGGGGTTGAGATAGATAGTGACAATGTTGAAAAAATACCGGCATTATTATCATAACCCCTTGACTTTTTATTAATTTTTAAATAAACCCTTTCAACAAGACATGCTGTTTCTTATAAAAAATTATAGAGGATGTATGAACAAACTTGAATTGATTTCTACACTAAAAGACCGCACCGAGCTGACCAAGGCAGAAGCTGCAGAGGTGATAAAAATATTTTTTGATTCTCTTTCCCGGGCCTTTATAGAAGGAGAACGGGTTGAAATCAGAGGATTTTGCAGTTTTCACATCAAGGAATACAAAAGCTATGTGGGCAGAAATCCCAAAACAGGAGAAAAAGTGAAGATTCCTCCCAAACGGCTGCCTTTTTTTAAATGCGGAAAAGAACTTAAAGAACGGGTCGATTACTAGTTTTATGCCCCCCAAAAACACCGATTTTTCACCGGCAGCATCTGAACTGAACCAGATTATTGACACTAAAAAAATTCCCAATGCCCTGCTGTTCACCGGCAATCCAGGCGCCGGCAGAAAGCAGGCGGCCTTCAGATTTGCAAAGGCCCTCAATTGTGCATCAGACCGGCACCGCCCTTGTAACCAATGCCGGTCCTGCAAAAAAATAGACAGCCGGATGCATCCGGACATGGTGCTTGTGGAGCTGCCGGACAAAAAAAAAATTATCACCATTTCCCAGATCAGAGAAATGGAATCATTGATTGCTGCAAGACCCAATGAGGCCAGATACCGCATGGTGCTGATATCCCATGCCGATCATATGAACATCCAGGCACAGAATGCGCTGCTCAAGGCTTTGGAAGAACCTGCCAGAGGCACTTTTTTTATACTCATGGCCCGGGATGCGGCAACACTGTTACCTACCATCAAATCCCGGGTCCGCCTGCTGCAGTTCCGACCCATTACCGGTACTGCTCTGGCAGACCATCTGTGCACATCATTTTCAGCAGACCCACGTTCCGCCCGCATTGCTGGGTCCACAGCCGGGTCAGATCTAAACCTTGCCTTAACGCTTTTGAACATACAAAACAGGCCGGACCAGACAGATGCAGAAACAAGCCAGGCTGCGTCTGCACCACAAACAGACTGGCAGACAGGCCGCACCTGGATAATCCAGCAGCTTTTTGGTTTGATATCCGGAACACCTGCTGCCAGGATACAAAATGCATTGTATTTTTCCTGGCAGTTGGGATGGGATACAGAGCGCATCATACCGGGACTGGCTGTCATGAGAACCTTTTTCAGAGACCTATGTGTTTTCAGACATGCGCCGGAAAAAATAGTTAACCTTGATTTTTCGGCTGTTTTTGAAGATATTGTTCCCCATATTGAAGACAGCCAATGTCTCACCTGGATGACCGCCCTGCATGAAACTGAACAGCGCATGGATTCCAACAGCTCTGTACGCATGGCCATGGATCAATTTTTTTTGCGTATAACACAGATATGAGGATTACAAGTACATGATAAACGTGGCAGGCGTTAAATTCAAAACAGCCGGCAAAATTTATGATTTTGACAGCCAGGCCTTTGTCCTTGCAGAGGGTGACCGGGTGATTGTTGAAACAGAACAGGGACAGGGATTCGGCATTGTAGCAAGACCCCCCGGGCAAAAGCAGGAAAACAGCAAAAATTTAAAGCAGATTATCCGCATTGCGACCCCGGACGACTTTATCAAACGCCAGGAACTCATGGCTTTGGAACAAGAGGCCCATGCATTCTGCAATGCCTGTATCAGTGATCTGGGGCTGCTCATGAATCTTTTTTGTGTGGAAAGTACCTTTGACCGGAAAAAACTGACTTTTTTTTATACAGCAGACGGCAGAATTGATTTCAGACAATTGATCAAACTGCTGGTCAAAGAATACAATATCCGCATTGAAATGCGCCAGGTGGGCATCAGAAACCTTTCCAAACACTGCGGTGGTATCGGCAAATGCGGAAGGGAATTCTGCTGTTCCTCATTTATGCATACATTTGAACCCATTTCCATAAAAATGGCCAAAGAACAGGGACTGTCGCTGAACCCCACCAAGATATCAGGCGTGTGCGGCCGGCTCATGTGCTGTCTCACCTTTGAAAACCAGACATACCAGCATCTGAAAAAAAAGATGCCCAGGCTGGGCAAAACCATTGTCCTGGAACAGGGCACAGGAAAAGTGGTCCGCCAGAATATCCTCAAACAAAGCATCACTGTGCGCATGGAGGACAGAACAGAAATAGAAACAAAGGTCTGTGAACTTAAACCCTGATGTGTTACAGATATCAAACAAAATCTGCTGTGCACAATACGCACTGATGAGGATATGACATGAAAACCAGAAAACAGTTTTTCACCACCCCCATATATTATGTAAATGCCAAACCCCATCTTGGCCATGCCTACACCACTATTGCAGCCGATGTGGCCACCCGGTTCAAGCAGATGGATGCCCATGAGACCTATTTTCTCACCGGCACGGATGAACACGGAGATAAGATTGTCCAGGCAGCCCAAAAACAAAACCAGACCCCAAAAGAATATGCCGATAAAATCAGCCGCCTGTTCCAGGACCTGTGGCCCAGGCTGTCTGTCCAAAATGACCAGTTCATCCGAACCACTGATCCGGCCCATATAAAAGTGGTAACTGACCTGCTCACCAGGATCCATGAAAAAGGGGATATCTATTTTTCCAGCTATGAAGGCCAGTACTGCTTCGGGTGTGAACGCTTTTACCAGGACAGAGAACTTGTGGACGGCAAATGCCCGGACCATGGGGTTGCACCCTCCACCATCAAAGAATCCAACTATTTTTTTAAAATGGGCCAGTACCAGGACTGGCTCATTGACCACATCAACAGCCATCCGGGGTTCATCCATCCCAGACAGTATGAAACCGAACTGCTGTCATTTTTAAAGGAGCCTCTGGAAGATCTGTGCATCTCACGGCCCAAATCCCGCCTCACCTGGGGCATCACCCTTCCCTTTGACCACGATTATGTCACCTATGTCTGGTTTGACGCGCTGGTGAACTACATTTCCGCTCTGGGATATCCAACCGGGGCGTTATTCAAAAAGTTCTGGCCTTCTGCCCGGCATTTTGTGGCCAAAGACATCATCAAACCCCACGGCATATACTGGCCCATCATGCTCAAGGCAGCGGGCATAGATATTTATGCAGGCCTGAATGTCCACGGCTTCTGGAATGTCTCAGGCAGCAAAATGTCCAAAACCATCGGCAATGTCACAGACCCTGTGGCAGTCACTGACCAGTACGGGGTGGATGCATTCCGGTATTTTCTGATGCGGGAAATGGTCTTTGGTCTGGATGCCAATTTCACGGAAGATGTGCTGGTATCACGGATCAACGCAGACCTGGCCAATGACCTGGGAAATTTGTTTTCCCGGGTCCTGTCCATGAACTTTCGGTATTTCAAAGGGGTAGTGCCGGCCATGTTACCGGCAGCTGATCTTTCCCTGGAAACTGATGCCAGTAAAGCTATTCACAGTTTTCAAAAGGCCATGGCCGGGTATGAATTCCACAAGGCCACCACTGCTGTGTGGCAGTTTATCTCCTGTATGAACAAGTATATAGATACCCATGAACCCTGGCAGCTGGCCAAAGAGGCAGACAAAAAGCCTTTGCTGTCTGCTGTTATCTGCAATCTGCTGGAAGGGCTTCGCACCGTGGCCTGCCTCATTTATCCCGTCATGCCCGGCACCAGCAAAAAAATGCTGTCCGCCCTGGGCATAAAGATCCCGGAAAACGGATTTTTTTCCCTGGACCGGATTTGTGTTTGGGGACAGATACAGCCAGGCACCTGTCTTGCCAAACCGCAAATTCTGTTCCCCAGAATTGATGTACCCCAAAAAGAGGCTCCTGAACAAGCCCCCCTCCTGGCAAAAAAGAAAAAACCCTCAGTTGCTGCACCTGAACATAAACCCCAGATCTCCATTGATGATTTTGCAAAGATAGATCTGCGCACAGGCACCATCCTGGCAGCAGAAAAAATTACCGGCTCAGACAAACTGTTAAAGCTGCAGGTGGACACAGGTACCCATACCCTGCAGATAATCGCCGGCATTGGAAAACATTACGCCCCCAAAGACCTTGTGGGAAAACAGGTGGTGGTGGTGGCCAACCTCAAGCCGGCCACCCTGATGGGGGAAAAATCACAAGGCATGGTCCTGGCTGCCGGCACAAAAAAAGAACTGACCCTGGCAGGATTTGATACCCAGGTCCAGGCGGGCAGTCCAGTAAAATAATGCCCACATAAAACTGACAAAACAGGGCCTTTTGCCCGGGATTAACCAGGAAAAAAAAACAAAACCGTGTATACCTATAAAAAAGAAGATTCCTGGCGGGAGCACCAGGCAGAATTTATTTACCGCAAAAGAAAAAAACGGTTTTTCCAGAGTGCTGCCAGAAAAACCATGGCACTTTTGGTGGTATGTCTTGTCCTTGTGGGAACATGGCAGTATTTCAGCGTGCACCAGCACATGCAGCCATTGTACCACAACCCCCCGGCCGGCAGCTCACGGGTGACCCAGCCGGTGATCGAACCATTGCACCTGTCCCGGACCCGGGTCCGGGAAATAATGCAGGACAAACCCCTTTTAAATGCCCATAAAAACATCTTTTTTGCAGATACCCCCGAAGAAAGCTTCCGCATTGTCACCTCTCTGGATCCGGACCTGAACGCCTTTCTCACCTCACGACTGGACCATCTTAAAACCCTGACACGGGGAAAGCCCAGGCAGATAGCCATGGTGGTCATGGATGCCAATCTGGGACAGATCCTTGCCATGGCAGGATTTGACCTGGAAAACCCGGAGATCAATCCCTGCACTGCAGCCATATATCCGGCGGCCAGTATTTTTAAAATCGTGACAGCAGCAGCAGCAGTGGATGCCCTGGGATATACCCCCCAGACCCCTTTGTATTTTAACGGCAACAAATACACCCTGTACAAACGCCAGTTAAAGGATGTAAAAAACAAGTACACCATAAAAGTTTCCCTTGCCAGTGCCTTTGCCGACTCCATCAACCCGGTTTTTGGCAAACTCGGCCAGACCTATCTGGGAAGGAAAACTTTGTCTGCCTATGCCCAAGCCTTCGGGTTCAACCAGACGCCGCTAACAGACCTTGTTTTTGACGGAGGACGATTTTCCATGAATGAGGACGATTTTCATCTGGCAGAACTGGGGTGCGGATTCAACCGGGATACCCTTATTTCACCTGTATTTGGCGCCATGATGCTCACGCCCCTGTTCAACCAGGGACAAATCCTTTTGCCTGCCGTTGTCACCCGGGTGACCAATGCAAAAGGAGAAACCGTATATAAACACACCAAAGAACACCTTGCATCAGCCATAGATCCTGCATCAGCCGCAGCCATTATCCGGCTCATGGAAAAAACCGTTTCCCAGGGAACCGCCAGAAAAGCCTTTGGCAGATTTTCCAGGGACAAAACCCTTTCCAGCCTGGTCATCGGCGGAAAAACAGGATCTCTTTCCAATCGGGAACATACCATAAAATATGACTGGTTCACCGGGTTCGGAAAAGAAAAAACCGGTACCCGGGCCATTGTGGTATCCATTGTGGTGGGCCATGGCAAATACATCGGCACCCGGGCCCCCACCCATGCCAGATCCATTTTAAAACACTATTTTGCCACAAAACAGGCATCGTCATCCAGTTGAAACCAGCAGCAGGAGAGAACTCATGATATCCAAGACCATCCACCGGTTAAAACACCTGACCACCTGTATTTTTCAGCACATCCATGTGGGGAAATCCCTGGACCAGGCCGCAGAAAACAGTCTGATTTTATTTCCTTTTCTGCCCAATCACCTGTCATGCGGTATCTGTGCCCTGGTGGCCTTCAAAGGCGCGGATCATAAACCACAGCTGCTGGATCTGAAAGAACAGGTCGAGCACATTGCATCACTCGGGCTTTATGCTGATACGCTTGATACCCCGGCCGACCATGAACAGTTTCTGGGAGGAGATGCGCTTTTAACCCTGATGTGGGAATCAGCCCAGTCTTTTAAACAGGAATCAATATTCCAGGAGGTGTTTTTTAATGCCGATCATGTAACCGCCCTGTCTGATACCATAAAAGCAATCTTTCAGATCATCAGCAGCCAGCAGGCCCGGTTCAAACAGGCAAAATCAGAACTCTCCCCCCGGGCAATGGAGATAAGTGCGCTGCGGATCGAAAAACTCAAAGATATTTACTGGTGCCTCAAAAAAGAGGTTCTGGACAATATTGCAGCCATAAAATCCCTGGCCCTGGATTTACCCCGCACCCCTGAGGGAATGATGCTTTTCAAACGCATCAATGCTGTGCTCAACAGCATTGACCGCCTGGAGGTAAGGGGTCGGGATTCCGCCGGCATCTCAGTAATGTGCACCCTTGACACACCCGAATTTGAAAAATTTCGCCACCGTGTTACCACAGAAGGGCTATCAGATATTTTAAAGCTGCGGACCAATCACACCATCCTTTCCAATAACAGCATCAATATCCACCATACAGCCTGCCGGGAAAAAAACCGGGTATCTATTTCATTTGTATACAAATTTGCAGCAGAGGTGGGTGCGCTGGGGGATAATGCCGCCTTTATCAGAAGCCAGATCAGAAATGATCTTATTTTTCAGCTTCTGAAGGAATTTCCCATTGCCTCCAACTCGATCAGTGCCCACACCAGATGGGCCTCTGTAGGGGATATCACCGAAGCCAACTGCCATCCTGTGGACAATACCCCCACGGACCGGGAAATTGAAACATGCGGGACCATCCATGTCTGCCTTAACGGAGATATCGACAATTATCTGGAGCTTAAGACAGAATATGAAGCCCGGTACGACAAAATTCATCCGGACATCAATACAGACACCAAACTGATTCCCCTGCAGATCCAGCACCATCTCCAGCAGGGGGCGGACATTGAAGAAGCTTTCAGGATGGCGGTCAGCGACTTTGAAGGCTCCCATGCCATTTCCATGCACACAGACCTGGCACCCGGCAAAATATTTCTTGCCCAGAAAGGCAGCGGTCAGGCCATTTTTGTGGGCATTGCCCCTGACCACTACATGGCTGCTTCAGAACTATATGGTATTGTGGAAGAAACCCCGAATTTCATTAAGCTCAACGGTACAGAAAAAGGACAGATTGCCATTCTGGACCAGGATTCTTCAGGCGGTGTCCAGGGTATCCGCTCCTTTTATTACAATGGAGACGGTATCGCCCTCCAGGAACAGGACCTGCAGACCAGCCAGATCACCTCCAGGGACATCGACCGCCAGGAATTTTCCCATTATTTTCTCAAAGAGATCTGTGAAGCCCCGGAATCCGTGGAAAAAACGTTGGAAAACAAGTTTGCACAAAATCCGGACACGCATTTGTTTGAATTCCGGCTGGGAGAGCAGGTCATGCCCCCTGCTATCCAGGATGAACTTGCTGCAGGAAAACTGCAGAAAATTTATTTCATCGGCCAGGGTACTGCCGGGGTCGCAGCCCAGGGGTGTGCGGACCTGCTCACCTGGTATATGGGGGACCGGCACATTGATATCCGGGCACTGAAATCCTCAGAGCTCTCCGGATTCTGCATGGTGGAAGGAGATGATCCTGCCACTGCCATGGCCAACACCCTGGTGATAGCCATCAGCCAGTCCGGTACCACCACAGATACCAACAGGACCGTGGACATGATCCGTTCCTGCGGCGCCAGAACCCTGGCCATTGTCAACCGCAGAGATTCCGATCTCACCTTCAAGGTGGACGGGGTGCTGTACACCAGTTCCGGCAGAGACATTGAAATGTCGGTGGCATCCACCAAGGCGTTTTATTCTCAGATTACTGCAGGTGCCATTCTGGGCCTGCACATTGCCGCCATTACAGGAACCAGGTCCCCGGAATTCATCACTGAAGAAATCCAGGAAATGTTGTCCATCCCGGACAAAATGCGGGTTGTCTTAAACCTGCGGGACCAGATCCGGGAATCAGCCTTCCGTCTGGCAGTCACAAAAAACTACTGGGCCACAGTGGGATCAGGTGCCAACAAAACCTCGGCTGATGAAATCCGCATTAAATTGTCAGAACTTTGTTATAAAACCATTTCCTCGGATTTTGTAGAGGACAAAAAACATATTGACCTGTCATCGGAACCCTTGATCATCGTTTGTGCCGCCGGCACCCGGGAAAGCGTTCTTGGCGATATTATCAAAGACACCGCTATTTTCCATGCCCACAAAGCCACCCCTGTAGTCATTGCCACTGAAGGAGAAGACCGGTTTGATCTATATGCAAAAGACGTTTTCAAAGTGCCGCAGATAAAAGAGCAGTTCGCCCCCATACTCAATACCCTGGTTGGCCATATCTGGGGATATTATGCCGCCCTTGCCATCAACGAAGGTTCCAGGTTCATGTACCAGTGCCGTGCTGATGTCCAGAAGATGCTGGATGAATTCACCGCCATGGGGCATGATGCATATGAGGTGCTCCTGGAAAAAAAATTCAGAGAGCACATTGCAGCCTTTTACAACCAGTTTTCGAAAAAACGCAGAGAAAATGCATTCCCGGCTGCCATGGGACTTGACAATGTGGCCAATATCACCCTGCTGCTCAAATATCTGTCCGGCAGACTGCCGGTATCTGATTTTGAAATTGATTTTATGACCAAAGGCACCCCTTCCAATATGCTCAATGTTTTTTTTGAAAATCTGGGACTCGCCATCAACAATATGGCCAGGCCTGTTGATGCCATCAAGCACCAGGCCAAAACCGTGACAGTGGGCACCAGCAGGATAAAAGAAACTTTCCAGGGACTTGTGTTTGATGAACTGGCGCTTCATGGTATCCAGATTTCCCAGATCACCAATAAAAATGTGCTGGTTATCAAAAATCTCCAGGAGGTCATTGCCAGAATCAACGGCGGCCTGCTTTATCAGATAACAGGACTTGACCTTTTAGGAGAAGTCACCCCTGACACCAGGATACAGGTGAAGGAAAAAACCGGGGCACTGAAAGATGAAACCTCCCGGGTGGAAACCGATCCCCAGCTCAAAGGCACCAAACACATTATTGTCCGGGAAGGCAATGTGTATATCGGCAAAGGCCGTAAAGACAAAAAAAGCATTCTGGTGATTCCGGTATTATCTGCATCCCCGGCCACCCCCAATATCATTGAATTCATTTTGTCTTTGAATGTGGATTTCAAACCCTCGGAATCTGTATCCCTGCTCAAGAAGATCAAGGCTCTGGGCGGCAAATACACCCGATTGAAGGACTGGGTTCTGGAAAGCGAAAACATTGTATGGGATGACAAATTCCTCAATCTGGTACCGGTGGAAAACCTGTTTGGAGACACTGCCGAACAGGTGGTGGAAACCATTATTCAGAAAATAAAATAAATTTTTTCCACACACATGGTGCCCTGCAGTCCATTTTTGCAGCACCAGGACAAAGGATATTATCTGTTTAGACAATTGGAAAGGGCTGTGGCCAGGTCTGCCCTGAGAAAGGGTTTTTCAATGGCCGCAGTGAATCCGAAGGCTTCCGGAGCGGCAATGGCTGCATCCTCGGAATAACCGCTGGCTACAATAACGGGCACCTGGTGGTCCAGTTTTCGGATGTGGGCCGCTGCCTGCTTTCCGCCCATGCCGCCGGGAATGGTCAGATCCAGAATTACCGCCAGAAAAGGGGCTGCCGTGTTCCTGGCTGCAGCAAATTGTTTTACCGCATCCTGCCCGTTTGCAGTGGCAGTGACCACAAATCCCATCTGGTGCAGCATTTGTGCCAGCATGTCCCGGATCAGTTTTTCATCATCCATGATCAGCACCGCACCGCTGCCGGTAAAATCTTTTTGTTCCCTGAAAAATACTTTTCCGGGCTGCCGGTCAATGGCCGGCAGAAAAATATGGAAGGTTGTTCCCTTTTCTATCTGGGACACAACATCTATCATTCCCCCGTGGCGTTTGATAATGGAATAGGACGTGGCCAGCCCCAGGCCGGTACCGGCCTTTTTGGTGGAAAAAAAAGGATCAAAAATCCGGTTCACGTATTTGGGAGCAATCCCTACCCCTGTGTCTGAGATACCTATTTTTACATATCTGCCCGGATCCAGGGCAAGCAGATCCTGTTCTTTTACACATACATTTTCGGCGCTTATATGGATACTGCCGCCGCCAGGCATGGCGTGCAGGGCATTGATCACAATATTATCCACCACCTGGCTGATCTGGTTTTTGTCAAAACAGCATGCCCACAGATCCTGCGCCAGATCAAATTCACAGGAAACACTGGCACCGCTTAAGGCAAACTGCACTGTTTCCTGTAAAAATGGCGCCAGGTGACCGTCTGCCATCACCGGGACCCCGCCCTTGGAAAAGGTGAGCAGCTGCCTGGTCAGGGATTTGGCCCGGTCTGAAGAGGCCAGTATCCTGGACAGATACTGCGTCACTTTTTCATCTGTGGTATTTGTAACAGCCAGGTCAAGGTATCCGAAAATACCGGTTAGATAATTGTTGAAATCATGGGCAATTCCGCCTGCCAGGGTGCCCAGGGATTCCATCTTCTGGGCCTGTTCATACTGGGCTTCCAGCAGTTTTTTTGCGCTTATATCCCGCAGATTGACCACCATGCCGTAGGGCGATCCATTGGCATCTTTTATCACGGCAGCACTCAGATGAATGTCCAGACATCTGCCGTCTCTGGTAAACCGCTGGGTTTCAAAATGCAGGGGCCTGCCCTGCTCCATGATCCTGGCAATTTTCCAGGCGGTCACCGCTGCCTGGTCTTCGGGAACAAAGGGAATCTTTTTTCCTTTGAGTTCGGGGAGGGTCCACCCGAAAACCCGGGTAAATGCCGGGTTCAGGTACTGGGGGTGACCCGCAAGATCATACATGACCATGGGATCCGGGTTGGCTTCCAGAATGGCCCGCATACGCTGCTCACTGTCCAGAAGGGCCTTTTCAGAAATTTTTTTGCGGGTGACATCCCGCGTAATGGCTTCCACCCCCTGGATGGTGCCGTCCACATCCTTGTAAAAATGGGCATTGGTGGATGCCCACCAGATGGAGTTGTTCTTGCGTTTGAGCCGGGCTTCAAAATTCTGCACCATCCCATGGGCATGCAGTTCTTTGAGAAACTGGCTCCATTCTTCCGGATAGGCATACACCTTTTCCGGCATATCCATGCCCAGGGCTTCAGACACGGAATATCCGGTCAATTGCCGCACAGAGGGCGAAACAAACAGGACCTGTCCTTTCAGATCGGTTCTGTAGAGAAGGTCCGGTGTCGCATTGATGACACCCCGGTATTTTTCTTCGCTGTTTTCCAGTTCTTTTCTGGCCAGCAGATACAGACGGATTTCTTTTTGCAGCAAATAATACATCAGAAATGCTGTGACCAGAACAAATCCCCACCCTTTAAGGGTCTGAAGGCGGGTCAGAAGATCCGCTTCAGGCACCAGCCAGATGAGGAGCCTGTCGGAAAACAGGATATACACGATGGAAACCGTAAGGTAAATCCCGGCAATTTTTCCTGCAGATTTTTTGTCCGGGCTGATGGGGCGGTTATCCGGCATTTCAAGGATACCTGATTAATATGCATTTATACAATGGCATGCAAACCTTCCTGATACTGTCCGTTTATAGGCACCAACCAGGTGCAAAGTCAAGGACCGGAAAGACCGCATGCAGGTGCAGCGCCAGACATATTGGCCCCGGGGTCATGCCCGGGCCAGAACCAGCACATCCACCCGGTTGGCACCGGCAGCCACCAGGGCCCGGGCAGCCTCAGCACAGGTGGCGCCGGTGGTGTATACATCATCCACCAGCAGGATATTACGGTCTTTGATGGCAGCCGGGTCTGTCACCTGAAATGCATTTTTCAAATTTTTCCGGCGCACGGCAATATCAAATCCGGTCTGGGGACTGGTATATCTGACCCGCTTCAATGCAGTTGTGTTCACCTCCCACAATGGCTTTGTTCCATGAATTTTGCCATATGTGCCGGCAAAACCCCGCACCAGCAGATAAGACTGATTAAACCCCCGCTGGCGCAGCTTTCTGGCATGCAGCGGGATGGGCAGTATACAGTGAATCTCGTTATTTTCAAAAAACCGGGAAAAGGCATCATACATCACCGGCTCAAAAAACCGGGTCAAAGAAAGCCGGGCCTGGTATTTAAAAAGGGGCAGAATATCCCGCACAAGCCCCTGGTATGCAAGGGCGGCCCGCACCCGGCCTATCCGGGGCAGCCTTTTCAAACAGGTTTCACAAAGATGATTTTCCCCCACACCAAACAGATGTCCGCACCGGGTGCAGAACGGCGGTTCAAACAAAGGCAGTCCCCTGGCCAGGCAGGGCCTGCAGAAACAGGCCTGGCCGGTATGCGGTCCAGTCATGCCCGGATTCAGCAGAATCTTGCAGTGCAGGCACAGGTGGGGAAACACAAGTGCCTGAAAGCATCGGGCGGTCTTTGTCAGGTACCGGCCAACAGTTTTTCCTTTATTATTTGTGAAAATCCGGAGCATGAGATATCCTTAATCCCGGAGAGGCTGCCGGCCAGATCCGGGGTGAGGTATCCCCCGGCCAGGGCCTTGCGCACTGCCTGCCTTACCGCATCCCCGGCGGTCTGCCACCCCAGATGATCCAGCATCATGGCACCGGATAAAATCATGGAACAGGGGTTGGCAAGGTCTTTTCCTGCAATATCCGGTGCTGTGCCGTGGGTGGCTTCAAATACAGCACAGGTGTGTCCTATATTGGCCCCCGGAGCAATGCCCAGCCCGCCCACCTGAGCAGCCAGGGCATCGGAAATATAATCTCCGTTAAGATTGGGACAGGCAATGATATCATATTGTTCCGGTTTGAGCAAAACATCTGCAAACACCATGTCCGCGATCCTGTCCCGGATCATTATATGGCCTTCAGGAAGGATCCCTTCATATTTTTGATACAATATATCTTCAGTGATCACCCGGTCACCAAAACTTTCACATGCTGCCTCATATCCCCATTTGCGAAACCCGCCTTCGGTAAATTTCATGATATTGCCCTTGTGCATAAGGGTCACACTTTTTCTGTTGTTCTCAAATGCATATTCACAGGCTTTTTTTACCAGGCGTCTGGTTTTTTCAGGGGACATGGGCTTGATCCCCAGGGCACAGGAATCAGGCAGGTCACAATCCAGATGGGTTTTCAGCAGTTGTATCAGCTGCCTGGACCCTTTGGAACAGGATTCCCATTCAATACCGGCATATACATCCTCGGTGTTTTCCCTGAATACCACCATGTCCACCTTGCCCGGATGGATCATGGGGCTGGGTACGGGCGGATAATACTGTACCGGCCGGATACAGGCATACAGGTCCAGATGCCGGCGGATCTGCACATTCAGACTTCTGATGCCGTCTCCCACCGGGGTTGCCAGGGGCCCTTTCATGGCCACTTTCAACAACTGCATTGTTTCCAGTGTTTCTTTGGGCAGCCACTGGCCGTTATGTTTAAAACCGGCTGCACCCGCAAGGACCGGTACCCAGTCAATTTTTTTCTGATGGCGGAAAACGGCTGCCACAGCTGTATCCAGAACCATTCTGGTACCGGGCCAGATATCAGCGCCAATGCCGTCTCCCTGGATAAAGGCGATTTTTGGATTATCCGGCACAACCCATGTGCCGTCAGGATCAATTGTAATCTGTACTGACATATTGTATATTTTCTTTCCTTTTACATGTATATGAAATTGCCGGGCAATCTGCCGGATTATTACATCATTTATTGGGTCTGTCAGGGCATGGCCGTTATCAGGTATCTGCCCGGAATTGCCAAACTGCACCTCCGCCGGGGCATGCCTGTCTGTACCAAAAGGGCAGCATTATCTGCCGGGATTCATGCTGCGCTGGCGCAGCGCTTCATACATGGCCATGCCCCCGGCAACCGAGGCATTAAGGGAATTCACAGGGCCTGTAATGGGAATGGACACCAGAAAATCACATTCCTTGCGGACCCCGGGCCGGATACCCTTGTGTTCTCCCCCCACCACCAGTGCCAGGCAGCCTGTCAGATCAGCCCCAAACAGGGGAGTATCACCCCCGGCTTCCAGACCTGCTGTCCAGGCCTGGTTTTCCTTTAAGGTGCGCAGGGCAGCACCTGTATTGGTTACAATAAAAATCTGTGCATGTTCCATGGCCCCGGCAGAGGCCCTGGAAACCGCGGGGGTGGGCAGCGCTGACCGGTCTTTGGGGATCATGATGCAGTCCACACCCGTGCACAGGGCAGTACGGATCAAAGCGCCCAGGTTCTGGGGATCTGCGATCTGGTCCAGCACCAGGGCCAGAAAAGAACCCTGCCGGCTCCTGATCCAGGACACGATATCAGAGCCCTTGTGCACCGGAAATACAGATGTTCTGGCGGCAATACCCTGGTGGATGTCTGACCGGGTCAGTTCCGCCAGATGCCCGGCATCTGTAACAACCACCTTTATGTCTGCAGCAGCAGCCAGAGACATAATTTTATCCCCTCTTTTGCCGGAGCGGTTTTGGGATATAAAAACAGTATCAAACCGACGTTTCTGTGCCTTGAGGGCCTCATACACGCTGTGAAATCCAAAAAGAATTTCTGTGTGTTTTTTACCTGTATTTTGTCTGCCTGTCTGTTTGGTCAACTGGTTTCCATTTCTTTTTCAAAAATGTGACACAATTGCGCAGATGCGGTTTCCAAATCATCATTCACCAGTACATATTGAAACATATGTTTCTGTCTGATCTCTTCTTTGGCATTTTCCAGGCGCCGGGCAATGGCCCGGGGATCATCTGTGCCACGATTTTTCAGACGGCGGCCCAGCTCTTCCAAAGAAGGCGGCATGATGAATACAGATACCGGATCCAGGCCGGAGGCCATGATCTGAGCTGCTCCCTGAACATCAATGTCCAGCAGCAGGGTGCGGCCCTTTTTAAGCTGTTCCGCCACAAAGGTGCGGGATGTACCGTAATAATGGCCATGGACCCTGGCCCATTCCAGCCAGAGGTCTGCATCAATCATATCCTCAAATTCAGATGCATTGATGAAAAAATAATCTTTGCCATGGGTCTCCTCCGGCCGGGGGGGCCGGGTGGTATGGGACACGGAATAGGAAACCCCTGCAAATTTTTTCAAAAGCTTTTTTATGAGTGTTGTTTTACCCGCTCCTGACGGGGCGGATATCACAAACAACCGTCCTTTTTTTGCCATACTATTCCTCTTCTGGTGCTTCCCCGTCCCTTACCAGGGACGCAAACCGGGAAGCCACTGTCTCTGCCTGGATGGCTGATAAAATCACATGGTTGCTGTCCGTTATTATAATGGCCCGGGTTTTTCTGCCATGGGTGGCATCAATGAGGCAGCGCTCATCTCTTGCCTCATCCTTGATACGTTTCATGGGACTTGAATTGGGTGACAATATGGCCACCACCCGTTCAGCCACAACTGTATTACCAAAACCAATATTTAACAGCACCTGTTCCATAGCATTTTCCCCACCCTGAGATAATCATCTGATTTTTACCCATGTATTTTTTACCTGATCCGGGGCCGGGCCTGTTTTGTTGTGCAAATCAGACCCTCTGGCAAATCAACACTGAAAATTGTGTTACTCAATATTCTGTACCTGTTCCCGGATCTTTTCCAGACCGGATTTCAAATCCACCATTATATGAGACAGTTGTGCATTGCCGGCTTTGGAACCGATGGTGTTAAATTCCCGGTTGAATTCCTGGATCAGAAAATGCAGCTTCTGGCCCTGGGAACGGTCTGATTTCATCACATCCCGGAACTGCTGAATATGGCTTGATATGCGGACAATTTCCTCGGACACATCACTTTTATCCGCCAGAATGGCAACTTCCTGGGCCAGCCGCACCGGATCAATACCTTCTTTGTCCGGTGCCAGCCGTTCCAGCCGTTCCTCCAGCCGTTTTTTATAAATAATGGGGATCTCTTTTGCCTGGTCTTCTACCAGACGCATCTGGTTTTCAATGGCATCCAGCCTGGCTGCCAGGTCCTGATACAGGTTGGCGCCTTCTTTTTGCCGCATCTGGTCCAGTTGCCGGGCAGCATTTTCCACAGCTGCCGCCACCACCCGCCACAACAGCTGCGGGTCCAGTTGTTGTGGTGCCGGCACAATAATATTTTTTGCACCAAGCACATGGTCCAGTCCGGGTTTGTCTGAAAGATGCAGGCATGTGCTTATCTGCTGCAGGGCCTGAAAATAGGCTGCCGCTTTTGCCTCATCCACTGCAAACTGGTCTGGTTCCGGAGAATCATCCTGGACAGTGATGCGGATTTCCATGCGGCCGCGCTCATGGTATTGGGTGATGATCTTTTTAATATCTTCTTCAAACGCCTGGCAGACCTCGGGCAGGTACACATTAAAATCCAGATGCCTGGAGTTGAAGGAGCGCACGATCACTTCTGCTGTGATGGTTTCCTGTGTATGGCCGGCTTTTGCAAACGCGGTCATGCTTTTTATCATGAATGTTTCCTTTTAAAAGCTGTAAGATCCTGCATGTATTTGTCTCTCACCTGTTCCAGAAACCGGATGATATCAGGGCCGGCATAATCGGGATAGGTCCAGTCCAGAGGTACAAACCCCTGGCGTGTGTACATCAGGGTCAGGTCTGCATATATGTTTTCACCGATATATATTCTGTGGGAATAGTCCTTTCCCGTGGCCAGAACAAACCGGGAAGGCAGCAGATACCCGGGATCGATATTGATCCGGCGCAGCTTTTCACAGCTGAACCGCGCCTCCACTGCATTGGTTGCCTGTTTGACAGATGCCAGTTCTGCCTGGTCCATAAGGGATTTAAAAGCCAGTACCCGCCGGAAAAGAGGGGAACCCATTTCTTTGTGGTAATAGCCGGTATAATTGAAATCCATCCATCTGGAGATCAAATCCACAGGCCCGCCAATATTTTCCAGAAAAGCGAACACCTGTGCGAACAACGGCTTTTCTTTCATGAAAACCGACATCACAAGCTTGGCTGGATCTGGTGGTTTCGGCACGCTCATGGGGTAACCGGTTTTGCCTCTTCCACAAGCATGATGGGGATATCATCTTTAATCTCATACAAAAGCAGACAGGGGTCGCACACCAGCCCGTCCTGTGTTTTTGTCATCCTGAGGGGTCCCTTGCATTTGGGGCAGACCAGAATTTCCAGCAGGTCTTTGGAAATACCCATTTTTTTCTCCTTTTATCCTGATATGTTGTTCATTCCATGATTCATGTGCTACTGGCAACTGGTGGTGCAGCCTGCAGGGTGGCCAAAGTATAAAACACCCCTTTGCGGGCCATGAGCTGGGCCCGGGTACCCTGTTCGGCAATGGTGCCGTTTTTCAATAAAATGATGCGGGAGGCATAGTCAATGGTGGAGAGCCGGTGGGCAATAACAAAAGATGTTCTGCCCTTCATGAGATTTTCCAGGGCTTTTTGCACCACCTGTTCCGCCTGGGAATCCAGGGCAGAAGTTGCCTCATCAAGGATCAGCACCGGTGCATCCTTGATCAGGGCCCTGGCAATGCATATGCGCTGTTTTTCCCCGCCGGACAGCCGGGAGCCCAACTCCCCGATCAAGGTGTCATACCCTTTGGGAAACCCGGTGATAAAGTCATGGGCATAGGCGGATTTTGCAGCCGCTGTTATCTGTTCATCAGTTGCATCCATGCGGCCGTAGCGGATATTGTCCCGCACGGTTTCATTGAACAAGATAGGCTCCTGGGTCACAATGGAAATATGGTCCCGCAAAGACTTCACAGACAGATCCCTGACATCTTTTCCCCCCACGGTTACCCTGCCGGCGGTTACATCATACAGGCGGGGTACCAGATTCACCAGGCTGGTTTTGCCGCCGCCGCTCATACCCACAAGGGCCAGGACCTCTCCCGGGGCAACCGTAAGGTTGATGTTTTTCAATGCAGGGGCTTCATTAGGCCCATAGCTGAAAAAGACATTTTCAAAGGCCACATCCAGGGTTCTGCCCCTGAGAACCGCAGGATCGGATTTTTCTTTTATGGTCTGTTCTTCTTCCAGCACATCAAAAATCCGGGAGGCTGCTGCCGTTCCTTCCTGGATGGTGTTGTTGAGTTTGGATATTCTTTTCACCGGGTCATACAGCATCATGACCGCGGTTAAAAAGGAAAAAAAGATTCCCGGGGTGGAGGTACCGTTAATAACCCGTAGTCCGCCGAACCAGATGATAAAGGCAATGCCCAGACCGCCTAAAAACTCCATGACCGGTGAGGACAGGGCCTTGACCACCACTTTTTGCATTTCCAGCTGGAACAGGCGACCGGTTTTTTGCCTGAACCGCTTTTTTTCAAAGGTCTGGAGATTGAAAATCTTGATGATTTTGCTGCCGGTAAAGGTTTCGTGGAGAAATGAATTGAGTTCTGCCATGGTTTCCTGGGTGCCGGTGGAAAATCTGCGTACCTTCCGGCCGAACACCAGGATGGGATAAAATGCCAGGGGCAGGACAACAAAGGCACCGCAGGCCAGCTGCCAGTCCCGGTAGAAGATCACGAACAAAAAGGCAATAATGGAAAAGAAATCCCGGAATATATTGATCACAGCCGTGGATACCATGCCTTTGACAATATTCACATCATTGGTGATCCTTGACATGAGTGCCCCTGTTTTTTCTTTGTGAATAAAAGCCAGGGGCAGATCTGTGATCCGTTCGTACAAAGAATCTCTGAAAAACCGGATGATGCGTTCTCCGATATAATTCATCAGGTATTCCGAACCGAATGTGCCCATACCCTTGAGCAGAAACACCAGCACTGCCAGTCCCGGAATCAGAACCAGCATTTCCCGGTTCCGGGCCACAAAAATATCATCAATCACCGGTTTGACCAGAAATGCCATGGCCCCGTTGGCCACCGCCACTACAACCATGCACAGGGCTGCTATGACCAGCCGCCTCCGGTATTTAAATACCAGATCAAATATCTTTTTACGCCGCTTCCTGGGCAGACTGGTGTGTATTTTCTCCATAAACCTTTATCTTTGGTTCCAGACCTATTGTCAATCATTTAAAAACATGAGAGCATGTGTTCCCATGACAAAGACCGCCTTTATACCCAATTTTCTGGCATTTTACAATATTCTCTGGACCGCTGCCCTGCCTTTTTTGCGAAAAAACCCCAGACTGGCTGATTCCTTTGCCCGGCGGGTCTGTGTCTCCCACCTGGCACCGGCGGATCTCTGGATCCAGGCCGCCTCTGCAGGAGAAGCGCTGCTGGCTGTCCGGCTGATCCAGCATCTTTCTCCTGACAATCCTGTTACAGTGCTGGTCACCACTACCACGGACCAGGGCATGCAGATTCTGAAGACTGAACAGGCCAGGGCTTTTTCCCATCCGCGTGTATCTGTCTCTCTGGCATGGTTTCCCTTTGATATGCCCCGGGTGGCACAGGCAGCGGTAAAACAGGTAAATCCCAGGGCCATGGTGCTGCTGGAAACCGAACTGTGGCCGGCCCTTTTATATTATTTGCGGCAAAACCGCTCACAGATACTGGTGGTCAACGGCCGTATGTCCAGAAAAAGCAGCCGCAGTTACCAATGGACAAAACCCTTGTGGTCACGGATCAGCCCCCACCATATCCTGGCTGTTTCCGGCCCTGATGCCGAAAGATTCCGTAAGGTTTTTTCCCGGGCAAAAATTTCCACCATGCCCAACATCAAGTTTGAATCCTTTGGTCCCCTGCCAGTAGAAGAAACAGGGCCCCTTTTGGCAGACCTGTTTCCCTGCACCCTGCCGGTGTCCATTTTTGCTTCCATCCGGCGTCAGGAGGAAAAGCAGGTCCTTCAGATGGTCCATCGCATTCTTGACATATTTCCCGATCAGGTGGTGGCAATTTTTCCCAGGCACATGCACCGGCTCACCGCCTGGAAGCACATGCTCAACAGAACAGGACAGAGGTTTTACCTGCGTTCCCAAATAACAGCACCCCTTTGCTGTCCCGGCATCATCCTGTGGGACCGGTTCGGAGAAATGCGCAGTGCTTTTGCCCATGCTGATGTGGTGTTCATGGGGGGCAGTCTTGCTCCTTTAGGGGGCCAGAATTTCATGGAACCGCTTCTCCAGGGGGCACCTGTGGTGACCGGTCCTTTCTGGGATGATTTTTTCTGGGTGGGAAAACCAGTGTTCAACCCCGGTCTTGTGGAAAAAAAATCGGACTGGCAGGCGATTGTAGCGGCCATGGTGCACCATATTATACACCCCGGGGACAGGCACATCCGCCGGCAAAAAGGGTTGGCCTATGTCGCTGCCCGTGCCGGGGGTGCGGACATGGCCTCCCAGGCTATACTCAGGGCAATGGCCGGTACCTGAACAGTCACTTACAGCAGGGGACGGACCAGATCCTGAATGCGGCTGTTTTGGGTGGCTTCAAGAAAGGCATCTCCCAGGATCTGCCCCATGTCAGCCGCCTTTTCCCAGGCGTTTACCCGCACCCCATCCTGCCCCATGAGACGGGTAAAATCTTTTCTGTCCGGTATCCGGCCAAAGGGAAGGCGTGATACAAATTTTTCAGACGGTGCCACAAGAATGATCCGGTCGGCAGCTGATCCGTTGACCCGCCGGTTGGCATGTTTTTTATCAAACCACCCCGGAACAATATAGGGATAAAAATGGGGATAGAGAATGAATCCTTTCCGGCCCGAAGACAAGGCAAAAGCAGGATGATAATCCAGTATGCCGCCGTCTCTGTACATGCCTGAGGGTGCGCCGGGAATATCAGATACCCCTTCCATGACATAGGGAATCGCACCCGAGGCGGTCAGGGCCGGCTGAAAATTGTGCTTGCCAAGCGGTACAAACCGGGTGGGAAAATCTGAAAAATCCACAGACCGGGTATCAAATTGCGGGTGGTGAAACACAAACCGTTCCAGATACAACCGCTGCAGATTCCGGGACACCCGGTTCACCCCGGCCCCGGCCAGAATACCCAGCAGCTGGACCGGCCGGTGCCGGGAAGCCAGCAGATACCGGCACCTGACCGCTTCAAAGGCGATGCGGATAAACGGATGGCACAGGATGTCATCCACCCGGGTCTGGTCAAGAAACGCTTTCATGATGCGCTCAGATTCCCGGGTGACCTGGGCAGGGGTCACCCGCCCCTGATAATACTGATGGATATAGGCACTTTTTAAGGCATCAAAGGCCAGAGCCGGATTTTTCCGGGCAGCTGCGGCAAATTTCCAGGCACCGATGGAGGTGCCCAGAACCAGCAGCGGATCTTTGCGGCCTTTGAACCAGTGGGAGAATATGGCGCTGTCCAGGCCGTGGAGTACCAGCCATTTGGCAGCACCTGAAGCCCCGAGCACCATACGGATGTCATCCGGCGACAACCCGTTCTTCCGTATATGTGCATAGGCGGTCTTTCCCGCCAGCACCACCAGATCGCCTGTTTTTTCACCCATGCTGCTGCCGTGCCTCCTTGATTTGATCCACATAAAAAATTGCCCGGTTTCAAGCATGCCCTGGAGGCAGGTACTATAGCATTGACCCTTTCACCATTCAATGGTCATTTTTTCGGGCAGGCATATTTCACAGGGGATTGCAGCCCCGGTTCCTGTCCATCCATTCTGCTGTCATGCTTCTCAGCTGCTGTCCGTTTGCGGATTAAGTCGTCCCCCGTTCTTGTCTTTTGACCCGTGGTGGGCGGTGCCGGGTTTGTACGGGATTGTCTGGACTTATGGCTGCAAATTCTGTATACAGCCCATTTAATTTAACACAACACGATGAAAATATTCACAGGAGAAATTATGGACAATGCAATACACCCGGGCACGCTGGCCGTCTGGGGCGGGGAAACGCAATCTTTGATGCAGAGCGCCACCCAGGTGCCGGTGGTTCACAGTGTGTCTTTTGGATACAAAGACCTGGACGAATGGATCCAGGTGGCCCAGGGGGAAAAACCCGGCCATATCTACGGCAGAAACACCAACCCCACGGTCCAGGCATTTGAAGAAAAAGTACGTCAGATGGAAGGGGGTGAGGCTGCCACCAGTGCTGCCACGGGCATGGGCATTATCAGCAGTGCCCTGTTCGGTCTGCTTTCTCCCGGAGACCGGGTGGTGTCGGTAAAAGACACCTATGGCGGAACCAATAAGCTGTTTATAGAGTTTCTGCCCCGGTTCAAGGTGGATGTGACCCTGTGCGACACCACCGACCATGAGGCCATTGAAGCAGAAGTGGCAAAAGGGTGCAGACTTTTGTACCTGGAAACCCCCACCAACCCCACCATCAAGGTAGTGGATCTGGAGCGTCTGATCACTGCGGCCAAAAAGGCCGGGGCCGTTGTGATTGTGGACAACACCTTTGCCACCCCCATCAACCAGAATCCACTGCAATACGGGGCAGACCTGGTGCTCCACAGCGCCACCAAATTTCTGGGGGGCCATGCCGATGCCCTGGGCGGGGTGATCTGCGGAGACAAACACCTCATAAAGCAGATCTACCATTTCCGGGAAATCAACGGTGCCACCCTCCATCCCATGGCAGCCTATCTGCTGCTGCGGGGCATGAAAACCCTGCACCTGAGAGTTGCCCGGCAGAACAAAAGCGCCCTGGAAATCGCCCGGTTTCTGGCAGACCATCCAGCCATAGGCCAGGTGCATTACCCGGGCCTGGAATCCCATGAAAATCATGAGATCGCAAAACAGCAGATGCGCGGGTTCGGGGGCATGCTCAGTTTTGAGCTGAAACAAAACTCTCTGGAGGCGGTAAAAAAATTTCTTCCCCGGCTGACATTTGCCCATGCCGCAGCCAACCTTGGGGCCGTGGAAACCATTGTGGGTCCGCCGGCCACCACCAGCCATGTGGAATGTACCGCACAAGAACGGGCTGCCATGGGAATTCCTGAGGGTCTGATCCGGTATTCCACCGGCATTGAAGACACCCGGGACCTGATCGCTGACATGAAGCAGGCCCTGGAGGGCATTTGACCGGCAAAAATCCTGCCCAGTCCTGAACCGTGATGCAAATCAAGAGTTGCTGTCAGGTTGGGGCGGGGCACTGGCGCGGCAGGATCGGTTTTAACTGGCATCTTGACAACGGTTTATCCTTGACATGGTGGTTAAACTTGCCATAATGCGTATCATATATTAAAATACTTGTCTTTCAGGGCGTGACAGATTGCGTTGGTGAACCCCTTATGGTGGAACAAAAAAGCAGGACTGATAAAAAATATTACAACATTGCCTCCCTGGAAAAAGGCATCCGGATGCTGGAGCTTCTGGCAGCCCACGGAGAGCTGAGCGTCAGCGAGGCAGCCCGGCTCATGGACACCAACCGGGCCGGCAGCCACCGGTTTATCTCCACTCTCAAGGATCTGGGGTATGTGGAAAAAAACAGCAGCAACAAGTACCAGCCCACCCTGAAAATCATGACCCTCTCCCAGAAGGTGGCAGACCGGTTCGAAATCCGGCGCATGGCAAAACCCCATATGCACCGGCTGTCCATGCTGTACAAGGAAACCATCAACCTGGGGCTGTTCAAGAACCAGGAAATCATTCATATAGACAAAATCGACAGCCTGGAAGTACTCCGCATGGACTCTGCATTAGGAGACAAAGCCCCTGCCTACTGCACCGGGCTGGGAAAGTCCATTTTAGCCTTTCTGCCGGACCATGAACTGGAGCACTATGTGAATACGGTTGACCGGCGGCCCCTGGCCCCCAACACCATCACTGACAAGGATGAGTTTTTGCAGGAACTCTCCCGGGTCCGCCGGAACGGTTATGCCATTGACGATGAAGAGATGACCATCGGGCTGCGCTGCATTGCGGCCCCCATTTTTGACCACAACCATTATCCTGCCTATGCCGTCAGCATTTCCGGCCCGGCCATGCGCCTGACCCATAGGGCCCTGGAAGAGATGAAATCCCATATTCTCAAAGTATCTGAAGACCTGTCCCATAAAATGGGCAGTTGATCAAGGGCTGATTCCCCATCTCCCGTCTCTTTCATTTTTCAGTTCTCACCCCCCTTCACCCCGCCAACCGCAAACAACAAAAAAATATGTAAAAAATCCTTGACAAAACCGGGATATTTTTTTTATCACTAAGTGTGTCACACTATAAAAACAATCGTCACATCATATGTGACATATCCTGAATATATTTTTGGAGGCAGCATGAAAAAGAAAAAACTGACCCGATGGGATCTGCAGAACAAAAAACAGGCCGGTGAAAAAGTCGTCTGGATCACAGCCTATGACTACTGGAATGCCACTTTTGCCGAAGCCGCAGGCATGGACATGATCCTGGTGGGGGATTCTCTGGGCATGTGTGTTTACGGATACGAAGGCACGGTGCCCGTGACCATGGACCAGTGCATTGTCCACAGTGAAGCTGTGCGGCGGGGCGCTGCAGACACTTTTGTCATCGGCGACATGCCGTTTTTGTCCTATCAGGTCAGTGTACCCGATGCGGTGCGCAATGCCGGCCGATTTCACAAGGAAGCCGGCGTGGACGCCATCAAACTGGAAGGGGGCAAACGGGTGTGTCCCCAGATCCAGGCCATTGCCGACGGCGGTATGCTGGTCATGGGCCATATCGGCCTGACCCCCCAGAGTTCGGGACAGCTGGGGGGATTCAAGGCCCAGGGCAGAACCGCGGAGGCTGCCGCTGAACTCATTGCCGATGCCAAATCCATCCAGGAATCCGGGGCTTTTGCCCTGCTGGTGGAGGCAGTGCCCCCTGAGGTGTGCAAGATCATCACAGATACCCTGACCATTCCGGTGTACAGCATCGGCGCTGGCATTGATGCCGACGGCCAGCTCATGATCTCCTCCGATGTGGCAGGGGTGTTCCAGGCATTTACCCCCAAATTTGTCAAAAAATATGAAACCCTTGGGGAAAAAACCATCCAGGCATTTTCCGCATACCGGCAGGATGTGCTGGAAAAAAAATTTCCCGCACCCGAGCATACCTATAAAATGAAAGAAGGCGAACTGGCCAAACTGAAAACACTCTTACACCAAGGACAATAAAAATGAGCGACGTATTGCACAAGATCAGAGATTTCATGGAAAACCAGGGTATCCCGGGACGGGACGGATATGATCTGGCAGCATCAGGCAAGGCCTTTGCCGACGGCGCCAATTTCAGAATTGAAATCGCCGGGGTTGAACGGGCCACCACCATGGCCGCCATGATCAAGGAAGCAGACCGCAGAGACATCGTGATCCACCGGGCCATTGCCGCAGTGGGCGGCTCCACTTACTGCGATTTTGCCGAACTCAAAGATATGGCCCAGATGGCAAAAGATGCCCACATCGAGGTGATCATGACCGTGGGCCACCGCAAGGGCTGGGATACCGGTGCCAAGGAGATGGCCACCAGTGAGGGCCAGATGCAGGGGTTCCGCCTCAGAGGATCTGACAACATCTCATTTCACATTGCTGATATCATGCGCAACATCGAGGCCGGGTTCCGGGGGTTTCTGGTGTATGACGAAGGGGTGCTGTTTCTCCTCAACAAGATGCGGGAGCAGGGCCTGATCCCCAAAGAAACCATATTCAAGTTTTCCGTGTTCGGCGGGTACTGCTCCGCAGCCGGTGCCAAAGTCGTTGAAAGCATGGGGGCCAGCTCCCTGAACCCCATTTCCGATGTATCCCTGCCCATTTTGTCCTCCATCCGCAAGGCAGTGGACATTCCGCTGGATATCTACACCATTATCGTGAACTCATTCGGCGGCAACTTCAGGGGGTATGAATGTCCGGAAATTGCCAAAGTGGCTTCACCATGCTATTTTAAATTTGAGCCCGGCACTTCGGAGGGCGACATTTACATGCCCTGGGTAACCGAAGAATGGCATGCCGGTTTTATCAAGGAAAAAGTAAAGATCGCCGCCATTGTCATGGAATTGATGGAACGGCATGCACCGGAAATGAGAACCTCTCCCAAAGGGGCCAAAGATCTGGTTTTAACCAAACCCTGAACCACAGCAGGATACCAATCATGGATATAGAAAAATTATTTGCAGCAAGAAACAAGGGGGTGGAATGGTCCGGCATCCGCATCATGTTTGCCATGGCAGACAAGATCGACGGTGTGGTGAACCTGGGCATCGGTCAGCCGGATTTCGACACCCCGGCGCATATCCGGAAGGCTGCCAAAACTGCCCTTGACCAGGGGTACACCCGGTATCCTCCAGCCAGCGGATTTGCCGATCTCAGACAGGCAGTGGCCAACAAACTGGCCGTGGAAAACAAAATCCAGGCAGACCCGGATACGGAAATCTTTATCTCCGTGGGGGCCATGCAGGGGATATTCAACATCATGCTCCATCTGCTGAACACCGGGGATGAGGTGCTGGTGGTGGACCCGGGATATGATTACTACTCCCAGATCCGGCTGTTCGGCGGGGTGCCGGTACGCATTGCCGCAAGAGAAGAAAACCAGTTCAAAATCGATCCCACAGAGGTGGAAAACGCCATCACCCCCAAGACCAAGGCGTTCATCCTCAACACCCCGTCCAATCCCACCGGTGCCGTGTTTGACAGGGATATCCTGGAACAGGTGGCGGCCCTGTGTCAGAAGCACGGGATCATGGTGATTTCAGATGAACCTTATGAACATATTCTGTTTGACGGCAATAACCATGTGTCCATCGGCAGCCTGGACGGAATGCAGGATCTCACCGTATCCATCTATACCCTGTCCAAATCCTATGCCATGACAGGCTGGCGGGTGGGCTATGTGGCAGCCCACAAAGCCATCATTGCGGAAATGGAAAAACTCATGGAGCACATGGTGTCCGGTGTGACCAGTGTGGCCCAGCGGGCGGCCCTGGCAGCCATTGAAGGGCCCCAGGACTGTGTAAAACAGATGGTGGAACGATATGCCCAACGCAGAGATCTTGTGATTGACGGATTGAACAGCATCAAGGGGATCTCCTGCATCAAGCCGGAATCCACGTTCTATGCCTTTGCCAACATCTCATCATTCGGCATGTCATCCTGGGAGTTTGCCCGTCATATGGTGGAAAAACACAAAGTTGCAATGGTACCGGGATCGATTTTCGGTGAAAACGGCGAAGGATTTGTGAGAATTTCCTTTGCCACCAGTTCGGCGAATCTGAAAGAGGCACTGCAGCGCATAGAAAAAGGAGTGGCAAAATGACCCTGTTTTCCCGCACCGAATATATGGACCGCATCACAAAGACCAAGGCAGCCATGGCAGACCGGGGCATGGACCTGCTGGTGGTGTGTGATCCTGCCAACATGAACTACCTCACCGGATATGACGGCTGGTCCTTTTATGTGCCCCAGGCAGTGCTGGTGGTTGATGACCAGGAGGAACCGGTGTGGATCGGCCGGAACATGGATGTCAACGGGGCTGTGCATACTGCGTTTATCAAAAAAGAAAACATGATCGGATATCCGGATGACTATATCCAGTCTCCGGTGAAACACCCCATGAACTTTATGGGAGATTTTATCAAACAAAAAGGCTGGGACAAAAAAACCATTGGCGTGGAAACCGATGCCTACTACTACACGGCCCGAAGTGATGCAGAACTGAAAAAAACCCTGGGGAAAACCACCCTGGCAGATGCGAATCTGCTGGTGAACTGGGCACGCATCATCAAGTCCGATGCAGAGATAGCCCTGATGCAGCAGGCCGGTAAAATTGCGGAAAAAGTGATGGCCACGGCATTGGAAAACCTGGTGCCCGGCCGGCGGGAATGCGATGCAGTGGCTGCGGTATGCCAGGCCCAGGCATCTGGAACTCCCGAATTCGGCGGGGATTATCCGGCCATCGTGCCCATGATGCCCACAGGGGAGAAAACCTCGGCCCCCCACCTCACCTGGACCGACGAACCCTACCAGGCTGATCAGGCCGTGAACCTGGAGCTGGCCGGATGCCGGCACCGGTACCACTGCCCCATTGCCCGGACCGCATTTCTGGGAGCCAGGCCACCGCAGAAACTGACAGATCTGGCAGACATCACTGTGGAGGGGCTGAACCTGACCCTGGACACCATCAAGCCGGGTATGACCGGCGAAGATGTGGAACGGGTGTGGCAGGAGCACATCGCAAAAAAGGGATTTGAAAAAGAATCGCGCATCGGGTATTCCATGGGCCTGAACTACCCCCCTGACTGGGGGGAGCACACCGCCAGCCTGCGGCCCGGAGACAAGACCGTTCTGGCCCCCCGCATGACCTTTCACATGATATTGGGCATGTGGATGGACAATTTCGGGTTTGAATGCTCAGAATCATTCCAGGTCACGGAAAACGGGGCCAGAACCTTTGCCGATTTTGAACGCAGGCTTTTTGTCATTGCTTAGATAAAGGCTGACCTGATTTATGGACCCTATCAAAAAACGCATCCTGGAACTGACAGATGAAATCCTGGAACTCCGGCGGCATTTTCATATGCACCCGGAGTTGGGCTTCCAGGAGTTTGAGACCGCCAAAAAGATTGAAAACTTTCTTCAGAATATCGGATATGAAACCATCCGGATGGCCAAAACAGGGGTGGTTGCCGTGCTTGACAGCGGTAGACCCGGTCCGGTATTGATGCTGCGGGCAGACATGGATGCCCTGCCCATCACCGAAACCAGCCAGGTGGCATACAAATCCCGAAATGACGGGGTGATGCATGCCTGCGGTCATGATGCCCATATGGCCATGCTTCTGGTGGCTGCCAGGGTGCTGAGGGAAAACAAATCATACCTGAATGGTAAAATCAAATTTGTTTTTCAACCCAACGAGGAAGTCGCCGGTGCCAGTCATATGATTGCAGACGGGGTCCTGGAAAATCCCACAGTCGATGCCGTGATGGGTATCCATGTCTGGACACCGGTTGATTCAGGAAAAATCGCCGTCACCCCCGGACCGGTTATGGGGGGGCTGGATGTCTTCAAGATCACCATCCACGGCAAAGGCGGCCATACCGGGGTCCCGGAAGACGCCGTCGATCCCGTCATTGCCGCTGCAAGTCTGATTCAGACAGCACAGGTCATCCAGACACGGGAGATCAGCAACCTGAAAGCCACCGTCATCATGTTCGGAAAAATCACCGGCGGCACCAAAAGCAATATCATACCGGAAAAAGTGGATTTGGAAGGATCCATCCGGTTTCTCTACCCCGGGGGGCCGCACAGTGAAGAGAAACCGACACAGCGTTTTATCCGTGTTGCCGAGCAGGTCTGCGCCACCCATCGGTGCTTCTGTGACATCGATATCACCCATGAAAACATTCCATTGATCAACCATAAAGAGATGACCGCTCTGGCCAGGGAAACCGCTGGTGACATTTTTATTGCCGACAATATTATTGACAACCACACCATTGCCAGTGAGGATTTTTCAGAGTTCAGCGCAAAAGTGCCGGGGGTATTTATTTTCCTTGGTGCGGGAAAAAAAGATACCGGGATGAAAATATCCCACCACCATCCTGCATTTGATATTGATGAGTCTGTCCTTCCCAAAGGCGTGGAAATGTTTGTCCGGGGGGCTTGCCGATTTTTTGAAAAAGCGGACCGATTATCATTTTTAATGCAGACCTGAAGTGATACGGTGAGCTGGTGAAACCAGGTCCTGTGAAACCAGGTCCGGTAAAAACCGGCCTAACCGGAAAACCTGTATATTAACCCCAAGAAAAAAAAGGAGTTGAACAATGAAACACTTTATGCGCTTGAAAAAGCTAAACGCATTACTGACAGGGTGTCTGCTCATCGCAGCAACAAGTATCAGCGTGTATGCAGCGGAGTGGAAGTATGCCATGGGAGAGGGGGAGAGTGACCCCCAGGGGATCTATGCCACGGCGTTCAAGGACTTTATTCAAGAAAATTCCAGACATACCATCAAAATTTATCCCGTTGGAAGCCTTGGGGAAGAGGCTGACATGCTGGAACAGACCAAAGCCGGGATCCTGCAGTTTTTAGGGCAGTCAACCGGATATATGGGGGGGACCATTCCTGAGATGGACCTGTTCACACTGCCCTATGTCATGCCCACGGATACGAAACAGCTTGATTATTTTTTCAAAAACTCCAAGGTCATCAATGACATGCTGCCGCCGATTTTCAACCAGCACGGACTGGAGCTGCTCTCCATTTTCCCGGAAGGGGAAATGGCGGTGACAACATTTGAGCCATTTCGTTCACCAGCGGATCTGGAGGGAAAAAAGATGCGGGTCATGCCGGGGTCCCCCATCCTGGTTGAGACCTATAAAGCGTTTGGTGCATCGCCGGTACCCATGACATGGGGTGATCTGATCGGTGCACTCAAGACCAATATGGTGGATGGCCAGGAAAATCCCACGGTATGGATCGAAGCCTATGGCCTGGATCACCTGACAAACGTATTGACTTATACCGGACACGGACACTTCAATGCATCCGCATCAGCGAACAAGGCATTTTTTGACGGACTCAGCGAAAGAGACAAAAAACTGGTTCTCGCAGCTGCTGAGCATGCACACAAAATAATCCTGAGCGAAGCGCAAAAGCTGGATGCTTGCGGCCTTGGCCGCATTGTAAGAACCAACCCGGACTTTAAGATTGTCACACTCACCAAAGAAGAGCGTGCACCATTCAAAGAAGCGGCCAAAGAGGTACAGGCTTCGTTTGCATCAAAGAGCGATTCAAACAAAAAGCTGCTGGATCAAATGATGGCCGATCTCAAAGAAGCGGAAGAAAACGCGGAATAATACCGCAATCGACTGTCTGCTGCTCTTTGGAGCAGCAGACAGTCTTGAAAATGGAAAGAACAGCAAAATCACCCGGGCGCCAGATGTGTTCTCTATTTTGCTGTTTTGGAGAAAAGATGGATGAACCAGAAGGAAAAAGCCACAACCCGTTACTGAAAACCCTTGATTTTATCGATGGACTGCTCAGCAGGTTTGAAGGGGTCATGCTGGCTCTCGGCGTGATCGCCATGACTGTCAATACCATTGCCGCAGTGATCAGCCGGTATGTTTTCAACAGTGCCATCACCTTCACCGACGAGCTGAACATGATATTTATCGTTGTGGTGACATTTGCAGGATTGAGTTATGCCGCACGCAATGGGCGGCATATCAGGATGTCTGCCATATACGACGTAATGCCTGCCAAAATCCGCAAAGCATTGATGATTGGCATGACTGCGGTAACGTCGGCGTTCATGTTCTTTCTGTCGTTTTATTCCTACAGCTATATTGTCGAGGTATACCAGAGCGGACGGATCTTGCCGGCCCTGGGGCTGCCGGTATTTTATATCTATCTGTGGGTTCCCATCGGGTTTGTTGTGACAGGATTGCAGTATGCGTTTACAGTGGTGAAAAATCTGACACAAAGCGATATCTATCTTTCGACCTCTGTCAAAGACGGATACGCTGACACAGATAATGATGTTGAGGTGTAGGGTATGGTGATGAAACATCAGATCAAAAAAATAATCCTGCTGATTTTTCTCAGCTGCCTGTCGGCTTCCCCTCTGTTGGCATCCAATCCTGTGACTGTGGTCATTGAAGAAACGGTCATCGCCGAGAAAACAACCATTTTTGTGTACGGCTATGCCGAAGGTGTGGACAGACGGCAAAAAGTAAGTGTCACCCTGCGTGATAAGAACGGCCAACGGATTGAACTGGACGCAAAAATCAACAACTTCGGCAACTGGGGGGTTGAAGGAGTGGATATCGGCACTCTCAGTGACGGCACAATCACCATTACCGCAATGCTGAAAGATGACACCGGAAAAACAATGGCACAAGCAACTGCAACGGCTGTTCTGGATACCAGCTTCAGCGTTGCAGCGTTTTTGAACCAGCATTTTGCCGGGGCCATTTTTCTGCTGATGGTCATGTTACTGCTGCTGGGGTTTCCCATGAAAATTCCCTTGATTGCCGGTGCGACCCTCGGGGTGTATCTGCTGTACAATGGGGATCTGTCCCAGATGCAGTTTGTCATTCAGCAGATGATGGCAGGCATCCGCCCTGCAGCACTCATTGCCGTGCCCATGTTCATCCTCTCAGCCGATATCATGACCCGGGGCAAATCAGCGGAAAAGCTGATCGATCTGGTGATGG